>NZ_CP018789.1:1307618-1634523 GCF_002139855.1 Campylobacter porcelli
TTGATAGCGATTTTTGTAGCAGCTTTCTCTTTAGCTTCGCTTAAAGCAGCATGCTTTTTGGCTTGTGCTTCTGCCCTAGCGTCATTTAGTATCTTATCTATCTGAGCTTCATAATTTCCAACATCGCTAGCATTTTTACTAACGCTCTCTTCATCATTTTTGATAGATCTATTTCTATCATCAATGAAACCAAGCAATGGCTTGTAGAGAATAGAATTTAGCACAAAGATAAGCCCTAAAAAGATTACTAAAGTAATCAGCAACAACGGCGGATCTATCTGTAGCATCACTTCTCCTTATGTAATTTCATTAAAACTAGTCCGATATTTTACAATATTAAAAAATAAATTCTACTGAATTTTTTGAATTATTTTTATCATATTATCTATTTTTTTACTATCATTTAAATTTAATATCAATTTTTGACCATTTATCTTACATTTTATACCAAAATTTTCTATTAAATCTTTGAGTAAATTTAAATTTTCTACATCTTTTAAATCGCTTTTTATCTTTTTGTTTTGAGTGGTTGTTTTTAGTCGTTTTACTAAATTTTCAGTATCTCTTACGCTTAATTTTTGTCCCATGATAGTATCAGCAACTAGCTTTTGATTATCGCTATTAAGGCCTACCATTATCTTAGCGTGACCTTGAGTGATTTTGCCATCATCTATCAATTTTTTTGTATATTCATCAAGCCCTAAAAGTCTAAGAGTATTTGTAATTTGCGTTCGGCTCTTTTTAACTATAGTTGAAAGTGCCTCTTGAGTGATTTTATAATCATTAATTAGCTCTTGATATGAGTTGGCTAACTCTATTGGGCTTAGATTTTCTCTTTGGATATTCTCAATTAGTGCTAATTCTCTTAAATTTTTATCTGCAATACTAGCTACAATTGCCTTAATCTTGCTAAGTCCAAGTAACTTGCTAGCCCTTAGGCGTCTCTCCCCAGCAATTAGCGTAAAATCATCACCATCTCTAATGACGATTATAGGCTGTATTAATCCATGTCTTTCAATGCTTTGGCTAAGCTCTTTTAAGGCTTCATCGCTAAAGTTTTTTCTAGGCTGAAATGGATTTGGCTTGATTTTATCAATATCAATCTCAGCTACTAACTCTTTATTTAACTCCTTATTATACGCCTGTTCTACATCACCTAAAATAGAATCTAGTCCCCTACCAAGTGCCATAATCTACCCCATTATAGAGTGAGCTAAATTTTGATAAGCTTGTGAGCCACTTGATTTAATATCATACAAAATCACTGGCTTACCAAAGCTTGGGCTCTCGGCTAATTTGACATTTCTAGGGATAATGACAAACCCATCTTCGCAATTTTCAGCCTTAAATAATTTATTTCTAAAGTGCTTTTTAAGATCAGCCACAGTCTCCTTAGAGAGATTATTTTGCGCGCTATACATTGTAGGCAAAAATCCTTTTATTGTTAGCTTTGGATTTATCGTCTCTTTTATTACTTTTACGGTGTTAAAAATTTGAGCTAAGCCCTCCATAGCGTAGAATTCACACTGAATTGGGATAATAACGCTATCACTTGCAGTAAGCGCATTAATAGTCAAAATCCCAAGAGTTGGCGGGCTATCAATTATTATATAATCATAGCTATCACGGATTGCGGCAAGCTTATTTTTTAATATGGTTTTATAATCTCTATTTTGTTCGCTAAATTCTTGCTCAATCCCTACTAAACCAATATTTGATGGGGCGATATCAAGCATTTTTAGCTCTGTTTTTAAAACTATATCATTTATATTTTTTCTACCTGTTAATACATGGTAGATATTAAACTCATAATCACTTCTTTTAAATCCCAAGCCAGTTGTCGCATTGGCTTGTGGGTCAATATCAAGTAGCAAAACTCTCTTTTCGGCTACAGCCAAAGAGGCCGCCAAATTCACAGCAGTAGTAGTTTTACCTACCCCGCCTTTTTGATTAGCAATGGTTATAATCTCACTCATCTTGCTGAATATACCTTTTTATCATTTATTATTATTGAGCCATCACTTTGTAGCTTGGCCTCACTTAAGCTTACTTGCTTATCATCTAAATGTATGTAAAAACTCTTTGATAACTCAAATTCTACCAAATATTTGCTAAAAATTTGCTTCCATTTTGGCTTGGCACTTAAAAATTTAAAGTATAAATCTATTATATCATCTCTATCAAGTGCTATATCTAGGCAATCTGCGTAGTGTGGAGAGTATTTTAAATTTAAACCTATACCGCATATGTAGATGCTATTAATCTTAGTAGTGATGATACCTGCTATTTTGCGACTACCAAGGTAAATATCATTTGGCCACTTTAGCCAAAGCTTTGAGCCTCTATCCCTTAGGGCTAAAACTAAAATAAAAGCAAAATATATACTAGCTGATGCAGGCTCTAGATCATCTACAAGCTCACTCTCATCTATAGCAAAACTTAGATATAAATTGCCCTTTGGACTCTCCCAGCTATTTGCCCTACTGCCTATACCTTGGCTTTGTCTATCTGCGACAATAGCATATGGTGGAGATATTTTAAGCGATTTTATCCCATCAATTAAATAAGTTTGAGTAGATTCACACTCACAAAGATACTCTATCTCCAAGACCAATCCTTTTACCATTTAAATAGCTTCTTGCATTTACTGGCTTCTTACTAGCAGCTTGTAAAGTCTTGATAAATATGCTACCGCCATTTACCCCAAGCACAAATCCATCATCATTTAAGCTTAAAATTTCTCCAACTTCACCATTTAAGCTAGAAATTTCCATATCTAAAATCTTAACTCCATCTTTAGTAAAAATTCCTGGCCAACCATAATATGCTAAAAATTTTGCCCAAATCTCACTAGCAGTTTCAACCTCTAAATTTACTAATCCATCATCTTTTTTGATCTTTTTACACTTCGAACTAAGGGCATTAAACTGGCTAATTGGTTTGATATTATCATACTCATTTAATACTTTAATAGTTAAATTTGCTGCCATATCGCTTAATTTTTCAAACAATTCATATGAGTTCATCTGCCCTATATCAAGAATACTATAGGCCAAAATATCCCCACTATCAAGCCCTATATCCATCTTCATAGCCGTTACGCCACTTAGGCTTTGCTTGTTTAAAATTGCTGATTGTATAGGCGAGGCACCACGATAATCTGGAAGTAAAGAAGCGTGAAGATTTATACAAGGCGAAATATCTAAAATTTCTTTTGGCAAAATCTGCCCATAAGCTGCTACAACTATAAAATCTGGCTTTAGCGACTCAATATGCTCTTTTACCCCATCATCTCTAAGCGAATTTGGCTGATAAACTACGCTATCAAGCCCTAAATTTATAGCCAATTTTTTCACATCTGGCGGAGTTAAGCTCCCACTTCTACCAACTGGCTTATCTGGTTGAGTATAGATAGCAAGGATATTAAATCTAGCTTTATAAATTTCATTTAAAATTCTACTAGCATAACTTGGGGTTCCCATAAAAACGATATTTTTCATATTTTTGCCTTAAAAATTGTCCCACCAATTTGATTTGAATTTAAAAGAAACTCCCTAGCCACGCTAAGATCAAATCCACTAGCTAAAAACATATCTTTTCCATTTTTCATCAAAAAATCAGCCGCTAAAAGCTTTGTGGTTATCCCACCGGTGCCGTGCTTTGAGCCTGTTTGAGAAATTTTGATTAGCTCTGATTCATCTATATTATTTACAACTTGGCGAATTGTCGCACTCTTATCCATGCTTGGATCGGCTGTATAATATCCATCTATATCGCTTAATATCACCAATAAATCAGCGTCAAAATAATACGCCACCGCACTTGAGAGCCTATCATTATCGCCATAAACTATCTCGCTAATCCCTGTGGAGTCATTCTCATTTATAATTGGTAAAATTTTATTTTCAAGCAAGCCATTGATGACATTTTTGGCATGATTTGTAATCTTTCTAGAGTCAAAATCCCCAGCAGTAAGCAAAATTTGAGCCGCCATTTTACCATATTTTGATAGCGATTTAGAGTAAATTTCCATTAGATATGGCTGCCCTAAACTAGACAAAATTTGCTTATTTACAACACTTGTTCTTGGTAGATTAAATTTAGCTTGACCAGCACTAATTGCACCGCTACTAACTAGTATTACCTCAAATTTATCACTTAAATCGCTTAGAAATTGGCAAAGATTATCTATCCTATTTTGATTGATTGAACCCTCATCGCTTAAGACATGGGAGCCTACTTTTATAACCACTCTTTTCATCAATTATTGCCTTAAATTCAAAAATAAATTTCGTGATTATACTATTTTTGGCTTAAAAATTTGGTTAGAGAATAAAAGCAGTAAATACCGCTTTTATACCAAAATATCATATTTTATATTTCTTTACAAAATACAAAATTTACTAAAACAAATTTATCACTACTATTTTTTAGAATAAAATTAACTAAATTTCAAATCAAGCATCTCTAAAAGCCTAAATTTAAGCTCTTTTATATTCTCATTACTCACACTTGAAATTGGCATTACAAAATATGGAAGAGAAATATCGATTTTATAGCCATCTTGCTTAGCCATAAAACCAAACTCACTCATAAAATCTTGAATTTTCTCATCAATATCGTAGGCCACATCAGCCCTTGTCAAGGCTATGGCGTAGCTTTTTTTAGCTAGAAGTGGTGAGAATTTCTCTATTTCAGCTCTTAGGGTTTCAAACTGCTCTTTGAGTGAGCGATAATTTGCTAAATCTATCATATAAAGCAAAATTTTTGTTCTTTCAATATGCTTTAAAAATTGTATCCCAAGCCCTCTACCATCGCTAGCACCCTCTATAATCCCTGGTATATCAGCCATCACAAATCCATTAAATTCATCAACTTCTACAAGACCTAGCTTTGGAGTAAGGGTGGTAAATTCATAATTTGCTACTTGCGGTTTTGCATTTGATATGGTTGAGATTAGCGTAGATTTGCCTACATTTGGAAATCCTACTAAACCAACATCGGCTATTAGCTTTAGCTCTAAGCGGATATTTCTCATCTGACCTGCAAGTCCTGGCTGAGCCTTTGTCGGAGCTTGATTTACGCTTGTTTTAAAATGAACATTTCCAAGTCCGCCCTTTCCACCTACCAAAAATAGCTCTTTTTGACCTTGCGTTGTTAAATCTAGCAACATCTCGCCACTATCATTATCATAGACAATAGTCCCAGGTGGAACGATTAATTCAAGGCTTTGCCCCTTTTTACCACTCATATTTCTAGGAAGTCCAGGCTGACCATTTTGAGCTTTTAAAACCCTTTTGCCCTTATAATTAGCTAGTGTGTGGGTATTATTATCAACTATGAAATATACATCTCCACCATTTCCGCCATCGCCACCATCTGGCCCACCTAATAAAACATGCTTTTCACGGCGAAAACTAGCACATCCAGCACCACCTTTGCCACTACTTACGCTAAAATTTACGCTATCTATAAACATTTGAATATCCCTTTATTTCAAGGTTAATAAGAAGAAAATTAAAAAGAAAAGCCCCAAATTTGGGGCTTAAATTATGCGGCTGGATAGACAGAAACTTTTTTTCTATCTTTATCTTTTCTTTCAAATTTTACAAAGCCATCAACTAATGCAAATATAGTGTGATCTTTACCCATACCTACATTATTGCCTGGATGAGTAGCAGTGCCTCTTTGGCGAATGATGATATTTCCAGCTCTTACGAACTCGCCACCAAATTTTTTAACACCTAAACGACGACCGATACTATCACGGTTATTTTGGGTTGAGCCTTGACCTTTTTTGTGTGCCATACTTTACTCCTTAGGCTTTGATACTTGTAACTTTTACGCGAGTATATTCTCTTCTAAAACCGCGTTTTAATTTTGAGTCTTTTCTTCTGCGTTTTTTATAGATAACAACTTTTTTATCTTTACCTTCGCATACTACTTCTAAAACAACTTTTGCACCACTTACAAACGGCGCACCTACCTTTAAATTGCCATCATTAACTGCTAAAACCTCAGTGATTTCAACAATTGACTTTGCTTCAGCTTCAAAATGATCTAAATTTAGGAAGTCGCCTTCACTAACTTTATACTGTTTTGAGCCGTGTTTGATAATTGCATACATCAAACTATCCTTTATATTTTGGTAAGACCAATAAGCATTCTTAGGCTAAATTTGCTAAAGAAATTTATGGGGCTTATTTGGTTGTAAGGCGTGATTATACTTTAAACTATATAAATTCAAGCTGAAAAATAAATTTAAAATCAAAACCTACTCATTGGTTAATCAAGAAATATTAACTTTATCTAATTTTTTAAATTTTCTATGTTTTACCAATACTAAAATTCCAAATATGCCAAACAAAACCCCTATAACGCTTAATACTCCTTGATATTTTACATAAGCTAATTCATCGTATTTTTCCACACTAAAATCATCATTCACAGTCACACTAAACTCACTCTTATGTTCGCCATGATCACTAAAAGCAGTAAGTTCTATACGATAAATCCCAGATTTTGGTGGTAAAAATGCAAATTTGCCATAAGAATCAGTTTGACCATGAAGTAAGGCTATAGCCGAATCACCTTCGTAAATATCTATTTTACCATACGCAACTGGAGTATTTTGAGTAAAATTTGCTGATATTATGATGGCTTTACCATCATTAACAGTATAACTAACACCGTGGGCAAAGCCAAAAATAACACATAGAAATATTAATAATATAAATTTCATTATTTTAACTCAAAGGATATAGAACTTTGTAAAAGCAAGGTATTTGCATTTGGATCATTTAACTCTTGTTCGCTATCTATAGCTGCAATTACATTTAGTCCTTTTTCTTTTATCTCGATTTGAGCTATGCCAAATTTATTCGTAACACTCTTGCTCTTCTCTTTGCCAACTTCAAAACCAATACCCTCTATAGGCTCTCCATTTTTTAATACAAGCACAGGAAGATAATCTCCAATTTTTAATTTAAATGGATTGCTTAAAGCTATAACTTCTAATTTTAACCCAATTGGGGATACTAAATTTTGATTCCATGAAAAATATGTTTTACCTAATTTAACACTCCTAGAAGTTGAAAATACTACGCCTTTTACTGAGTTTTTTCCACCATCTATAAAGTCTCCGCCTTTATCACTTTCCACCCAGTATCCAGCATCAAATGCACTTGCTATTATAGCTGGCTTTGCAGCGGTAAGTACTTCTGGAGTTTTATTTTCTCCAAAATGATAATTAATACCAGTTTTAATCTCTTTTAAGCTCTCATCATATGCTTTAGCATCTATTAGCTGATTTGATTTATATGGAGAGAAATCTCCGTGAGCCCAAAATTTTACTTCAAATTTATTTGTGCCTACATTTTGAGTAACAACCTGATGAGCACAAAGTGTTGTAGCAACGCTCATAACTGTAGCCAAAAATAGTTTTTTATACATGGTAAATTCTCCTAAAATATTAAAGTGATTTTGATTATATCTATAATAAACTTAATTGTTTATATATTAAAAAATTAATTAAATTTTTTAATATATAAACAATAAATTAATTAAATTACAAAATTTTAATAATAAGAGGTAAATTTATATGGTTCGCTCCAAAATATGGAGCGAATGAATTATTTATAGCTCTGGTTTTGGAGTAGCTTCTGTGCTTGCTGGGAATTGTGGATAGATAACTTTTGGTTTTTCGCCTGTTAGAGCATTTAAGAAAGTAATAATGCTTTTTGCTTCAGCATCGCTAATTTCTATACCCAATTGGACGCTTCCCATCTCTTTTACAGCCTCTTCAAGCTTCCAAATAGCACCATTGTGGAAGTATGGAGCAGTCTCTGTTACATTTCTTAAAGTAGGAGTTTTAACCATACCATTTGCATCACCTTTAAAGTCGCCAACATTAGCAAATTTATATTTACCAGCTACTTCAAATGCTTGCATAGAGCCACCTAGATTTACGCCAGTATGACAAGTAACACAGCCTTTATCAATGAAAGTTTGTAAGCCTTGTTTTTCAGCTTTATTTAGAGCTTTTAAGTTGCCATTCATAAATTTATCAAATTTAGATGGAGTAAGAAGGGTTCTTTCAAAACTTGCAATCGCATCAGCTATATTATCAAATGTTATACCATCTTTGTATATTTTTTTAAATTCAGCTTGATATTCAGGAAGTGAGCTAATTCTCTCTACAGCTAATTTAGCTGGAGTTGCCATCTCTGGTTCAGCCTCGATAGGACCTTTGGCTTGATCTACTAAAGTCATAGCACGACCATCCCAAAATTGAGTTGTATTTAGCACAGAGTTATAAACTGTTGGGCTATTTAGATGATGCGGATTTATCGTCCATTTGTGGCCTACAGCAGCAGCAATACCATCAGTTCCACCTAGACCTAGGTTGTGGCATGTATTACAGCTGATTATACCGCTTTTTGATAGGCGTGGTTCAAAATATAGCTTTTTACCAAGTTCAGCTTTTGCTTCGCTAAATTTATTTGGCTTTACACCTATCTCTTTTAGCAACTCATCAACTTGCGCTTGTGTGGTTGGAAGTGCTCTTAAACCAGCATCCTTAGCAGCTTTTAAAAGATCAGCATCGCTAGCTGCAAATACAGATGTAGCAACTAATACAGAACCTAAAAGTAATGTACCTTTCATAAAAAACTCCTTACAAAATTTAGTTTGCGATGAGTAATATAGTAATTGAAAGTAAATAAAAAATAAATTTTTTAACTTGATAAAATCACTCATTTACAATTATTTTTATTAAATATAAAATTTACTTATTTTATTTAAGATAATTTTAATCTTTTTTAAATGATAGAATGGGGTTTAAAAGCTATTTAAACGAAAATATGATTAATATAAATAGTTAAATTTATAATAAAATTTTATATAAAAATTCCAAAAAAATTTTAAATAAGTGTTACAAAAAGTAATAAAATTTCACATTATGAAGAGTTAATTCTTAAAAAATTATGCTAAAAATTGTTGATTTTTATTTAAAATTTAACCATATAATTATTATCAATTTTATATAAGGATATATCACAATGAAAAAGATAGCCATAACATCGGTTTTAAGCTCTAGTTTGCTATTTGGTGCTTTAAGCGAGTCTGAAATTTTAGAGATTGTCAAAGGCGGCAATAGCAATTTAAAATACTCTATTGAATCACGCAAAAATCTACCAAATACAAATTACGAAGAGATCAAAATTAAAATGAGCGATGGAAAAAATAGCGTTTATACGGCACTTTATAGCGATGGAAAATATATTTTTCCTGATATTATAGATGTCAAAAATAGGTTTAGTTATCTGGCAAATTTTGAAAACGAACAAAATAAAATCGCTCTAAAAGAGGCTAGCAAATCTCTTGGAAAAGTGATAAAATCACTGCCAAAAGATAGCATTATCACTCTTGGAAATGATAAAGATAAAGAAGTTAAATATCTATTTACCGATCCTGATTGTCCATATTGTCGTCAAGATTTAGAATTAATAGAAAATAAACTTAAAAACTCAAATTTAAAAGTTATTCTAGCACCGGTAGCATCGCATGGGATACCAGCTATTAAAAAATCAATCGCTATCTTAGATGAAGTTAAAGATGCTAAAGATGACGCAAGCAAGATCGCAATATTAAGAAAATACTTCTTGCCTGATGCAAAAGAGCCACAAAATATCAGCGATAAAAGGGTGAGCCAATTTAAATCTCAAGTAGATAAAATTTATGCTACTGGTGCTGTGCGTGGCGTGCCTACGCTAATAGATGAAAAAGATTTAGGGCTATAAATCAAAAATTTATATAAAAGAAAGAAAATGAAAAATCTAGCCATAATTACCGCACGAGGCGGCTCAAAGCGAATTCCACGCAAGAATATTAAGGAATTTATGGGTAAGCCAATGATAGCTTATGCCATAGATGCTTGTATAAAAGCAAATATCTTCGATGAGATTATGGTCTCAACAGATGATGATGAGATAGCAAGTATAGCCAAAAATCTTGGTGCTAAAGTGCCATTTATGAGATCGATTAAAAACTCAGATGATTACGCCACTACAAATGATGTCTTAATAGAGGTGGTTGATAAGTATAGGAGTCTTGGCAAAAATCCAAGCGTGATATGCTGCGTCTATCCTTGTGTGCCATTTTTAAATGGGGATATTTTGCGTGATGCGTATGATAAATTTATATCTAGCGGTGCTGATGGGCTTACTCCAGTGGTTAAATTTAGCTTTCCTATCCAAAGGGCATTTAGAATTGTAGATGGCTTTTTACGCTATAATGAGCCACAAAATGCTTTAAAAAGAAGTCAGGATTTAGAGCCTATGTATCACGATGCGGGTATGTTTTATTTCCATAAAACTTCAAATATTAATAGCGATAATATCATGCCATACATAATAGATGAATCCCTAGCTCAAGATATTGATACAATGGAGGATTGGAATATGGCACAAATCAAATTTAAGGTTAAAAATGAGTTATAAAATCGGCTTAAAACTTTGGAGTTTAAATGAGAATTATATATCACCAGCCAAAGAGCTATTTGAGCGTGGAGTATATGATTATATCGAGCTTTACGCTGTGCCAAATAGCCTTGATATGATAGCAAAGTGGAAGAGCCTAGCTAGGAATTGTGGGGTTAAATTTGCCATTCACGCTCCGCATTTTAGTAGTGGGCTTGATTTTTCTAATCCTAATAAGCTTAATTATAATTTAAATTTATGCGAAGAGGTCAAGATATATAGTAATGAGCTTGAAGCCCTATATACGATATTTCATCCAGGTATTGGTGGAGAGCTTTTAGAGAGTATAAGGCAGATGAAAATGATAAAAGATCTCAAATTTGCTATAGAAAATAAACCATATATCGTGCCAATGGAGGGTGGAACTGCCTTTTGCGTTGGGGCGGATTTTGATAGTATTAAGCGTATTTTAGATGAAGTTGGGTGTGATTTTTGTCTTGATGCGGGACATGCGCTTTGTAGTGCGAATTTTCAAGGGTTAAATCCATATGATTATATCGCTAAATTAAACGAGCTAAAGCCTAGAATTTATCATATTAGCGATAATGATGTGAAGTCTAAATTTGATGCTCATTTGCATTTTGGAGATGGAAATATCGAGCTTGATAGGGTTTTATCTCTTTTGGTTGGTGGGGAGTTTTTAGCCATTGAGACAATCAAAGATAGTAAAGAGAATTTAGATGATTTCATCAAAGATTCAAACTATTTAAAAAATATTATTGCGAATTTTAATGACAAGGCGTTATAGCAATGATACAAAGTAGTATAATTACGATAAATACAATTCTTAAATATATAATATCTCCTTTTATGGAGAAATTATACAAAAGTTTGAATTTGATTTAAAATATCTATTCAAACCATAATGTCGCTCCATCTTTTAAAGTCCATACTCATATGTGTTGCTCTGCTTGTAAAAGGCTCATAAGATTTTAAATACTCCTTGGTTAATTTCATATTATCAAAATTTATTAAAATAATCCGCTCTTTATAATTTTTATTATATTAAAAGTTGCTAGAGATGCGATTAAATAGTGATTTGGTAGCTATTAAGCAATGATATTAAATTTAGAAGTAGTAAATATTTGATAATAATTATTAAATAATTAAAGAAAATTTTTAATATTTTTTATATATCTTATCGCTTAAATCTCCTATTTTTATAATATTAATTTAAAGTTATTTTGAGTATAATTATCAAAAAAATTGGAGATTTAAATGGAATTTTTAAAAGAGTATATAGATCATATAATATTTGCCACGCTTGGGATTATGGCTTTTGTGGCGTGTTGGTGTGTTATTGAGAGAGTTTTGTTTTTAAAAAGAGTTGATATAGATAATTATCAAAATCAAACCGAGCTAGATAACGCCCTAAGCTACAATCTCACTACTCTATATATAATCTACTCAAATGCCCCATATGTCGGACTTTTAGGCACCGTTATTGGGATTATGATTAGCTTTTATGATATGAGCATTTCAGCTACTATTGATGTTAAAAGTGTGGTTTTGGGTCTTTCGTTAGCGCTTAAAGCAACTGCGCTTGGACTATTAGTAGCAATTCCTAGCTTGATAGCTTATAACTATCTTTTGCGAGGTGTGAATTTGATATCTAGCAAATATCAAAATAGGATAGAATCTTGATTAAATTACCTAAAAACGAAGGGCTAAATATCATCCCATTTATCGATATTATCTTAGTTGTCTTAGCGATGGTTTTAAGCATCTCAACCTTTATCGCAAGTGGTAAAATCAAAGTAGATTTGCCAAGTGCTAGCTCTGCTAAACCGCTTGAGTCTAAGGAGAAATTAACCATCATAATAGACCAAGATGATAAATTTTATATTGATGATACGCAAATTAGCATTGATGAACTAAGCAATAAAATATCAATCACGCCAAAGGATACAATAGTAGAGCTAAAAAGCGATAAAGAGGCGAAATTTGATAGTTTTGTCAAAGTCATAGATATATTAAAATTAAATCATCACGAAAATTTCGCTATCATCACAGAAAGAGCGCAATAATGAGATATATCTTAAATTCAACCAAAACACAATCATTTTGTCTAACTACTATACTGTTTTTGCCGTTTCTTTGGCTTGGGTTAAATCTATTAAAGCCCATTACTCCATCTATTAGCAATGATAATAGCATATCTTTAAGCCAGATTATCCAAGCCCCATCCAAACAAGCCAGTCCCGCCCCAACTCACAATATCAAGCCTATAATAGAGCCAATTACTAAGCCACTTGAAGCAATCAAAAAGCCACCAATAAAAAAGCCAAGACACAGACCAAAACAAGCTATAAAACCAGCTACACAGCCAATACCAGAGCAAGTAGCACAGATGGCTACGACAAGTGCTAACTCTCAAGCCCCTTTGGCTCAAGTTAATTCAGCCGAGCAAATAGAGAGCTTTAATATCTCAAATTCAACCAATCATCCATTCTTAGCTGCGATAAAATCGGCAATTGATAAAGAGCATAGATATCCTAGAATGGCTAGAAAATTAAGACAGCAAGGCGAAGTTGTGGTGAAATTCACATGGACTAAGGATATGAAGCTTAAATTTCTTAAAATTATAAAAGGCTCACCATATGAGATATTAAACGACGCCGCATTAACCACTATTTTAGATGCGTCAAAGCACTTTCCAAAATATGATAAAACCATAGAAATTCAAATTCCATTAGTCTATAAAATATCATAAATTCACCCCTAAACTCCCATCCAAATAGCCAAAAATCAAAATACTATTTAAATTTGGTATTATTTTGGCTTACAAGCTATAATTTTGGATTTTTTGGATAAAATCTATAAAATTAAATTTGGAGTTGATATGAATCCATTTGTTATAGCTGAAATGTCAGCAAACCACTGCGGTGATAAGAATTTAGCCTTTAAAATCATAAAAGCCGCTAAAGATGCAGGTGCCGATGCTATCAAAGTTCAAACCTACACCGCCGATACCATCACGATTGATTCTAGGGATGAGATTTTCATGACTAGAGATGATGAGCTTTGGGCTGGGCAGAGCCTGTATGAGCTTTATCAAAAGGCCTATACCCCTTGGGAGTGGCAAGGCGAGCTTAAGGCTTATGCTGATGAGATTGGGATTGAGTTTTTTAGCACTCCATTTGATTTTAGTGCTGTTGATTTTTTAGAAAGTATCAATGTAAGTAGGTATAAAATAGCCTCATTTGAAGCGATGGATTATCCGCTTATTCGCTACGCAGCAAAGCATAAAAAGCCTATGATTATCTCAACTGGGGTATCTGAAATTGAAGAAATTTATGAGGCAATTGAAGCTTGTAAAAGTGTCGGAAACAATGATATAACCATTCTTAAATGCACTTCTGATTATCCAGCTAAGATAGAGGATATGAATATTGCCACCATAGCTGATATGGTAGCTAGATTTAGCCCACTTGGCGTTAAAGTTGGTCTAAGCGATCACTCAATGAGCCTAGAGGTGCCAATTTGCGCTGTTGCCCTTGGGGCTAGTGTGATAGAGAAGCACTTCACACTTGATAGAGCCTTAGGCGGTGAAGATAGCGGATTTTCTCTTAATTATGATGAGTTTAGCGCCATGGCAAAAGCAGTCAAAAATGCCTATAAGGCTCTAGGCAAGGTAGATTATAGCTTTGATGAGAAAAATCGCAAATATGCTAGATCGCTTTTTGTAACAAAAGATATTAAAAAAGGGGAAATTTTAACCCCACAAAATATACGCTCCATTCGCCCAGCTCAAGGCTTACACCCTAAATATTATGATGAAGTAATAGGCAAAAGAGCCACAAAAGATCTTAAATTTGCCAAGCCTTTAGAATTTAGCGATTTTGAGTAAAACTATGCAAAAAGTATATATAATAGCTGAAGCAGGGGTAAATCACAATGGCAGTTTAGATATCGCTAAAGCCTTGATAGATGAGGCTTACAGGGCTGGAGCAGATGCGGTGAAATTTCAAACTTTTAAGGCTGAGAATTTAGCTAGTAAAACGGCTTTAAAAGCTAGTTATCAAAAGCAAACTACAAATGCCAACCAAAGTCAATATGATATGCTAAAAGCCCTTGAGCTAAGCTATGATGACCATGTTGAGCTAATCTCACACGCTAAAAGCCTTGGGATTGACTTTTTATCTACGGCTTTTGATATAGACTCAGCTAATATGCTCTATGAGCTTGGGATTAAGAGTTTTAAAATTCCAAGTGGGGAGATTACAAATTTACCCCTACTTCGCACCATAGCTAAATTTCAAAAACCGATAATTCTCTCAACTGGTATGGCGACAATGAGTGAAATAGGCGATGCTTTAAGCATTCTTACGCAATATACAAAGCTAGAAAATATCACGATTTTACACGCCAATACGCAGTATCCAACCCCATTTTGTGATGTGAATTTAAAAGCGATGAATAGCATTGGGGCGGAATTTGGGGTTAAATTTGGCTATAGCGATCACACTTTGGGGATTTATGTGCCTATTGGGGCTGTTGCCCTTGGCGCTAGCGTGATAGAGAAGCACTTCACACTTGATAAAACTCAAAATGGCCCAGATCACAAAGCTAGTTCAGAGCCAAATGAGCTAAAAATGATGGTAGATGGGATTAGGGCTATGGAGGCCTCTTTAGGCGATGGTATCAAGCGTCCAAGCCCAAGCGAGATTGAAAATATCAATATCGTTAGAAAATCCATAGTAGCAAAGCGTGATATTATTAAGGGGGAAATTTTAAATGAGCAAAATATCACCACCAAAAGAAGCCTTCTAATTGGCATAAGTCCGATGAAATGGGATAAAGTCATAGGGCAAATAGCTAAAAAAGATTATAAAAAAGATGAGATAATATGAGAAAAATTTGTGTAATTACAGGCTCTAGGGCTGAGTATGGGCTATTATATTGGCTTATTAGTGAGCTTAGCATTAGTGATAGTCTAAGACTTCAGCTAGTAGTTACAGGTAGCCATCTAAGAAGCGAATATGGCAATACATATTTAGAAATTCAAAATGAGTTTAATATCGATAAAAAAGTAGATATATTAAATTTCTCCAATGACGCTCTTGGCGTGTGTAAATCAATGGGTGAAGCTATTAGCAAAATTGGCAAAGCCTTAAGTGAGCTTAGCCCTGATATTGTGGTTGTTTTGGGTGATAGATATGAGATATTTTGTGCTGCGGCGGCTGCTTTGGTACTTGGAATTCCTATAGCTCATATTCATGGTGGTGAGCTAAGTGCTGGAGCGATAGATGAAGCGTTTAGACATAGCATTACTAAGATGGCAAATATCCATTTTACCGCAACCAAAGAGTATGCTAAAAGGGTGGCTCAGCTAGGAGAGGATCCTAAATTTATATTTAATGTCGGTGGAATGGGGATTGAAAATATCAAAAGATTAAAGCTTTTAAGCAAAAGAAAATTTCAAGACTCAATCAAATTTAAATTAAATAAGAAAAATATCTTAGTTACATACCATCCACTCACTACAAAAAAGGATAGTCAAGATGACTTTAAAGAGATTTTAAAAGCCCTAAGTGAGCTAAAAGATACAAATATCATCTTTACCAAAGCCAATAGCGATGCTGGTGGAATGGCTATAAATAAAATGATAGATGAGTATGTCAAATCCCACCCAAACTCCATCGCCTTTGCCTCTTTGGGTAGCTTAAGGTATTTAAGTGCTTTAAAATATGTAGATATAATCTTAGGCAATAGCTCAAGCGGTCTTTTAGAAGCCCCAAGCTTAGGGGTTGCTACTATAAATGTAGGCTCTAGGCAAGATGGTAGATTAAAGGCTTTAAGCGTCATCGATACTAAGCCGATTAAATCTCAAATTTTAAAAGCGATAAAACTAGCCTACACTTCAAAATTTCAAAAAATAGTCCAAAAAAAGCAAAATCCATATGGCAACTCAAAACCTAGCAAAGCCATAATAAAGGTGCTAAAAAATATAAATTTAAAAGGCATAACAGTAAAAAAATTTAAGGATATAGTATGAGAGATTGGGGGGGGTATTGCCCTATGAGCAAAAAGGGTATATTATGGATATAAACTCTATAAAACTAAGCCCAAATAGCACGATCAAAGAGGCATTAAAGATAATAAACAATGGTGCTTTACAAATGGCTTTGGTCGTAGATGAAAATGGAGCGCTCCTAGGCACGATAAGCGATGGAGATATCAGGCGTGGACTACTAAATTCAATGGAGCTTACTAGTAGCATTGAGAGCCTATACTACCGCACGCCGATCATCTCAAATTCCCCCATAATCCCAGCTTCTATCCTAACAAAAGCAAAAGCCAAAAATATCCGCTACATACCAATTATAGATCAAAATGGCATAGCAATAGCGATCAAAAATATCTATGAATCAAACAAAACAAAGCCAAATCAAGTGGTATTGATGGCAGGCGGACTTGGTATGAGACTTCGCCCACTTACTAGCAAAATCCCAAAGCCAATGCTCCATGTAGGGCCAAAGCCCATTTTACAAACCATAATCGAAAGCTTTACTTCTTATGGATACCTAAATTTTACAATATGCGTTAATTACCGCTCAGAGATTATCAAAGAGTATTTTGGCAATGGGGATAAATTTGGTATAAATATCAGCTACATTCACGAGAGCAAACGGCTAGGAACGGCTGGGGCTTTAAGCCTTATTGATAGACCACAAGATGAGTTTTTCGTGATGAATGCTGATCTGCTAACTAACGCTGATTTTAGCAAGCTTCACGACTATCACAACGCTCATAAATCCATAGCCACAATGTGCGTGCGAGAGTATGAGATGCAAGTGCCTTATGGGGTTGTAAATTTAGATGATAACACCATAAAATCCATCACAGAAAAGCCAAAATCCAAATTTCATGTAAGTGCTGGAATATATATGCTAAAGCCACAAATTTTGGATTTAATAGATAAAAATAGCTATCTTGATATGCCAGATCTATTTAATCAACTAGCCGCTAAAGGCCTTAACCCAAAGGCCTATCCAATTAGCGAAAAGTGGCTAGATATAGGTAGAATCGAGGAGTATAATACCGCAAATGAAATTTATAATGAGTTTTTCTCATGAAAGCACTCATCATCTCTATGGGTTCAATCGGGCTTAGACACTATGAAGTGCTAAGCAAAATGGGGATAAAAGCCCACGCCATATCATCGCAAAATATAGAAAATATCACTATTTACAAAGATTTACATGAGGTAAATTTAGAGATATATGACTATTTTATCATCGCTTCTGCGACGCATCTGCACTATGAGCATTTAAGCTATATTGACTCTAAAGCATCTGGCAAAATCATACTTTGCGAAAAGCCGTTATTTGATAAATTGAAGCCATTTAGCCCAAATAATCAAATTCTAATTGGCTATAATCTTAGATTTCACCCTTTGATATTAAAGCTAAAAGATATGCTAAAAAATGAAAAAATTCTATCCATTGAGGCACGATGCGGTCAATATCTACCTTCTTGGCGAAAAAGGGATTATACCAAATCATATAGTGCTTATAAAGAGCGTGGTGGTGGGGTTTTGCTAGATCTTAGCCACGAGATTGATTATATCAGATTTTTATGTGGATTTAAGCTAGAATTAATCAAAGGCGTTCAAGATAAAATTTCAAATTTAAACATCACAAGCGATGATATATCAATGATATTAGCTCGCTCTAATGGTGCTTTAATCAATATTAGCCTAAACTACCTAAGCAAAATGCCTAATCGCCAAATTTTCGTTGAAACAAATGATAATAGCTATCATCTTGATCTTATAGCAAATGAGCTTAAAATCACTAATAAAGATAGATTAACCACGCTAATCAATGAGCCAAATTTAGATAGAAATGCTCTATTTATGGCTATGCACGCCGATGCTTTGGGCCTGCAAAAATATATATGTAAATTGAGTGAAGCTCTAGATACAATGAGATTAATAGATCAAATTCAAAAGGATAATAGATGAGTGATATACTATGTACCATCTGTGCTAGGGGCGGTAGCAAGGGAGTTAAGAATAAAAATATCCGCCAAATTGCTGGTCTTGCGCTAATTGCTCACACGATAAATCAAGCTAGAGAGTGTGGACTATTTGATCACATAGTTATCAGCACAGATAGCGATGAGATAGCTAGTGTGGCTCAAAATTATGGCGGTGAAGTATTTTTCAAGCGAGAATCAAGCCTAGCTAGCGATAGCGCCGGCAAGATCCCTGCTATCCGTGATGCGCTCATTAGATCGCAAGAGCATTATAAGCGTGAATTTCCTTATATAATAGACCTTGATGCCACTTCGCCACTTAGATTAGCTAGTGATATCAAAGCAGCTTTTAAGCAGTTTATAGATGATGATAATGATATTTTAATCACAGCCACACCTAGTCGCCGCAGCCCATACTTTAACCTTATAGAAAGACAAAGCGATGGCTCAATAAATTTAAGCAAACCATTGCCAAAGGCGATACTACGCAGACAAGACGCACCCCAAACCTACGATATGAACGCCTCAATCTATATATGGAAATCTCAAATTTTATTAAATCACGATGAGCTATTTTTGCCTAAAACTGGACTATATATAATGCCTCAAAATCGTAGCATTGATATTGATGATGAGCTGGATTTTATGATTGTAGAGCATATTTTAAGGAGTCAAAATGCTTAAAGATAAGGTAGTTATCATCATTGGAGGCTCAGGATTAATCGGTAAAGCTTTTATAAATTCCACCATCAAAAATCACGCTATAGCGATCAATGCTGATTTAACAAAGCCAAATATAGAGCAAAAATGCGAATTTATAAATACAGATATAACCAAGCAAAACTCGCTTGATAGCCTCATAGAGCAAGTTAGCCAAAAATATGGCAAGATAGATGCTGTGGTAAATTCAGCCTATCCTAGAACCAAAAGCTTTTCAAATCACTTTTTTGATGTGGATTATGATGATTTTTGTATCAAT
The DNA here is from genome assembly GCF_002139855.1 of Campylobacter porcelli. NCBI lineage: Bacteria > Pseudomonadati > Campylobacterota > Epsilonproteobacteria > Campylobacterales > Campylobacteraceae > Campylobacter > Campylobacter porcelli. Next base: position 1,327,119 of record NZ_CP018789.1, read on the forward strand.
ACAAATCTCCAGCTTGGCGGGGCATTTTTAGTAATGCAAAGATTTGCTAAATACTTTAAAACTCAAGGTTATGGCAATATAATCACACTCTCATCTATACAAGGCGTGGTAGCTCCTAAATTCCAAACATATGAAGGCACACAAATGAGCTCACCAGTAGCTTATAGCGCTATTAAAGCTGGGGTATTACACCTAAGCCGCTACCTAGCTAAATACCTAAAAGGGAGCAACATTAGGGTCAATTGTATAAGCCCAGGGGGAATTTTGGATAATCAAAATGAGATATTCTTAAAACAATATAAAGATGTCTGCCTAAGCAAGGGAATGCTCGATCCTAGCGATATTTGCGGAGCTTTGATATTTTTGCTTAGTGATTATAGTCAGTTTATAAACGGGCAAAATATCATAATTGATGATGGCTTTTGCTTATAGAGTTAAATTTAGCTATAATTAAACAAATTTAAAAGGAGAAAAATGGATAATTCACTATCAGCATACATCACAAAGTATGACAAACAAGGCTATGGGCTACATTTTCCAGATGGGCATGTGATTAGATTTTATGAGAGAATTTTAAATTTCGCTCTTAATAAAACTAGTGGAAATCTATTAGATTTTGGTTGTGGTAATGGGGTTCATTCTAAATATTTTGCTAAGCGTTCAGGGGGGGGTATAAGGCCATTTGGCATAGATATTGTGCCAAGCTTAAAGCAAATTTGGCATAACGACCCGCTAATTTGCCAAGAGAATTTTCACATCATCGAGCCTAATAGCTCATTTTCTCATCTATTTAGTCAAAAAATGGATTTTATATTTGCTAATCAAAGCTTATATTATCTTACTAAAAATGATTTTAATACCACTTTAAAAGAGCTTTATGATCTTTGTAATGATGGGGCTATAATCTTTGCAACTATGATGGCTAGTGAATGCTATGATATGTATCAAAAATCCAAACCACTCTCAAATGGCCTGACCCATATCCAAGGAACTCCAACAGGAAGAATGAGTGAAAACTCATATATAAGATTTACTGATGATATAGAGCAGTTAAAAGATGATTTTAAGCTATTTGAGCCACTTTATTGGGGAGATTACACACCAATTAATCTATACAATTTTGAAGGTAGCTCACGACATTTTATATTTATCGGTAAAAAATAATACAATAACCCTAGGTCTATCCTAGGTTGATGCTTTTACATAAGCAGATAAAATAATTAATACTGATTTATTTTGAGATATAGAGCTTCAAACATTAAACTTATACCAAATATATTAATATTATTTTATACCAACAATCTCTTTTATATACTCAATTCTATGCGACCAAGTATGATTATTGGCTATATATTCTGCTGCAGATTTTAACTTATCCTTAGTAATTTTATCCATACCAAATTTATTAATCTTATACAATATATCCTCTAATTCATATTCATCTCTAAAAGAGTATAGATAATCCTTAAAGTAATTTTTAATAGCCGGTGTATCATTAGTAACTGCTATTCTGCCACATGCTAATATCTCAATTAATCTCCTTGAAAACATAGTAGGAGAATTCTCAATAGTATTTACATTTAAAGATACTAAATAGTTTTTATAGACATCTGCAGTTTTATGATATTCTATAGATGGAAAAATATTGGCACAATAGATATTTGGGTATCTATACATATCAGATTTTCTTTCTGAATTTCTATCATAAATATCTAGACCTAATATTTGAGATGATAGCTTAAACATCATATCTTGCCAATATCTCCGTTTATCATGTATATGAGTAGAATAGCTTCCTACAAAATTTGCTTTTTTGAATTTATATTCAAATCCAGAGAAATTATGAAACTTAGATTGAACTGCAAATATTAAAGTATTAACAGCAACATTACTATCTACAACAGCCCTATATTTTGGAATACAATTTTGATCTACAGTAAAAATATGATCAAATAATTTTGCACTATCTATAAATCTATCAAAATGCACTCCATCTTCTTTATTCCAAAAAACAGTAGAAATTTTTAAATCTTTAGCATATTGTACACCGCCTTTAACTGCTTATTATTGCGCACTATTCTTTTTTTAATATAGTTTAGAATAAATCGTAATTGTATCTTATTGTATTTTAAGGAATTGGAATATGAGGCTATTTTATATTTCCATAAATCATTATAACCATTCCAGGCAGACTCTACAAATAAAATATCTGGCTTCCACTGTCGAAGTACATTTTTATAATTATATTTTGTTATATTGGTTACGCTAATATTATCCTCTGCCATCAAAGAACTCATAGTAAACTTATCGGCAATTAAAGCTATTTTCATAAAAATCCAATTTATAGTCTAAATTTAAACAGTTAATACTATGGTTTATTATATCTAATTATTTAACAAAAGCAACTTAAATAACCATTATTTAAATTTTAATTTATAATAACAAATTTACACTACCTATAGAGTATTAATTTTTATTATTATGATAAATTAATATGGCATAGAGTTAAGAGAAATAATTATAAATAAACTAAATAAAAAGTGGAGATTGCCACTTTTTATTAAAAATATAAGATGAGTAGATAAAATTTAAACTAAATAAACTAACTAAATAAATAAAAATAAACTAAACTGAAAAATATAAACCAACTAAGCCAGATAATAACAGTCAAATAACAACATCTGCTTTTATAGATTTGATCAGTATCAAATCTAATCAAGCGGTTGTAAAATAGCAGCCTCTCTAATCTCAGGCATTATAGCCCAAAGCTTTGGCAAATCTACACCAAATCCCTCTCTTAATTCACATTTTAATATTCCCACTCTTTGCCATGGCTCTAAATTAGGATTAAAAAATGTGCTTATACACTCCTTACCACCTAAGACTAAAGATCTTATCTCCACAGCATCACTTAAAAGTGGTATTAACTGAAATACGGTCTCAAATTTCTTTTTATTTAAATCTGCAAAGCAGTTTTTTAGCATAAAAAATCCACTCTCATCAATTCCTAAGCACTCATTTATATCATTAGCTGATACAAACTGAATATACTCAAGGCTTAAATGTGCAAAGCTATCAACCCTTTTAATATCACTAATTACACTTGGTTCAAATGCTTTAACCTCTCTTAGGTTATAATTAAAGGTCTCATCTGATTTACCTAAATTTACCACCAAAGGCATACCTGTATCAAGGGATCTTAGGCTTAAAGGCAAAGTAAATGGATCAAAGCCATCTTGATTATTTGATGAGCTAGTTAAGATTGGTGTTTTTATTTTATCATTTAATAATGGAGCTCTATCTGGGGCTCTTTTTTCATCTGGGGCTTTGCTTATATCTCCAGCAAAGCCTTGTGAGCCATCAAGCTTTAAAAATGTCTTATTTGGCGTTGAGGCACAACTAACGATAAATATAGATATTAGAGTTATTAAAGATAGAGTTTTTATCATGGAAATCTCCTAAATGTTACAGGGAAGTGGTCACTTGCTATGTGAGTTCTAAATCCACTAAAGAATGTGCTAGCTGATATTGGTGGTAATGGAGCTGGAAACACTGCACGATTGGAGTTACCTACTACAGCGTAATCTAGAGTTCTTCTAGCACTTATTTGAGTGATGGCGTTATTTGTAATTATTCTAGTTCTAAGTCTTAACTCAAGCTCAAATGAGCTAAGTAGCTCTCCTGGCTCTCTATTAAAATCTCCCATTATAATCCAGTTAGTGCTAGCTAGAGTTGGGGATCTTTGAAAGAATAGATCTATATTATGAACTATAGCTGAAGCATCAGCTCCACCATTTGCTAAAGCGTGAATGCTAAAGAAAGCATCATTATTTATCCTAATGCCAATCATAGGTCTTGAGACTGTAGTTGGAGGTGGAAGTAAGAATACTTCATCAGCCTGTCTTCTACTAGCTAGAGCTAAATTTACTCTATTACCACCCTCATCAGTCCTAGCAAAATATACAAATATTAGATCTGGTCTAAGCCTAGAGCCTATATTCCACACATGCTCAGTTACTACTACACTAGTGCCAAATGCTCTAAACTCCCTTCCAGTTGGCTCAGCTGTGGCTGGGAGAGTGCCAGCTTCTTGAATAGCTAAGACATCAATGGAGTTTTGACCAGAGAACATTTGAGTTACGCTAATGCTCCATTTAGCCTCACTACTAGCACTTGAGCCTTGCATATTCCAAGTAGCTGTTTTAAAGTCATCTATATTAGCAAATAGGCTTATAAAGCTAAATAATAAGATTAATATATTTTTCATTGTTGGTATCCTAATAGTACTTCAGTTGGTAAAGCTTTAGGGATAAATACCCATTGTTGATTAAAATTTGGCTTAAAATTACAATCTCTCATAGCAAGACTATAGTAGCTACCAGTTTGGACTAGCGAGCCAAGATCTGTTGTTATACATTTATTTGAAGCTGTGGATTTAAGCTGAATGGCTCCATTATCCATAGCAAAGAGCTGCCATTGCTGGGATTTATTATTTGGGTCGCATCTGCGGTGAGTTATACCACTGCCTTCATCGTGAATGCATGTATTTGTAAGGAAATTTGATATTAAAGCTATATCATTACCTAGATTTATAACTTGCCAAAATCTAGCCGCTCCAAAATCCTTTGAGTTATCTAAGGTGTAGCCCCATAGCCAATTTCCCTCAGCTAAAGCCCAAATGGTTATAGATGAGCCGCCCATTGGGTTTATTATAGTTAGTGCAGCTGATTTAGAACCAAGGCTTGGAGATGCGGATAGATTTAATAGCGGGGCACCATTTGGAGTGCTTAAGTTACTATCTACATCAGCTCTATTAGATACTAAAGATTTCATAGGGTTTGTAGTTAAATTATCATCTATTACAGGTGGTGCGTATGGGGATTTACCAGAACCACAAGATATAAAAAATAGAGATATTATAAGTGGAAATATCACTCTTTTCATCTAATTCCTTTTAATAAGTAGTTTAGTGGATTAATATTGATAATTAATCTTAATTATCTTAGCATAATTTTACTTAATGGGGTATTAAATATTTTATAAATAGATTAATATTTATATGTTTTATATTAAATTTAAGTAAATATTTTTTAATATTTGCTATAATACTCTAGAAATTTTATTTTTCTAAAGATATATGATAAATATAGGCAACCGTATGCATAAATTAATTAATTTTAAATATTTTGATGATAAGAGTTCTACTTTAGTGGCTTTAGAAAATCAAGCTAACTCTCCATTTGATATTAAAAGGGCATTTTATATTTTTAATGTTCCAAGCGGCACGATAAGAGGCAATCACGCAAATAAAAATTCTAAATTTCTATTTATAGCTTTAAGCGGGAGTTGTAAAATTATGCTAGATAACTCTTTTACACAAACAGAATTTACGCTTAAAGATCCCAAACAAGGCTTATATCTAGATAAGATGATATGGAAAAAAATGTATGATTTTTCACCAGATTGCGTGTTGCTTGTTTTAAGCGATTGCTATTATGATAAAAATGAATATATTGATAATTATGATGAATATTGCAAAATTATGTATGGGGGGGGGATTATAAAAATGCCCTTTTAGCGGCATAATGAACTATAAAATCTTAAATTTTAATGTAATAGGCGATGAGCGTGGTAAATTAGTAAGCTTGGAGTCTTTTAAAAATATTCCATTTGATATTAAAAGAGTCTATTATATCTATGATACAAATGCTGAGCCTAGGGGCTTTCACGCTCATACTAGACTTGAGCAAGTTGTGGTGGCACTTGCTGGGAGTTGTGAATTTGAGCTAGATGATGGAAAGAATAAGGAGATAATTAAGCTAAATTCGCCTAATGTTGGTTTATACATCGGGGTAAATATATGGCGGATTATGCGTAATTTTTCTAATAATTGTAGGCTAATGGTTTTAGCTAGTGATTATTATAACGAGAGTGAGTATATAAGAGATTATAATGAGTTTTTAAAGGTGGTAAAGTGATTAAATTTTTAGATTTAAAAGCAATAAATGCTAAATATAAAGATGAGATAAAAGCTAGAATTGATAAGGTACTAGATAGTGGTTGGTATTTGCTAGGTGAACAAAATAAGCAGTTTGAGAGCAATTTTGCTGCGTATTGTGGAGCGAAATATTGCGTAGGTTGCGCTAATGGCTTGGACGCTTTAAGACTGATTATCAAAGCTTATGGATTTGGCAAAGGAGATGAGATTATAGCTCCGGCAAATACCTATATAGCCAGCATTTTAGCTATTACTGATAATGAATGCACTCCCGTGCTAGTAGAGCCAGATTTAAATACATATAACATAAATCCAGATTTAATAGAAGCCAAAATAACTGATAAAACTAAAGCTATTTTGGTCGTTCATCTATATGGACAGGCTGTTAAGATGGAAAAAATCTGGGCTTTAGCTAAAAAATATAATCTCAAAATCATCGAAGACTCAGCTCAAGCTCATGGTGCCTATTATAATGATAAAAGAGTTGGGAATTTAGGCGATGCTAGTGGATTTTCATTCTATCCTGGTAAGAATTTAGGCGCATTAGGCGATGGTGGTGCTGTGACTACAAATGATGAAGAGTTAGCGCAAAAAATTCGAGCCTTAGCTAACTATGGTTCGCATAAAAAGTATGAAAATATCTATCAAGGCTTAAATTCTAGGCTAGATGAGATCCAAGCGGCTGTTTTAGATGTAAAATTAAAATATTTAGATAATGATAATGCTAGACGCAAAGAGATAGCTCAATATTATTTAACAAATATTAAAAATTCATTAATTAAATTGCCGCAAACTTACAGCGAAAATTCCCATGTGTGGCATGTTTTTGCTATTAGGGTTAAAGAGCGTGAAAGATTTAAACGATATTTAGATGATAATGATATCCAAACCATAATCCACTACCCAATCCCGCCACACAAGCAAGAGTGTTATAAAGAGCTAAATCATCTTAGCTTTAAAATAACCGAGCAAATTCACAATGATATTATTAGCATTCCGATTTCACCTGTGATGAGTGATGATGAAATGAGAAAAGTAGTAGAGATAATAAATAGCCATAAATGAAGCCATTAGTATCTGTTTTAATGCCTGCTTATAATCATGAGAGATATATTGCACAAAGCATAGAATCTATAATTAATCAAACATATAAAAACATAGAATTTATAATTATTAATGATGGATCTAAAGATAATACTTGGGAAGTAATTAAAAGCTTAGAAAAGAAGTGTATAGGTAGATTTGTAGAAGTTAAACTTGCAACACAAATAAATCGAGGTATATATGACACGCTTAATAAACTTGTAAGTTTATCAAGCGGAAAGTATATATATTTCATTGCCTCTGATGATATAGCTAAGCCAAATTCTATAGAAATATTATGTACTAAATTAGAAAGCGATTATAATTTAGTGGTAGCCGTAGGAGATAGTGAGATAATTGATGATAATTCAAATCAAATAGCATGGGATATTGCTCAAAATCCAGTTGATCTAGACAAGGGATATGTAACATTTTGGCAATATTTCGTAGCTAAACATCCAAGACTAAGAGCAATAGATAAAAATTTAGATTTTTTTGGTGCTTATAGAACATTATTAAAAGGAAATTATATCCCTAATGGGGCTCTAATAAGAAGTGACGCACTTAAAAATATTGATCGGTTTACAAATAAAGCTCCATTAGAGGATTGGTATATGCATTTACAGCTTTCTAAGATGGGTAAATATAAATTTATAGACGAGGTGTTATTTTCTTATCGTTGGCATTCATATAATACAATAAAGAATAAAAAATTAAATAGAATTAAAGTTATAAAGACAAAAAGATATGAGTTTTACCAAAGAATTAAATTTATAATAAAAAACTATATATTTTTAAAAAAATAGATTATGTTTAATATTTTTAAATTATAAAAATTTGGCTCTAAAAAAATGCTATTAAAAGATGTATTATCTATGGATATTGGCTCGGTTATTGAACTAAATCAACTAGCCAATGATCCGTTAGAAGTCTTAATAGGAGATAAACCAGTCGCACTTGGTGAAGTGGTTATCGTAGATGGAAATTTCGGCGTGCAAATCACTGAAATCGGCACCAAAAAAGAGCGTCTAGAGCAACTTAAATAACCATTATTTAAATTTTAATTTATAATAACAAATTTACACTACCTATAGAGTATTAATTTTTATTATTATGATAAATTAATATGGCATAGAGTTAAGAGAAATAATTATAAATAAACTAAATAAAAAGTGGAGATTGCCACTTTTTATTAAAAATATAAGATGAGTAGATAAAATTTAAACTAAATAAACTAACTAAATAAATAAAAATAAACTAAACTGAAAAATATAAACCAACTAAGCCAGATAATAACAGTCAAATAACAACATCTGCTTTTATAGATTTGATCAGTATCAAATCTAATCAAGCGGTTGTAAAATAGCAGCCTCTCTAATCTCAGGCATTATAGCCCAAAGCTTTGGCAAATCTACACCAAATCCCTCTCTTAATTCACATTTTAATATTCCCACTCTTTGCCATGGCTCTAAATTAGGATTAAAAAATGTGCTTATACACTCCTTACCACCTAAGACTAAAGATCTTATCTCCACAGCATCACTTAAAAGTGGTATTAACTGAAATACGGTCTCAAATTTCTTTTTATTTAAATCTGCAAAGCAGTTTTTTAGCATAAAAAATCCACTCTCATCAATTCCTAAGCACTCATTTATATCATTAGCTGATACAAACTGAATATACTCAAGGCTTAAATGTGCAAAGCTATCAACCCTTTTAATATCACTAATTACACTTGGTTCAAATGCTTTAACCTCTCTTAGGTTATAATTAAAGGTCTCATCTGATTTACCTAAATTTACCACCAAAGGCATACCTGTATCAAGGGATCTTAGGCTTAAAGGCAAAGTAAATGGATCAAAGCCATCTTGATTATTTGATGAGCTAGTTAAGATTGGTGTTTTTATTTTATCATTTAATAATGGAGCTCTATCTGGGGCTCTTTTTTCATCTGGGGCTTTGCTTATATCTCCAGCAAAGCCTTGTGAGCCATCAAGCTTTAAAAATGTCTTATTTGGCGTTGAGGCACAACTAACGATAAATATAGATATTAGAGTTATTAAAGATAGAGTTTTTATCATGGAAATCTCCTAAATGTTACAGGGAAGTGGTCACTTGCTATGTGAGTTCTAAATCCACTAAAGAATGTGCTAGCTGATATTGGTGGTAATGGAGCTGGAAACACTGCACGATTGGAGTTACCTACTACAGCGTAATCTAGAGTTCTTCTAGCACTTATTTGAGTGATGGCGTTATTTGTAATTATTCTAGTTCTAAGTCTTAACTCAAGCTCAAATGAGCTAAGTAGCTCTCCTGGCTCTCTATTAAAATCTCCCATTATAATCCAGTTAGTGCTAGCTAGAGTTGGGGATCTTTGAAAGAATAGATCTATATTATGAACTATAGCTGAAGCATCAGCTCCACCATTTGCTAAAGCGTGAATGCTAAAGAAAGCATCATTATTTATCCTAATGCCAATCATAGGTCTTGAGACTGTAGTTGGAGGTGGAAGTAAGAATACTTCATCAGCCTGTCTTCTACTAGCTAGAGCTAAATTTACTCTATTACCACCCTCATCAGTCCTAGCAAAATATACAAATATTAGATCTGGTCTAAGCCTAGAGCCTATATTCCACACATGCTCAGTTACTACTACACTAGTGCCAAATGCTCTAAACTCCCTTCCAGTTGGCTCAGCTGTGGCTGGGAGAGTGCCAGCTTCTTGAATAGCTAAGACATCAATGGAGTTTTGACCAGAGAACATTTGAGTTACGCTAATGCTCCATTTAGCCTCACTACTAGCACTTGAGCCTTGCATATTCCAAGTAGCTGTTTTAAAGTCATCTATATTAGCAAATAGGCTTATAAAGCTAAATAATAAGATTAATATATTTTTCATTGTTGGTATCCTAATAGTACTTCAGTTGGTAAAGCTTTAGGGATAAATACCCATTGTTGATTAAAATTTGGCTTAAAATTACAATCTCTCATAGCAAGACTATAGTAGCTACCAGTTTGGACTAGCGAGCCAAGATCTGTTGTTATACATTTATTTGAAGCTGTGGATTTAAGCTGAATGGCTCCATTATCCATAGCAAAGAGCTGCCATTGCTGGGATTTATTATTTGGGTCGCATCTGCGGTGAGTTATACCACTGCCTTCATCGTGAATGCATGTATTTGTAAGGAAATTTGATATTAAAGCTATATCATTACCTAGATTTATAACTTGCCAAAATCTAGCCGCTCCAAAATCCTTTGAGTTATCTAAGGTGTAGCCCCATAGCCAATTTCCCTCAGCTAAAGCCCAAATGGTTATAGATGAGCCGCCCATTGGGTTTATTATAGTTAGTGCAGCTGATTTAGAACCAAGGCTTGGAGATGCGGATAGATTTAATAGCGGGGCACCATTTGGAGTGCTTAAGTTACTATCTACATCAGCTCTATTAGATACTAAAGATTTCATAGGGTTTGTAGTTAAATTATCATCTATTACAGGTGGTGCGTATGGGGATTTACCAGAACCACAAGATATAAAAAATAGAGATATTATAAGTGGAAATATCACTCTTTTCATCTAATTCCTTTTAATAAGTAGTTTAGTGGATTAATATTGATAATTAATCTTAATTATCTTAGCATAATTTTACTTAATGGGGTATTAATAATAAACTTAAAAAATAATTTAAATCTATACCAAAATCCTTTTTTAACTAAATTATTACTTAATAAGCTAAAATAATAAGAAAAAGCATAATCTTTACATTCTAAATAATCCAAAAAAAAGTTAATTATATTTAAATCTTCTATATTTATATTATCTTTATTTAACGATTTTAAACACATAGCTTTACCTGTATTTAAAAATGGCAATCCTCTATATTTATTTTTTTCTAATTTTAATATATTATTATTACTAGTATTATCAAGGTGGATGCGGTATTGAACTAATGGTTCATTTAATGTAATTCTTTTTCCGTATATTTCATTAATAACTGCCAAGTAATAGTCGTGAAATTCTATATTAGCACTAAAAGGTAAAGCAATATTTTTTAAATTCTTATTCATTAAAATTGTATTTCCCATTACTCCACATGGTCCTAAAATTTGCCCTAAATCTTTGCTATGAGAAAGACTATAACCCTTTTTTTTTAAAAATGATTTACAAATTTGATTTTCATCTGAGTCAATTATTTCTAAATCGCTATGAACCATAATAGCCAAATTTGGATTATCTTTTTCTATCTCCATCATAGCTTTTAATTCTTTTTCTAATTTATTTGGCTTCCAAATATCATCTTGGTCGCTAATGGCTATATAATCATAATCCACTTCACTCAATAAAAGCTCAAAATTTTTTACAAAACCTAAATTTTGTTTATTTTTATTTATAATAAACTTATGGCTGTATTTCTGTTTATATTTACTTATAATATCCATAGTATTATCACTAGAACAATCATCTCTAATATAAATTACAATATTAGAATAAGTTTGAGCCAATATAGAATCTAGTTGTTTAGATATATATTTTTGACCATTATAGGTTGCCATTATAACAGCAATAGTTGGCGTATGCATTATAAGCTATACCTTTTTAAATACCAGTCTATAGTCTTTATAATTCCACTATCAAAATTCTCATCAGCCTTCCAGCCAAGCTTAGTTTCTATTTTAGTAGCATCAATTGCATATCGTCTATCATGTCCTGCGCGGTCTAAGACAAAAGTGATTTGATTTTTATAGCTAGTGGGTTTTGGTAATCTCTTATCCAATATTTCACAAATTGTGTTAGCTATCTCTAAATTTGTTCTTTCATTTCGGCCGCCAATATTATAAGTATTGCCTCTTACTCCATTATGATAAACTAAATCTATGCCTTTGCAGTGATCTAGTACATATAGCCAATCGCGAATATTTTTACCATCGCCATATATGGGAATATTTTTTCCTTGCAAGGCATTGCGAATTATAGTAGGAATTAACTTTTCATCGTGTTGTTTTGGGCCATAGTTATTTGAGCAATTTGTAATAACTGCATTTAACCCATAAGTCTCCACATAAGCTCTAATAATCATATCAGAACTTGCCTTGCTTGCCGAGTATGGCGAATTTGGTGCGTATGGAGTTGTTTCGGTAAATAATCCTATATCTCCTAGTGTTCCATATACTTCATCTGTGCTAATATGATGAAATCTACAACCATCATATTTATTTTTATAATTAAATGGGCTATCCATCCAATATTTATATGCCACATCAACTAAAGTAAAGGTACCATTAACATTGGTATGAATAAATACGCCCGGATTTTTAATCGAATTATCCACATGAGATTCTGCTGCAAAGTGTATAACCCCTTTAATATCATACTCTTTAAATATAAACTCCACTAATTCTCTATTGCAAATATCGCCTTTAATAAATTTAAATCTATGATTATTAAAACATTTATTAAGATTATTTAGATTTCCAGCGTATGTTAATAAATCAAGATTGATTAATATGTAATTTTCATATTTATTTAAAAAATATTCTACAAAATTTGAACCTATAAAACCAGCTGTGCCAGTAAGTAGTATTGATTTCATTATTATAACTCCTTAATACTTTTTATAAATTCTACTAAGCTATCTCTCCAATATGGGATAGCTACTCCAAAATCTTGCTTTATTTTAGATTTATTTAATACAGAATATAATGGTCTAACTGCAATTGTAGGGTAATCCTTGCTCTCAATGGGAAATATTTGACACTTTATCTTACTAATACTAGTTATAGCATTGGCAAAATCATACCAACTAGCTACTCCTTCATTGCTATAATGATATATTTGCGGTTTATCGTTGTTAATTAATGGAACTATATTTAAAATTGTAGTAGCTAAATCTCTAGAATTTGTTGGAGTTCCTATTTGATCAGATACCACTGATAATGGATTATTGGCTTTAATAGCATTTAATATAGTATATACAAAATTTTTACCATAATATCCATATAGCCATGATGTTCTTATGATTATGCATTTTTTTATTTGCATATTAATAAGTATTTGTTCTCCCATTAATTTACTAAGACCATATTTATTAATTGGAAAGGCTTGATCAAATTCGCAATATGGAGAACAATGATTACCATTAAAAACATAATCAGTAGAGATATGTATAAATTTAATATTATTATCATGAGCTATTTTACCTAAATTTTCTACAGCTTTATAATTAACTAATTTAGCATATTCAAATTCTTCCTCAGCCTTATCTACATTAGTATATGCGGCACAATTTATAATAACAGTAAAACTCTTAGATTTGATAAATTCTTTAGTTTCATTAAAGTTTATAATATCAATATCATTTTTGCCAAGAAACATAAAAGAAAAATTTGAGTACCTATTTGACAAATATCGAAACTCGCTACCAAGCTGCCCATAAGCACCAAAAACTAAAATTCTTTCCATAGTTTTATACTTAAAAATCAAATGGACTAATTATATCTGATAACATCGGCTGAGTCTTATCTTTATCGCTTAAAATCAATTTATTTTCATCAAATTCCAGATCAATTCCGATTTGTGGATCGTTATAAGCAATTCCACTATCATGTTCAAAACTATAATAGTTGTCAGTTTTATAACTAATGATTGTATTGTTTTCTAAGGTTAAAAAACCATGAGCAAAACCCTTTGGTATAAAAAGCATCTTCTTTGATATTCCATCTAAATTTATTTTTAGATATTGTCCAAAATTTGGGCTATTCTTACGAATATCCACAACTATATCACATATTGAACCAGAAATAACTCTTACTAATTTTGCTTGAGTAAATGGAGGTTTTTGATAATGTAACCCTCTAAATACCCACAAATTTGATTTACTTTCATTATCTTGAACAAAGTCAATATTATAGCCTAGAAATTCCCTAATTTTATCCAATCTAAAACTTTCTAAAAAATAACCTCTATCATCTTGATATATATTTGGTTCGATTAAGACAATATCTGGTATTGATAATCTAGTAAATTTCATTTTATTTTTCAGAAATTTCATTAGCTCGTTTAAGCAAATACTGACCATATTGATTTTTTTTCAAAGGTTCAGCCATTTTTAACAACTGCTGTTTATTAATATATCCTAAATCATAAGCTATCTCTTCTAAACATGCTATTTTTAAAGATTGTCTATCTTCAATTGTTTTAACAAAAATACTTGCTTCTAAAAGAGAGCTATGGGTTCCAGTATCTAGCCAAGCAAATCCTCTGTTCATAACTTCCACATTTAACCTGTTTTCATCTAAATAAAATTGATTAAGCGTGGTAATCTCTAATTCTCCTCTATTGGATGGTCTAACCAATTTGGCTTTTTCTACCACATCATTTGGATAAAAATACAATCCTGTAACTGCATAGTAACTTTTTGGATTAGCTGGTTTTTCTTCTATGCTTACTGCTTTGCCATTTTTATCGAATTCAACAACGCCATATCTCTCAGGATCATTAACATAATACCCAAATACTGTAGCATAATTTTGTTTGATAGCCTCTTTGGCTTTGAATAATAAATTTCTTAGCCCATGACCATAATATATGTTATCACCTAAAATCAAACAAGCACTACTTCCGTCTAAAAATTCTTCACCAATCAAAAAAGCTTGAGCTAATCCATCTGGACTTGGCTGAGCAGCATAAGAAAGCTTTATTCCCAAATTTGCCCCATTACCCAATAACTCTTCAAATCTAGGCAAATCTCGTGGCGTGGAAATTATAAGCATATCTCTAATGCCTGCTAACATTAGCACAGAAAGCGGATAATATATCATAGGTTTATCATAAACAGGTAAAATTTGCTTACTTGCACCTTTTGTGATTGGATATAACCTAGTTCCACTACCACCTGCTAATATGATACCTTTCATAATGGATAATCTCCTACCTAAAAATAACTTAAGCTATGGAATTATACTATACTTTTTGTAAAAATTTATTTAATAACCTTGCCATAATTAATATCAATAAACACCGTAACAATCTTAACTTTAAGAATTATATGCAACTACTTATCTCAAATATTAAGATTTTTTATAAATATGATTTTGCTATTGCTAGTTATATTTATGTTCTCTCTTGATTTTCATAGCTTCAAAAATAAATTTAATATACCCGCCTTTATAACGATTTTTATCAGCTTTTATAAGAGCTTGACCGAGTTTATAACTTAGATGACTTTTAGCTCTTAAAGCTTTTTGATAATTATTCTCTAAATTGTGCATATTTGCATTTTGTTTCTCAATTTTATCTTTCATATTTTTAATTTCTTGTTCTTTAGATATAAGTTTGTCTTTTAGAATTTTTATTTCTAATTCTAATGAAGATGGCTGAGAAGGTTGCGAAGCAACTGACTTTGATTGGGTAGTTAAAGTAGGTTTTATCTCTTCAAATTTTAAAAGTTTAAATTTGTTTTCATATTTTGGCAATGGAATATCATAAGGCATATCTTTAAAATAGGCAAAGCGATTTTTATTTTTATTACAATAAATCGCATCATAGATAAATTCAAGCTTTTCAAATGCGGTTTTAAGACTATCAAGTTTTTCTTCAATAGCTTTTGGGGATAAAAACTCGGCTTTGTTATAGGTAAATTTAAAATCATCATTTGGTATATTTGAATGTTTTAAAGTTTGTTCTTTTGTCCATTGACCAGCAAATGGACTATCCCTAAGCCAAAATAGCTCATTTTTTATCTCTTTAGCCGGAATGCCAGCATTTGCAGTATTAGAATAGAATATCTTAGTAGCTAAACTTTTAGTACCTATAATGGCTCCAGATGCTACAAATGAACCTTTATAAATCGTCGCCTCCATTCCACACCAAACATGATCTCCAATATATACACTTTTAGAATAATTAACTCTATTATTTGTATTGCAATCCATAATCAAATGATGATCTGTGGATGTAACTACTGTACTCCAAGAAAACATACAATCTCTGCCAAATATTATGTTTTTTGCTTCAAAAGGTCTTATTGTCACTCCACCAAAACTAGAATTGTCATCAACAAATAAAACACTATCACTACTCATGGCGGTTTGTTGACCTGAAATAATTGTATTATTACCTATGAATGCCAGCGCATTGTTTCCATAAAAGCAAATATTTATATTTTTACTACCTCCAGCAAAAAATATAATATTATTCTTACCTTTAAAATCTAGTTTTAAATTTACCTGCCTAGAAAGATCTCCATAAACCACATTTCCATTCTCTTTAGTATGTTTTTGCATCTTTCGCCTTTGAGAAAATCTTTGGCGGTAGATTATCAAAAAAAAAAAAAATGAAATTATAATAAATATAGTTTAGTCTATAAAATTTTATAGACTAAATATGCTTTTGTCCATAATACGCATTTTTACCATGTTTTCTGCTATAATGCTTATCCAAGATATATTTTGGAAAATTTTTTATATCTGGATTTAATTGTATAGATTGATAATTCATTTTAGCTAGCTCCTCTATCACGACAGCATTATGTATAGAGTCGCCAGCACTCTTACCCCAAGCAAACACCCCATGACTTCTTACCAATACTCCTGGAATTGCCATATAATCAATACCTTTAAAAGCTTCTATTATTACTTTTCCAGTATTTTTTTCGTAATTTTCTACTACTTCTATTTCATCTAAATGACGTGTAATGGGGATTGCTCCATAAAAATAATCAGCATGAGTGGTGCCTAGGGCTACTATTTCGCAACCAGCTTGGGCAAATGAGGTAGCATAGTTGGAGTGTGTGTGCGTGATGCCTTTAATATTTGGAAAAGCCTTATATAATTCTAAATGAGTCAAAGTATCAGAAGATGGATTATATTTCCCATCAATTTTATTTCCATCTAAATCTAAAACAACCATATCATCGGCTTTCATTTTATCATACTCTACACCAGAAGGCTTAATAATAATGTAATCTCCATCTCTAGCTGATACATTTCCCCAAGTAAATATTACAAGATTATATTTCACAAGTTCTAAGTTGGCTTTAAAAACTTGTTCTTTAAGCTCTTTAAGCATTTATTAGCTCCTTTTTTATTTTAAAGGTATGTTCTATTGCCTCATTAAATGTGAATTTTTCATTCCAACCTAAAGATTTAATTTTTTCATCATTTAAAGTCGAATTTAAAACAGTCGAAAATCCTTTTTGTTCTTGTTCTGTAGCGTTCTCAAAAACAATTCTAACATTGGCAATTTGAGCTAATTGTTTGGCATAATCTCTTAATAAAACATTTCCAGATTTTGCTGCGACATTGTATGTTTCACCCTTTTTACCTTTTAAAAGAATTGTTAATAATCCCGCAGCGGCATCTAAAACATACAAATAAGAGCGTTTTTGAAGTCCCTCACTTTTTATAATAATATTTTCGTTATTTAATGCTTTAGCTAAAAACTGAACATCTGCTTTTGTGCTATCCATTTTTACTGTTGGACCATAAATATAACCAAGCCTAGCAATTACAATGTCTAGATCATATTCTTCAATATATGAATGGCATAAAGTTTCACAAGTTCTTTTACTTTCAGGATAACAAGCTCTCGATTTCATAAAATTTACAAAACCAATATCATTCTCTTTAAAGGCTTTTATATTATAATTAGAACCATAAACTTCCATTGTAGATAAAAATATACTTTTTGAATTTTTATTTTTCTTTGCAAAATTAAAAACATTTAAAGTTCCTATAATATTTAATTTAATTGTTTCAACGGGCTTTGTCCCGTATAAATGCGGATGAGTATTGCTTGCTGCATGAATTATATAATCAACATAAAAATTATAATCAAATAAATTTGCAATATCTTGAACTAGGATATTAAAATGTTTATTGTTTTTATAGCTTGGAAATCTTTTTTCGAAGTTTTCAATATTGGAAAAAATTGCAAAAATGTTTATATTAAAATCAAATTTTTTATTTAAAAACATTAAAATATCAACAATACATGAGCCTATAAGTCCGCTTGCTCCAGTAATTAATATTGATTTATTTTTTAAAAAAATAAAATCTTCAATAATGATTTTTTTTATATCCTCTTGATAAAGTTTATTATTAATATACATCATTTACCTTGTTTTAATAGTGCTTTAAAGATATCTATATCTTCTTGTGTTGTAATTTTAATGTTTTTACTAGAACCGGTCGAAAAGTATATTGTGCTTCCAGTTTCAGTTACTAATGTGCATGTTGCAACTGAATTTATTATTCCTTTTTCTTTTGCTTTTTTATGCAATTCAACAAGTTGACCTAGTCTTGCACCTTGCGGGGTTTGAGTTCGTTTTAAATTATCTCTTGGGAAGGATTTTTCTGAACTTTCAAAATTATAAGTCTCCATCATTGCCTCATTGCAAGGAACAACAACAACCGTAAAACCATTCTTTTTAATTGAGCAAATACAATCTGAAATAATATCTTCAGATAAATTTGGTCTAATAGCATCATGAATTAACACAATTGAATCATCATTATAAAATTCTGTCAAACCCATAATACCATTTTTGATAGATTCTTGACCCACTGCACCAGCTGGAAATATATGTTTTAACTTTGTAATTTTATATTGCTTAGCGTAGCTTTCTAATATATGTTCCCATCCATCAAGACATACAACAGCTATAATATCTACTGCGGGATGATTTTCGAATTTTTCCATAGTGTATGCAATGATTGGCTTATCATAAACTGTCAAAAATTGCTTAGGAATTGCTTGTTGCATTCTAGCACCTACTCCACCTGCTATAATTAACCCTATGATTGCCATATTAAACATCTCCTTTTTTTAAAAATTTTATAATCTCATCATATATATTTTCCGAAGCGGTTTTGCCATTAATTTTTCCAAAATACTGCTTTACAAATTCTGTTCGTTGCTCTTTTTTATAATCATTATTTTTTATAATAATATTAACAATATAATCTTCTACAGCTTTTTCTAGATCCCCATTTTTAGTGCCGCTTGGTCTATAAAAAAAATTATATAATTCTTCTCCGAACTCGTTTAATTTTGTTCTAGATGTTGGAGTAACGGTATGAAAAATAGGTTTATTAAAAGATGTATATTCTGCCAAAAATGAACATGAATCAGTTATCATTGCGTCGGAAGTAGCAAATAAATCAATAAAATTACCTTCAAATAATTGTGTATTATCCAACTCGTCCCATTTTTTATAGTATTCTTCAGTTTGCTTGATACCCCATCGTATATGATATAAATCTGATTTTAATACAGGATGCGGTCTAAAGGCAAACTGTACTTCATCTTTATATTTTTGTGCTAATTTAAGCATAAAATCATACAAAATATAAAACCCATTATATTGATACATATTTTTTGGATATCTATCAGATCTATGTGGGGCCCATATAATTCTTTTTTTAGGCCTATCTTGTAACTTCCATATATCTACTGGCTTAAAATCTGCTTCAAATCTTTTATCTAGTTTTGGACTACCAGTAACTTTAACATTAATTGCTTTATTCTTCATATATTGTTTAGCCATATTATAATGAATATATGTAGGTCTAAAATATAAATCTACTCTATTATTTAAATCAAAATCTGAAGTCATTTCATCTTGCATTACTGAAAATCCATATTCATTTAAGCAATTAATTTTATCTTGAAAATTATCAATATAATATTTTTCATGAAAATGAAACTTGCAAAAATCAGTATTTATGATAATATCTGGATTATACTCTGTTTTTAGATCTATAAATTTATTTCTATTATAATCATATCCTTTATAATAAACAATATTTCTACTTTTAAGTTCATTTTCAATTTCTGTCATATACTTTTCTTGAATAAGGCGAGTATATGATTTTTCGGGAGCAATAAAAGCAAAAAATTCAAATTGAGAATTTTTATTAAATATATTATATAAATCGTCAAAATGCCAAATACCAGGTCTTTGAACCATTAAACAAATTTTAATCTTTTCACCTTTTTTAAATCTTTTTATAATATCTTTTCGTTTTTTCTTATTTCTTTTTATAATATTATCTACTGTTCTTTTTTTAGACCATAAAGTATAGTTATTTTTAATTTTTATATGCAGTCTATGCAATATAAGTAAATTTATCTTTGTAATATTGTTTGATTTTCTAATAGATAAAAATGGAATGAAAAATAAATAAATGTTCTTGGCACCAATATTTATATTTCTAATTGTCAATATTTTTATACCAAATATCTCTAATATAGATTCTTGATTTTCCATAATATCTCCTGGTTTATTTTTTAATTTTTATTTATAATCATCTTTAAATAAAGTCGCTGGAAATTTAAATACTGATTTTATTTGCCTACTAAAAACCTTAATTCCCAAAATATGATATGTCACCAAATTAACATTCATAATTCTTTTTTCTAAAAACTTAATTCCCAAAATATGATATATTTCTAAATTTGGTTTTATCTTGCTTCTATAGATAGACCACATTAACAATTTAACTTTTACTCTATTTAATATGCTATATTTTTTAATCAAATTAAATCCAAAAAATCTATAAATAGTTATCTTCATACAAGTATAAGGAATATACCGAATGCATTTTTGTATTTTTCTAAATGTTAAAGTAGTATTTTTAAGTGCATTTAAAAGTCCTATGACCATTTCATCATAACTGCTATGGTTATCTAAATAATATTTATAACATTTTCTGCCTTGGTCTCTTTTTCCATTTTTATTTTGATATACCGAATCAATAATATCATTGAATGTATCACATTTAACGCCAAATGCTTGCTTTGATTCTTCTACTATTGCTACAGTATGTTCTTTTGAATTATATATCCATATAGCCTCGTTACTTTTAATTGGTTTATTAATACCAGTAAATAACATTACAGAAGGAAGTTTTAGTTTGGCACCCTCTAGCACACTGGTTCCAATCGCAAATAAAATATCAATATTATCAATAAGATAAGAATCTAAATTATTCCTTGAAATTGTCCCAGTAAATATAAACTCTATATTATCTTCATATTTTTTGCAAAATTCTAGTACATCTTTTTTTGATTTACCATCACCTATAATATGTAATCGTCTTTTTTTATCAGATTGATACTTGGAAAAATTATCTATCAAATAAAATAAACTTTGAATTTTATCTGGATACAATCTGCTTAAAAAAGCAATATTTATACTATTTTGATCTGTATATTTTTTATCACAAAATGTACTAACTGGTGGTAAGGTTATATAAAAATAATCCTTATTTTTAAATCCAACATTATAAGTCATATTAAGACTATATCTACCAGACCAATCATGATATATCATAGCATTATTATCTTTAGCAAGTTTAAAATATTTTTTAGTTTCATTATCAATCAATACTAAATCCCAACCACATTTTATAGTCTCATAATGCCAAAAAAGTACTTTATTATCCGGATTCATATTGGTTAGTTGCACTATTCTAGTACTATTGACTAAAATTATAGTTTTATCTTTTAAAGGGAAATTAGGATTTTTTTCATCATAAGTTAAAAATTTAACCTTTTTATTATTCTTTAAAAGATGCCTAGCATAACTATCTAAATAATCCATATAATAAACATTTAAATCTGTATTTTGAGTTAAATAATTAACAAAATTACAATATACATATGTACCGCCACCAACATTTAGTGCTGGTGCCCATATGCAAATATTATTATAACCTTGTAATTTTATTTCATTTATTATTTTTCTAATTTCTTCGTGTAAATTCACTTATTCCCCTTATTGTATTAATTTATAGAATCCATTTTCACAATAAATAAATTCTATCCCAGCCAAATCAGCAGCTTTTTTATCGCTTAATGTATCTCCAAAAAATTTAGCCACATTTTCATTTTTTAAAATTTGTGCTTTATTTGTTGATATATCTTTGTTAGAATTTACAACATAAATTTCTTTAAAATATTTTCTTAAATCAAATCTATCAATTTGATTTTGCAAACCAACTTTATTATTTCTTGCAGTAACTAAGATTAAATCATTTTCTTTAGAATATTCTTCAAGTACTTTGATTGTTGCAGAGTATAATGTGTCAAGTGCCAAATATTCTTCTTTTTCAATGTTTTCAATCCATTTTGCTTGAATTTCTTTTGCAAGATTTTCATTTATGCCTTTTGAAATTAAATAATCAACATTGTTTTTGTTGTTTCGTTTGAAATCAATTAAATCCGTTGTATCTAAATTAATATCAAATTGTTTTAAAATATCATCGAGAACAACAATATGCCTTTTTCTGCTATCTAAAAGTGTTCCATCAAAATCAAAAGCAACAATAGATCTATCAATCTTAGTCACTACATCATTATAAGCTCTTACTATGTATTGGGGTTGAATTTTATCTGGTACAGTGGCCAAAATTTCATTTTCTGATTTATTAAGCATTATTTCAGCTAATGCCGATACTTCATCCCAACCAGCAGCATATGCTAAACTCATTCCGCCGGCAAATCTAAAATTAACATCTGTTATAACAAATTGATCTATAGAATTTTTCATAAATTGTAAATTGAAGCAATGTGGACAATCAATTTTTTTCGCAAATTCTCTTGCTATATGTTCAAGTTCTAGATTATTAAAAACTTTAGTTTTTGTGCATACCCCAGCTTTTGTTTCAATTCTTTCTCTAGTTACGGTTCTTATTGTATTATGATATTTAAAGCACTCAACAGTATACTCAGGCCCTATACAAATCTCTTGTATTAAATAATCATCTACATTATTTATGTTGTGAATATCTTTGCCCGTAGCAATTCTTGCTCCTATAGATCCAAAACCTTTTTTAGACTTTATAAAATATTTTCTATTTAGTTCTATTTCATTCAAATTATATAGTTTTGGAGTTAAAAAGCCATGTAAATTTAAAAGATTATTCATTGTATCTTTTGATTTGTAGCTACGCCAAAGCTTTGAATCCACAGAAAAAGTTCTAACTCCTATATTTTCTAAGTCTTTATTATCGGAACTAAAAAAACCTTGATCAACATCTAAGATTGTAAATAAAAAATCTATATTTTCTTGTGCTAAAATTTCTAAAATTATATCATAATAGCCCATAGAATCCGACCTTGGCACTTTATAAAAATTATCTAAATAATTACAAGATGCTACTAAATATTTTTCATTAATATCTACTCCAACTATATAAAAATTATTACTAAATTTTTCCTTTAATATTTTTATACAATGGTAAGCCGCATTAGTTCCAGCTGAAAGAAATAGAATTCTAATCATCTACTTTACCTTTGAATAATTCTTCCATAAATTTACCAATACCTTAGCAAGTGTCTAATTGATAAAAATTTTTGCGTTAAAATACTTATAGTTTGCAAGTTTGTATCGACTAAGAGAGTATTGCTCTGCTTTAAACTTAACTCTGACCACTCTTTATTTGAAATAATAATTTTGTTTTGAAGATTATAGTTTTCAATACTAGTTGGATGGTTTGCTTCTATATAATCATCATAATTTGCATAATCTTCCATAACTTCATCCACTTTTTTATCGGTGCTGCCATCATTTATAAGCATTATCTTGATATTTTGATAGGTCTGCGAATAAATATAGTTTAAACACTTATCCAAATATTTGCTAGTATTATAAATAGGGATAATCACACCAACACTCTTGCCACTCATATTTTTCTTAAAATCCTAAATAAAATCTGATTTGAAATCATATCACAATTTATTTAAATAAAATATAAAAAATATATAAAATTTAAATTTATTCAGCTAAAAACAAATACAAATTTAACAACACCAAACCACACAACCATCCAACTAGTATTGAAAACTATAATCTTCAAAACAAAATTATTATTTCAAATAAAATTTGAAAGAGGTTTGTTATTTATGATAAGTGATTTACAAGATTTTATATTTGAAAATAAATTAACTAGAAGTAAAATATTATCTTATTCGTCTTCACTAGCAAATCTTGCAAGGTTTAGAATTAATGTTTATAGAAACCACTCTTTTGAGCTTATAGAAAATTCATTAAAGCCTTTTTTAGATTATGCTCAAATCAGTATAGAATTTAGCTATAGTGATTATGATGATTCGTTATCCTTTTTAAATTTAGATCAAAATTCTGATTTATTGATACTTTGGATAGATTCTACAAGATATCAAAATATTGATTTTAATAAATTTATTATTGACAGAATTGAATATTTAACCAAAATTTATTCTAAAAAAATACTTATTATTCCTTTTGAAACAAATTTAACTATTGAAAACAGTAGCGTAGTTGTTTATAATCTTAATAAAATTAAGCATTTTTTAAATGATGACTATTTAGATCTAAGATTGGAAAAATTTTCTGGAACCAAGCTAAGTTCCAAAGCTTTAATTGAGATTTCTAAAGATTTAGGGTTAAATTATATACCTTCTATACTTTTACCTAATATTAAGGCATTGATTTTTGATTTAGATAATACGCTATATAAAGGCGTATTGGGGGAAGATAAAATATATGGGTTAGAACTAACTAATGCTCATAAATTACTTCAAGAACATATTGTAGAATTATCTAAACAGGGTTTTTTTATTTGTTTAGCATCTAAAAATGAAGAGCAAGATGTTATTGAAATGTTTAAAACTAGAAAAGATTTTCCACTCCAACTAGAGCATATTACAAAATACTATATATCTTGGAAAGAAAAATCCAAAGCAGTAAGTGAAATTATTAAATTTCTCAATATTGGCATTGATAGCGTTTTATTTATTGATGATAATATGGGTGAAATAATTTCTATGTTAAATGATTATCCAAGTATAAAATATATCGTGGCTAAAAATAAAGCAGATATAACGCTTAATGTTTTAAAAAATTATCCTAGAATGTTGAAGTTAAATATAAAAGATGAAGATAAAATACGCTCTAAAGATACTCAAGC
Organism: Campylobacter porcelli; assembly: GCF_002139855.1. Taxonomy (NCBI): domain Bacteria; kingdom Pseudomonadati; phylum Campylobacterota; class Epsilonproteobacteria; order Campylobacterales; family Campylobacteraceae; genus Campylobacter; species Campylobacter porcelli. The sequence continues at coordinate 1,352,151 of NZ_CP018789.1, forward strand.
TAATAAGCAAAGAGAGTTTTTACAAAAAACTTTATCTAAAGCAGATTATATAAAAAGTTTAGATATTAAATTGACATATTCAATAAATAACAATAAGCAAATTCCTAGAATTTCTGAATTAGCTAATAAAACTAACCAATTTATTTGTGGATATAAGAGATATAGCGAAACTGAAGTTAAGGAATTAATGAACGATAAGAATTGTATGGTAATCACTATTAAATTGGAAGATAAGTTATCTAATAGCGGCATCATTGGAGTTTGTGTATTTAGAGATAAAAATAGATATTTAGAAATGGAAGAGTGTTTTATTAGTTGCCGAGCATTAGGTAGAGGTATTGATAATAGCATTGTACTTTATCCTATACAATTAGCTCTTGATAAATTTGGTCGTTCTGAGTTTAAAATTAATTTTATAAAGGGTGAAAGAAATAAACCTGCTGAGAATTTTTTAGTAGAAAATTTATTTGATTTTATTAATGCTAGTTCTAAATTTAATAAAGACATTAATCAAGATTTAGTGTCAATTATAATAGAGGAGTAAATATGGACAATAAAATTATTGAAATAATTTCTACAATTGCGAAAATTAATAGAGATCAATTAATAGAAAAAATAGATATTGAGAAATTGTGGGAGTCAATAGTTCATGTTGAGATTATTATAGCTTTAGAAGAAGAATTTGATATTGTCTTTACCCAAGAAGAGATTGGTGATACAACTACCGTTAGAAAAATTATTGACTTAATAAAAACGAAAGCACAATAGATGTTTCATAGCTTTAAAGAGAAAGGTTTTGCATATTCTATTAGACCAGTGACACTAGATGATGCTCAGTTTATTATTGATATAAGACTAGAAGATTCTGAGCGTAATAAATATATACATAAAATCTCTAGAGATTTAAAATTACAAATTAATTGGCTAAACAAATATTTTAAATCACCTGATGATTATTATTTTGTAGTTGAAAATAACTTAACTGGAGAAAAAGAAGGTTTAATTGGTATTTATAATATAAAGGATAGAGTTGCAGAATTAGGTCGTTGGGTTGTAAAAAAAGGTTCAATGGCTACAATTGAAAGTATACAATTGGCATATAAATTTGCTTTTAAAAGATTAAATTTAGCGGAAATATACACCAAAACAATAGAAGATAATGTATTGGTTGTAGAATTTCATAAATCAATTGGAGCTAAAACTAGAAAAATTTTAATTAATGAATTCGAAATAGATGGGCAAAGCTATAATGCAGTATGGCAATTTATTGATAGAGATAATTATTTTTCATGTGTTAGTTTTGGCTTAGAAGAGAAATCTATAAAAATATTTCAAAGAAATTTAAAAGTAGCATTAGGAAATTTTGAATTTCACCATATAGGCATAGCAACTAAAAATATTGAAAAGGAATTCAAAACTTATGCTATGCTTGGATATACCAAAGAAGCCTTCTTTGATGGTGATATTAATCAAGGGGTAAAAGGTCTTTTTATAACGGCAAAAAATCAACCAAGATTGGAATTATTGGAAAATTTAGAAGGTTCAAGCACATTGGATTATTGGCTAAAACAAGGTATTAAGTTATATCATTTTGGATATATGGTTAGCGATATTGATAAAGCATTTGAAATTTTTACAGTTAAGCTAGGAGCAAAAATTATATCTCCAATGAAAATATCTCAATTTTTTGGTAAAAGAATTTGCTTTGTGGTTTTAAATAACATGTTTATAATAGAATTGATTGAAAGCAAATCATAAAAATATAAATTATTAATTGAAAAAGTTAAGGTGGATAAATATATGCATTCTAGATTATTAAAGCTAACGGAAATTATAAAATCACAAGGATATGAAAATATATGTTTTTTTCAACCGGTTCATGCTATAACTGGCGCTACAACTTGCAAGGTTCAAATGGCTGAATATTTAGCTAATAATACAAATTTAAATATATATTTTTGCGATTTAATAGATGGACACCCTAGAACGCTTATAAAAAATATTAAAAATATAAATTTTATACCATATGATCCAAATTCGGAATTGTTCCCATTGAATAAAAAGTGTGTTATATTTGCTACAAGCACAAGAGTAATATTACTTAAAAATATGCATAAAGATAATAAAATTATTTTTTGGCATAATGAAACTAATCCTTGTGCTTGGGATTTGTTGTTTTTAAACAATGAAACATTAAAATTTTTTAATTTAATTAAACATTCTAGAGCTATAATGTTTCATGATTGGTCTAGCATGGATTCGATAAATAGGTATAGTAATGCAAATATTTATAATAATGATTTTTATTATTTAACAGTACCAAATAAAACTCTTAAAGCTCCTAAAGAATTATTAGATATAGATTATATCAATATTGGTTTTCTATCTAGATTATCAGCAGATAAAATACAAAGTTTATTTTATTTGGCAAAAAATCTATACGAAATTAATATTAGTAAAAAAATTAGACTTCATATTATTGGCGATGGAGTATATAGAAAAAAAGTTGAACAAGAATTAATGAAATATGGTGATAAAATAGATATTTTATATACCGGATCTATAGCATATAATCAATTAGATGAATATTTAATTAACAATATAGATCTATTATATGGAGTTGGTACTTGCGTCATTGAAGCATCAGCTCTTAGAATACCTTCGGCAGTTTTATTAATGAACACTAACGAAATTCAAGATAATCAAGTGTATTGGTATTTTGACACGAATTGCTATTGTACTGGGATTACAGTTGATCAAAAAAAAGATTTTAATATAAAATATATCTCAATTGCTAATAGCGTAGAAACTATTTTATTAAAAAATGGTAAAAGAAATATTGGTAATAAGTGCTATCAATATTATAAAAATAATCATGGCAATATTAACAAGTTAGCCTCTATTTTTTTAGAACAGATAATTAATAGTTCTTTAACTTTTGATAAGTTAAAGAGAGTTATAAGATATACACCTTATTCTCTTATAAAAGTTATCAGGCTATCTATATTAGGATTAAAGCTATTTAAAAAAATAGATTTTGTTGTAAGAACGGATTTTTATATATTTGGCATTAGATATTTTAGGATAAATAGACGAAATGGAATTAATAAATATTATTTATTTGGAATAAAAATTATTTCATATAAAGAATATATACCATATAAATTTCCAAATTCTATGGGTAAAAAGGTGCACTATGCAAATAAAAAAATATAATAGGGTATTTTTATTTTATAAAATAAAAATATTTAATTTTGAATTGATAAAAGAAAAAATATATATTTATATATTTAAATTAAAATTATTAACTTTAAATAAAAAATATTTTAATAAATTTATTTTTTTAAAGTACTTTTTTAAGATTAATAATATATATGACAATTTATATATTAAACTTTTTTATATACTTCCATTCTTAAAAATTGAATGTAGAGATGTTCCATATGAAATTTTAAATCCCAAATCAAACTTTTTTAGGTTAAAACATTTTAATACATTAAGAAAAGTTCGAAGAAAATATAAAAATAATGAAAAAATAGTAGTTTTATTTTTTGTTTCAAGAATTAGTTGTTTTATTTGGGAAAATTTATACAAAATTTTTAGAGAAAATCCAATTTTTAATGTCAAAATTTGTGTAGTTCCATTTTGTTACACAGGCAAAGAAGAAATGATTAAATATTCCACAACGGCATATGAACAATTAAGGAAATTAGGGTACGATGTTATTAAGGCATACAATGAAACAACTGACACATATTTAGATATTAGAAAAGAACTTAAACCTGATATTATTTTTCATAATAAATCTTGGTGGAAGCATTTACCACAACAGTACCATTTAACGAATTTCCCACAGTCGCTTAACTACTTAATTGAATATGGAATTTCTGGCGCCAAAAATCCGGATGGTCACTTTAATTTAGATAGTCATTGGCTTTGCGATACATATTTTGTGCCATCTATAGAACATTTAAAGATGGCTCGTGAAATTTCAAAAATAAAAGGTAAAAATTGTGTTTTTTTAGGATATCCTAAGTTAGATATTTTTTTTGATCAAAATTATCAACCAAAAGATGTCTGGAAGAAACAAAATAAATCTAAAAAGAAAGTTATTTGGGCACCACACTGGCTATATGATGCAGCGACATTATATTCTACTAGCACATTTGCTGAAATTTATGATTTTATGTTATATGTTGCAGATAAATATAAAGATGAAATTCAATTTGCTTTTAAGCCTCACCCAATGCTTTATAAAGCTTTGCAGTCTAGACCAGTTAATGGACAAAAGTGGACAATAAAACAAATTAATGAATATTATCAAAAATGGTCAACAATAGAAAATTGTCAATTTGAAAATAATAGATTTGAAGATTTATTCTTGACATCTGATGCGATGATATTTGATTCAATATCATTCATGGCTGAATATATGGTTACTGGAAAGCCAGCATTATTTACAAAAGGTAAAAAAAATATTTTAGATTTTGATGAATTTGGCAATAAAGTTTATGCCAATTTATACCATACATTTGATTTAAAAAAAGATATTATTAATTTTATAGAAGATATTGTTTTAAATGAAAATGATTATAAAAAGTCAGATAGGGCGATATTTATTAATAATTATCTAAGATCGCCAAATAATAAAACTTCGGCAAAAAATATATATGAGTATATAACAAATTTATTAAAGGAGAACTAATGACTGACAAACTATATTGCATGAGCCACTACTTAGCCTTTAGGTTTATTAAAGATGAAAATATTAATTTCTTTGATGGACTTAATCATACTGTGTTTAAGCCTCGCGATGAAAAGGAGATTACGCCCGTATCTACCATAGACGAGATGGATAGAATTATTAAAGATAAGATTAGCGAATTTTATGTTCCAAATAAAACTGCTATTTTATTATCTGGTGGTATAGATAGTGCCATTTTAGCTTCGTATTTGCCAAAAGGTACAAAAGCATATACTTTTAAGTGTATTGCTCCTAATGCCATAGATGAAACAGCCCAAGCTAAAAAATATTGTGATATTTATGGGCTAGACCACGAAATAATTGAGATGAATTGGTCAGATTTTGAAGAATTAACTCCTGAAATTCTTAAAGCAGATGGAGTCCCTTTTCATTCGATTGAAGTTCAATTATTAAAAGCTGCAAAGCACGCAAAATCTCAAGGTATTGAAAAAATCATATATGGCGATGCTGCTGATTATGTTTTTGGTGGGATGGATAAGATTTTATCTAAGACTTGGAAATTTGACGAATTTGTTGAAAGATATAATTCTATCGAGCCAAGCAAAGTTTTGAAAAATTCAATCAGTGTAAAAGAGATCTATGAGCCATATCGCAAAAGTTTAGACTTGATAGATTTTCAAGCCTTTTTAAAAGATTATATGGATATTGAATCATATACATCTTATATGCACGCCTTTGAGCTAGGAGGAGTAGAATATTTAGATCCATACTCATTTATGAAAATGGCACGACCACTAAATTTAAATAGAGTTAGAAATGGCGAACCTAAATATATGGTGAGAGAGTTATTTGCCAAGCGATATCCAAATATTGAAACCCCAACCAAAATTCCAATGCCAAGAGCAATGAATCAATGGCTGAAAGAATATATTCCAACAAGATCAGAATTTATCGAAAATTGCGCTCAAGATATGACAGGTGATCAAAAGTGGCTTTGCTGGTGTTTAGAGCAGTTTTTAAATATGCATGATAAAGGAGAGCTGTAATGCCAAAAATGGTTATAGGATATACTACTGGAGTTTATGATTTATTTCATATCGGACATCTAAATTTACTTAAAAATGCCAAAGGTTTGTGCGATAAATTAGTCGTAGGCGTAACTGTAGATAAGCTAGTGGAGTATAAAAATAAACGATCAGTAATTCCTTTTGAAGAAAGGATAGAAATAGTAAGAAATATAAAATATGTAGATGCTGCTATACCGCAAGAGGAGCTGGATAAATTTAAAATGTGGGAAAAGCTAAATTTTGATGTGTTATTTGTAGGTGATGATTGGTTTAATGCGCCAAGCTGGAGAGAAATGGAGACGAAATTCAATGAAGTTGGCGTTAGGGTTGTATATTTTCCATATACCAAAGGCACTAGCTCTACAATCTTAAATGAAACGCTTAAAAAATTAAGAGATCAATAGTCAAAAGCATATTTAGTCTATAAAATTTTATAGACTAAAGAAATCTATATTTATTATAATTTCATTTTTTTGATAATCTACCGCCAAAGATTTTCTCAAAGGCGAAAGATGCAAAAACATACTAAAGAGAATTGAAATGTGGTTTATGGAGATTAGCAACAATTATATAAAATGAGACTGACTTCTAAAATATTTCAAGGTTTAGTCTTACTTATATGATTTATTTAGTTTTTAAATTTCATTATTTTTGATTCTCTTAAATCTTTTTGTGGCAAATATTGTGTCCATTTTGCTAATCCTTTAATCTGTTTGTCACTTAACATATAATTGTTTTTCAAATAAGATAATAGGCTATTAATAAAATCAATTCCTTCTTTATTTTGTTTTAAGCAGTTTAATATCCGCTTCAATTTAAACTCATAAGCATAACACGTTAACAGGTTATTTAAAGATAGTCTAATATTGCGTTCCTTAGCTTTGCTCTATATTGATTATGCGTTTTATATCTTCATCCGCAAGATCTCTATCTCTCATATATTTATCATAATAATTCTTAAGTGGCTCATAGGATATATTTTTGTATTCAATAAGCTTTTCTTCCCTAAGAGTTATATATGCAATAGCATATGACTTATCATAGTTGATATGAGTTTTATTTTTAGAACAAGATCTATTTCTAGAATTTTCATATGATCGCATAGATATTAAAGAAATTGTAAAGTCCGGTATCTTTGATAAATCTACTTTTAAATGTTCATCGATATAATTTTTACTTGCATAAAAAATTTTTCCATTTGCATCTTCTAAGAAGTAAGCTTTTCCTGAACTCAACGGTCGAGTATAATAATATGATTTTGTATTCTCCGGTACAAAATCTCTTTTTATAACTGTCATTTTTTTCTCCTTTAATATTTAATAGCAATATTATATCTTGATTCTCCTAAGCAATCTAATAAATGTACCTATTAATTTTTATATTTAAATTACCAAAACCCACTAGCTATAAAAATCAAATCACTTTTGTCTTAGACCGCGCAGGACATGATAGACGATATGCAATTGATGCTACTAAAATAGAAACTAAGCTTGGCTGGAAGGCTGATGAGAATTTTGATAGTGGAATTATAAAGACTATAGACTGGTATTTAAAAAGGTATAGCTTATAATGCATACGCCAACTATTGCTGTTATAATGGCAACCTATAATGGTCAAAAATATATATCTAAACAACTAGATTCTATATTGGCTCAAACTTATTCTAATATTGTAATTTATATTAGAGATGATTGTTCTAGTGATAATACTATGGATATTATAAGTAAATATAAACAGAAATACAGCCATAAGTTTATTATAAATAAAAATAAACAAAATTTAGGTTTTGTAAAAAATTTTGAGCTTTTATTGAGTGAAGTGGATTATGATTATATAGCCATTAGCGACCAAGATGATATTTGGAAGCCAAATAAATTAGAAAAAGAATTAAAAGCTATGATGGAGATAGAAAAAGATAATCCAAATTTGGCTATTATGGTTCATAGCGATTTAGAAATAATTGACTCAGATGAAAATCAAATTTGTAAATCATTTTTAAAAAAAAAGGGTTATAGTCTTTCTCATAGCAAAGATTTAGGGCAAATTTTAGGACCATGTGGAGTAATGGGAAATACAATTTTAATGAATAAGAATTTAAAAAATATTGCTTTACCTTTTAGTGCTAATATAGAATTTCACGACTATTACTTGGCAGTTATTAATGAAATATACGGAAAAAGAATTACATTAAATGAACCATTAGTTCAATACCGCATCCACCTTGATAATACTAGTAATAATAATATATTAAAATTAGAAAAAAATAAATATAGAGGATTGCCATTTTTAAATACAGGTAAAGCTATGTGTTTAAAATCGTTAAATAAAGATAATATAAATATAGAAGATTTAAATATAATTAACTTTTTTTTGGATTATTTAGAATGTAAAGATTATGCTTTTTCTTATTATTTTAGCTTATTAAGTAATAATTTAGTTAAAAAAGGATTTTGGTATAGATTTAAATTATTTTTTAAGTTTATTATTAATACCCCATTAAGTAAAATTATGCTAAGATAATTAAGATTAATTATCAATATTAATCCACTAAACTACTTATTAAAAGGAATTAGATGAAAAGAGTGATATTTCCACTTATAATATCTCTATTTTTTATATCTTGTGGTTCTGGTAAATCCCCATACGCACCACCTGTAATAGATGATAATTTAACTACAAACCCTATGAAATCTTTAGTATCTAATAGAGCTGATGTAGATAGTAACTTAAGCACTCCAAATGGTGCCCCGCTATTAAATCTATCCGCATCTCCAAGCCTTGGTTCTAAATCAGCTGCACTAACTATAATAAACCCAATGGGCGGCTCATCTATAACCATTTGGGCTTTAGCTGAGGGAAATTGGCTATGGGGCTACACCTTAGATAACTCAAAGGATTTTGGAGCGGCTAGATTTTGGCAAGTTATAAATCTAGGTAATGATATAGCTTTAATATCAAATTTCCTTACAAATACATGCATTCACGATGAAGGCAGTGGTATAACTCACCGCAGATGCGACCCAAATAATAAATCCCAGCAATGGCAGCTCTTTGCTATGGATAATGGAGCCATTCAGCTTAAATCCACAGCTTCAAATAAATGTATAACAACAGATCTTGGCTCGCTAGTCCAAACTGGTAGCTACTATAGTCTTGCTATGAGAGATTGTAATTTTAAGCCAAATTTTAATCAACAATGGGTATTTATCCCTAAAGCTTTACCAACTGAAGTACTATTAGGATACCAACAATGAAAAATATATTAATCTTATTATTTAGCTTTATAAGCCTATTTGCTAATATAGATGACTTTAAAACAGCTACTTGGAATATGCAAGGCTCAAGTGCTAGTAGTGAGGCTAAATGGAGCATTAGCGTAACTCAAATGTTCTCTGGTCAAAACTCCATTGATGTCTTAGCTATTCAAGAAGCTGGCACTCTCCCAGCCACAGCTGAGCCAACTGGAAGGGAGTTTAGAGCATTTGGCACTAGTGTAGTAGTAACTGAGCATGTGTGGAATATAGGCTCTAGGCTTAGACCAGATCTAATATTTGTATATTTTGCTAGGACTGATGAGGGTGGTAATAGAGTAAATTTAGCTCTAGCTAGTAGAAGACAGGCTGATGAAGTATTCTTACTTCCACCTCCAACTACAGTCTCAAGACCTATGATTGGCATTAGGATAAATAATGATGCTTTCTTTAGCATTCACGCTTTAGCAAATGGTGGAGCTGATGCTTCAGCTATAGTTCATAATATAGATCTATTCTTTCAAAGATCCCCAACTCTAGCTAGCACTAACTGGATTATAATGGGAGATTTTAATAGAGAGCCAGGAGAGCTACTTAGCTCATTTGAGCTTGAGTTAAGACTTAGAACTAGAATAATTACAAATAACGCCATCACTCAAATAAGTGCTAGAAGAACTCTAGATTACGCTGTAGTAGGTAACTCCAATCGTGCAGTGTTTCCAGCTCCATTACCACCAATATCAGCTAGCACATTCTTTAGTGGATTTAGAACTCACATAGCAAGTGACCACTTCCCTGTAACATTTAGGAGATTTCCATGATAAAAACTCTATCTTTAATAACTCTAATATCTATATTTATCGTTAGTTGTGCCTCAACGCCAAATAAGACATTTTTAAAGCTTGATGGCTCACAAGGCTTTGCTGGAGATATAAGCAAAGCCCCAGATGAAAAAAGAGCCCCAGATAGAGCTCCATTATTAAATGATAAAATAAAAACACCAATCTTAACTAGCTCATCAAATAATCAAGATGGCTTTGATCCATTTACTTTGCCTTTAAGCCTAAGATCCCTTGATACAGGTATGCCTTTGGTGGTAAATTTAGGTAAATCAGATGAGACCTTTAATTATAACCTAAGAGAGGTTAAAGCATTTGAACCAAGTGTAATTAGTGATATTAAAAGGGTTGATAGCTTTGCACATTTAAGCCTTGAGTATATTCAGTTTGTATCAGCTAATGATATAAATGAGTGCTTAGGAATTGATGAGAGTGGATTTTTTATGCTAAAAAACTGCTTTGCAGATTTAAATAAAAAGAAATTTGAGACCGTATTTCAGTTAATACCACTTTTAAGTGATGCTGTGGAGATAAGATCTTTAGTCTTAGGTGGTAAGGAGTGTATAAGCACATTTTTTAATCCTAATTTAGAGCCATGGCAAAGAGTGGGAATATTAAAATGTGAATTAAGAGAGGGATTTGGTGTAGATTTGCCAAAGCTTTGGGCTATAATGCCTGAGATTAGAGAGGCTGCTATTTTACAACCGCTTGATTAGATTTGATACTGATCAAATCTATAAAAGCAGATGTTGTTATTTGACTGTTATTATCTGGCTTAGTTGGTTTATATTTTTCAGTTTAGTTTATTTTTATTTATTTAGTTAGTTTATTTAGTTTAAATTTTATCTACTCATCTTATATTTTTAATAAAAAGTGGCAATCTCCACTTTTTATTTAGTTTATTTATAATTATTTCTCTTAACTCTATGCCATATTAATTTATCATAATAATAAAAATTAATACTCTATAGGTAGTGTAAATTTGTTATTATAAATTAAAATTTAAATAATGGTTATTTAAGTTGCTCTAGACGCTCTTTTTTGGTGCCGATTTCAGTGATTTGCACGCCGAAATTTCCATCTACGATAACCACTTCACCAAGTGCGACTGGTTTATCTCCTATTAAGACTTCTAACGGATCATTGGCTAGTTGATTTAGTTCAATAACCGAGCCAATATCCATAGATAATACATCTTTTAATAGCATTTTTTTAGAGCCAATACGCACACGGATTGGCAGCCTGACATCCATAATAAGCCCGATATTTCTAATTTCATCGCTAATATCGTGCTTTTCAGATGATTTGCTTTCTTTATTAGTATTACTCTCTGTGGTTTTATTGAAAAATTTATAAAATGGATAATCAATACAAACGCCAAGCAACTCATTTAAATTCGCAATGCCAATTTGATATAAAAATAACTTCTCAAATGAGGTAAAATCCAAAATTTGATTTTCATCAATATACTTTACTGTATTAATAGCGAAATTCACCTTTGGCATATCTTTAGCCGCACCCAAAGATGTGCTAACCGCACTTAGCAAATTTGAGAATATCTCCTTGCTCGCATCTAGCTCATCATCGCTGATTGTGGTATTGCCAGTTGGCTCTTCTTCTCCTAGCATTAAATCATTAATAGCTGTAATCAAAAGCACAGAAGAGACAATATTCATCTTGCCATTTATATCCCCACTTAATGTCAAACTAGCCATTATAACGGGGGTTTTTATGCCATTTTGAGTTGGAGCATCATATTCAGCCGCATCTGATATTTGCGGTGTAGCACCAGTTAATCCCTCTATAGTTGCACTTAGCTCGTTTTTAAAAAGTTCAAAAAATCTAGTCATCGTATTCTTCCTCATCATCACTTTCTTCTTCATTATCGTCTTTAGGCTCTTCATATGCCATTAGTTTAGCTTTTCTATCCTCTTCATACTGCTCTAAAATCGCTTTTATCTCATCACGATCAGTTTTGATAAGCTCTTCTAGCTTAATTGATTTGCTAAAGCGATGAATGCCAATTTGAGCTAAGAATACCTCTTTTTTATCTATACAAACTATAGCCCTATCATCAGCATTGCGATCAAGTCTTAATATATCGCCAACTTCTAAATTTAAAAACTCATTTACACTAATTATGGTCTTACCTAAAATCGCTTCATAAAGCACCTCAGCACGACCAATTAAGGTTTTGAGCTCCTTATTACGGCTCTTTTTAGCACTGGTTTCACCTAACATAATATCACGATTAGCAAGGCGACTTAAAATCGGCTCAAGATATATGACTGGATAGCATAAATTTATCATACCACTCGAATTTCCAATAATAATCTCCATAACAACCATAATAACAATCTCGTTTTGGCTAACGATTTGGACGACATTTGGGCTAGACTCCTTAGCCTCTACATTTGGATACATATCTGTAATCATAGACCACGACTCTTTAAGCCGTTGCATAATAATACGCAAAATCGCATCCAAAAGATTAACCTCAATATCAGTTAGCTCTCTATTATTACTATCAAATCCATCGCCATTGCCACCAAGAAGTCTATCTATCATAGGAAATGCGATACTAGGATTGATCTCTAAGACGCAGTTTCCATCAAGTGGCTTGATAGAAAATACATTAAAGCTAGTTGGACTTGGCAAACTCATCAAAAACTCACCATAGGTCATCTGATCAACTGAGTGAAGTCTAATCTCAACGATACTACGCATAATACTTGAAATTTGAGAAGCAAGATTTCTGGCTAATTTATCGTGAATTCCCTTAACGGCTCTTAGCTGCTCTTTGCTAACCCTATTTGGACGCTTAAAGTCATATATGACAACTTGCTTTGGCTCTTCTATATGCTCTGGGAGATCAGCGACCTGCCCAGCTCCATCATCATCTACAACTTGTAAAAGTGCATCTATCTCTTCTTGACTTAAAATATCTGCCATTAAAAGCCTAGCCTTTCTCTGATTTTAGTTATAAGTCTTTTGTGAATTTGACTAATTCTAGACTCTGTGATATTTAAAATTTCACTTATCTCTTTTAAATTTAACTCTTCATAATAATAAAGCTGGATTATCAGCTGATCACGCTGATTGAATTGGGATAAAATATGCTTAATATGCTCTATTAATTCATCTTTTTCTATCTGCTCTTCGGTGCTATACTCACTTAATAACTCATATTGATCTTCTAAGCGTAAAACTGATGTTATCTCACTTAAATTCTTCGCCTCTTTAATTCTATTTATATCTTCATTTAGCTCTTTTGCTAAATACTCATCACTTGGCTCACACTGATGTTTATTGTAATACTCATCTATCAAACGATCTACATCTTTGACTAATTTGCGACTATTTCTACTTATAGTATCAAGACTACGCAAATAATCAAGCATTGAGCCATATACTCTTTGTTTAACATAACCCCAAAAATTGTCATTTTGGCTCTTATCATAGGTATGGCTAAGTCTTACCATAGCTTCAGTTCCTACGCTGATTAAATCGCCCACTTCTACTGAGCTTGGTAAGCGAGATCTAAGCCTATGAGCCATAGCTTTCAAAGCTGGCATATAGGCGATCACTAAATCATCTTGCTCTTTTTTTATCTGAGATTTATAGCTATCAAGCTGCTTTTGCTTTGCGTAATTCATGCTTTTTACCTGATTTTTTGAGCTTTTGGTCTAAATGCTGGATAATACCATCAAGCTTACGCTCCCTAATAGCAAGCTCGGTAACAAGATAGTCATTTATCTCTTCATAATGCTCTTTGTTAAATATCCTTAGACCAATTTTTTTAGCATCTATATAATTCATCACAACAATATGAATAACAATATAGAAAAAAAATGTAATAAGCAAAGTATATATAACAATCTCCACAGGCTCTTCAATCTTTATTATAACAAACATAAGACCCACAAAAAACCCACATACTGTAAAAAATGCTATATAATTATCTGCTCTCACAATATTCCTTTAAAACTGCTCTATTAAACGCTTGAAAAAGCCAGCAAAACTTCTATCTTCGCTGGTGTCAAGCACTTTTTGTTCCAATTTCTCAAGAAGGTTGTTCGCAGCCTTTTTAAGCTGTAGCGTAGCAAGAGAGTGTGGTGCATCACTAGTAAATAGCGTTCTTTGCTTAATGCTTCTTGAAACTACCTTATCGCTTGGAAGCCAGCCTAATAGACTTAAATTTAGCTGATGAGTGATATTTTTATCAGCTACGGTTTTGATGGTTTGAAATATCTTTTGTGCTTCATCTTCGCCTTTTGCTTGGTTAATAAGCATAAAAACATCGCTTTTCATCTTTGAGATAACCTTAATCGTAGCATAAGCATCAGTAATAGCAGCAGGATCAGGCACGGTAACAACGATAATCTCATCACACGCTTCTAAAAAAACTTGAGTGCTAGAGCCAATCCCAGCCCCAGTATCAATGATGACAAAATCAACATCTTTTAAAATTGATGCTTGATTTAAAAACTTCTCATATAAAAATTGGTCATTAAATTTAAAAATCTCATCTCCGCTCTCACCTGGAATTAGGGTTAAATTTGGCTTAACTTTAATCAAAATCTCCTCAAGCGGACACTCTCCTTTTAATACATCTAGCATATTTTTATTGATTTTAACATTTAATAAAACATCTAAATTTGCAAGTCCAATATCAGCATCAAATAGCACAATTTTATAGCCATTAGATGATAAAAGATTGGCTAAATTCGCACTAACTGTGGATTTACCCACGCCTCCTTTACCGCTAGTGATGGCTATGAAATGGGTTGATTTTTTGATCTTTTGAGCTATCATTAGCTCTCTTAATTTATCTGCTTGATCCATCACTCATCTCCTTTAAATCCATCTAAAACACAGCTGACTAAAAACTCGCTTTTAGCCTCCATAATATCATCTGGGACATTTTGTCCGGTTGAAAAGAAACTAACTGGAACGCCAGTTTCATAAATAAGAGAAAAAATATTACCAAATATCTTTGTCTCATCAAATTTGGTAATTATCAAAGTATCAATATCCAAAGCTGAAAAGTTATTATAAATCTCTAGCAAATCTTCAATCTTTGACCCAGCTGATACTACCAAGCTCACATCCACCTTACTACCACACTCTTTTAAAAATGTATGAAGACGAATGAGCTTCTCCCTATCATACTGACTGCTTCCCATCGTATCAACCAAGATTAAATCGCAATTTGATAAGCTCTTAATAGCAGATCTAAAATCATCAGGCTCAATTGCATCAAGTATCGGTATATTCATAATCTTAGCATATTGAAATAGCTGCTCAACCGCACCAAGCCTATATGTATCAAGGGTTATAATCCCAGTTTTATATCTGATTTGATCCCCGTGAGCAAATTTATAAGCTAATTTTGAAAGCGTTGTAGTCTTGCCTACACCAGTAGGCCCTACAAGCATCATAATTCTTTGCTTTTTACTATCAAAGCTCTCACTTCTACAAGGTAGCATATTACGCAAAAGTGAGTAGAAATATCGCTTAACTGTAGCTGGATTGCTCTTCATAGATGAGGGCATATTTTCGATTGTAGCTTGCATTATTCCTTTTAAATGTTCGCTTTTCATACCGCTTTGCTTGGCTAATTTATATATGGTAGAAAATTCAGGCGGAATGATAATATCATCACGATTTTCAGACCTATCATCCCAAATCATATCAGCTATCATGGATATTTTTTGATTGAGTTTATTTACCTCTTTTGCCACCTCATCTATCTTTTTATCATACTCCACGCTCTTAAATTCGCTTATTTCACTACTAATGCCAGCTACTTTGCTAATCTCCTTTGCAGCTTGTGAGATATTAAGTAGTATATCATTGCTATCTTTATTATCACTATCTGAGTTAAATGTGCTTGGTTTGGTATTTGACGTTGAGCCTAGTGTATAGGCTGAAATTTGCTTTTGAATTTGATTTATTTGAGTTTGCTTATTTTGCGATGCTGGATTTTGCGTGGCACTATTTTCTTCTACGCTTACTAAAATTTCATATAGCGGTTTTTTATTTAAGGTTTTAGGCTGAATTTGCTTAGTAGTTACTAGCATTGCACTCTCACCGCACTCCTCTTTGGCTTTTTTTAGTGCTTCTATCGCACTCTCTCCTGTAAAAGTCTTTAAAACTGTAGCCATCACACTCCTTTCATAAGACCTAATGGGATAAATACACTTGGTCTGATATTAGCCCCTGGATGAGGCAGGGTTAAAACATTATCATTATAACTTTTAGCACTAAAATATAGTATATCCAAATCCAAAGTTCTAGGCGAATTCCTAAACTCTCTAACTCGCTTAAATCTCTTCTCAAAATGCTGCATAATTTTTAAAATTTCCTTAGCATACAAAGAGGTTTTAAGGATTATCACAGCATTTATATAATCCCTACTAGCATAACCAAACGCCTTATTTACAAGCATTGGCGAACTTTGCATAATAGCAAATCTCCTATCTTTTAAAATTAAATTTAAAAACCTATCAAAGAGCCTTGCAGTATTGCCGATATTTCCCCCAAGACCGATAATAGCGGTATATTTATGCTTAGCTTTTAGTCTAAATTCTTTTGGGAAATACCTACTTCTAAGTAGCATTCTAGCCCCGTTAATATAAATTCTCTCCATCAAAGCACTTCGCACCCGCTATTAGTTACCACCACAACATCTTCTATTCTTATGCCAAATTCATTCTCTAAGTAAATTCCAGGCTCAATGCTAAATACCATTCCAGGCTCTATAATAGTCGTGCTTCTTGGGCTAATTATCGGAAATTCATGTATATCAAGCCCTACTCCATGACCGGTGGAGTGAAAGAATTTATCCCCATATCCATTTTTAGCTATGAAATCCCTAGCTGCTGAGTCTATATCACAAGCCCTAACTCCTGGCTTGACTGCTTTTATGGCTAGATTTTGCGCCTCTTTTACTATTTGATAGATCTCATTTTGCTTTGAATTTGAAAATTTCTGCTCTTTAGTGAATTTAAATCCATCTTGAAATTCCGCCGTTCTAGTGCGATCTGAGCAGTATCTTTGATATTTTACCCCAGCATCTACTAGTAGCAAATCTGCGCTCTTTATACGCTCATCAAGTGGCAAAGCATGAGCCTTAGCAGCGTTTGCATTTATAGCTGTGATTGGATCAAAACTTAGGGCTAAATTTCCACCATCTCTTAGGATATTTTCAGCCTTGAAATTTATCATTTTCTCGCTCATACCATCGCTTATAACACTTGATAACTCATCAAATTTACTCGCCCCAAGCCTTGCTGCTTCTTTTAAAATTTCGATCTCAAAACTACTTTTTATCTGCCTTTTAAGCTTTGAAAATTCATTTTTTGCTACAAAATTTATATGTAAATCTCGGCTTAAGCTTTGAAAATCAAAGTAGCTAAAATCGCTTGGATTAAAGATTATATCACGCACCCCAAGACTTCTTAATAGCAATCTTGCGCTTTTATTTATATCCTTTGACTCAATCACTTGGCTATTTTTGATAACGCTCTTAGCCTCAATAGCATATCTAGCATCAGTAATAAAAAAGCTCTCATCTTTAAACTTGATAAAAATCTCATTATCACAGCTATAACCGCACTCAAAATATACGGCATTTTCATCTTTTAAGATATAATTAAGCATCTTTAGAAGCTGTCTCCATACGCTTTATCTGATCAAAAATTTGAAGCATTCCAATGATCGCTAAATGATAGCCAATGGGTCCAAATCCAGCGATATGGCCAGAACAAACTGGAGCAACTAAGCTCTTATGGCGAAACTCCTCTCTTTGATAAATATTACTAATATGTACCTCAATAGTAGGCAGCCTCACAGACGCAATCGCATCTCTAATCGCAATTGAAGTGTGAGTATAAGCAGCTGGATTGATGATAATGCCATCAAATTCACCCAAGCACTCTTGAATTTTATCAACTATCTCGCCTTCAAAATTGCTTTGAAAAAACTCAATCCCAACCTCAGCTTGATCGGCTACTGCCTTCATCTGCTCATGTATATCGCTCATAGTCATCACGCCATATATTCTGCGTTCTCTCTTGCCAAGCATATTGATATTTGGGCCTTGGATTACCATTATTTTCATATTTTTCTCCGATAAAAAATTATTTAGCAAATATTTTACAAAATATTGGCTAAATTTTGGCTATAATATCTGCTTTTTAAGGAAATTTATGAAAATATTAAAAGCTAAATTTATCATTTTATGTAATGACAATTTTGATATTTTACAAAATCAAGCCATCGCTTTTGATCATAAAATTGAAAAAATAGCCAAATTTGATGAGCTTATAACCGAATTTAAAGAGGCTCAAATTTTAGATTTTAGCGATAGTATCGCTATGCCAGCTCTTATAAATTCCCATATCCATCTTGAGTATAGTAGCAATAAAACTACATTTAGTTATGGGGATTTTTTACTATGGTTAAAAAGCGTAATCGCAAATGGTGCTAAATTTAAAAATAGCGATAAAAATAGTGCGATAAATCAAGCCATCTATGAGCAATTAAGAGCTGGAGTAAGCACTATTGGAGAGATTTCTAGCTTTGGGCTTAGCGCTAATTTGTGCGCTAATTCCCCTATTAGAACGATATATTTTAGCGAAATTTTAGGCTCAAATTCAGCCATTTTAGAAGAGCAATGGAGCGGATTTTTAAAGCGTTTTAATGCTGCAAATGAATTAAAAAGCGATCTATTTATCCCAGCTATTAGTGTGCATTCTCCATACTCTACCCATATAGAATTAGCTAAAAGTGCTATAAATCTAGCCAAAAAATCAGATATGATGCTCTCTACGCATTTTATGGAGAGCCTAGATGAAAAGCGGTGGCTAGAAGATGGTAGCGGTGGATTTAGTGAGTTTTTTAAAGAATTTAATAAAAACTCCAAGCCATTTTACTCCCCAAGCTCATTTATAGAGCTTTTTAGTGGGGTTCGCACTCTATTTATCCACTCTATTTTTGCTAAAAATTATCTAAATTTAATGGATAAATCGCTTCACTCTATCGCTACTTGTCCGGTATCTAATAGATTATTAAGTGCTAGATTTGACCTAGCAAATGCCCTTGAAAACGGCATAAATATATCTATAGCCACAGATGGATTAAGCTCAAATATAAGTCTAAATATTTGGGACGAGCTAAGGGCTGCTATGATGGCTCATAGCTATATGGATTTAAATGAATTTGCTAAATTTGCCATAAAATCCATCACATCTAATCCAGCCAAAGCACTAAACCTAAATTTAGGTGAGTTAAAAGCTGGAAATATCGCTGATATAGCTATCTTTGATGGATTTAATATCAGTGATATTAATCAGCTTTGCACTCAAATGATACTTCATACTAAAACTGCTAAATCACTATATATTAAAGGAGAAAAATGCGAATTTTAAATTTACTTTTGTCGCCTATTAAAGGGCTTTTAAATTTTATCAATACCTACTTTAAGAGTATGATTTTTGTGCTTATTGTAGTTTTGATTATCTTAAGTGGCTCTAGCACAAATAGAGCAAATTTAATGGAAATATCGCTAAATGGGGCTATCACAGATGAAAAAGATCTCTTATCTCAAATAGAATTAGCCAAAGATCCAGCCATAAAAGGGGTGCTAATCAATATCAATAGCCCTGGTGGGGATATGAGCTCAAGCGTGGCAATTAGCGATGCTATAAAATCACTTAATGAATTAAAGCCGGTGCTAGCTTATGCTAGTGGGACAATGACTAGTGGTGGCTACTACGCAGCCATTGGTGCAGATGAAATTTATGCTAATCGTGGAAGTTTCATAGGCTCAATTGGCGTTATTTTACAAGCCCCTAATATAGAGAAGTTAGCGGATAAAATAGGCATTAGCTCTCAAGTGGTTAAGGCTGGAGAGTATAAAGAGTCTGGCACTTATACTAGAAAGTGGAGCCAAAGCGAAAGAGATGAACTACAAAGATTGGTAGATAAGAGCTATGAGCTATTTACCACAGATGTGGCAAATGCTAGAAATTTAGATATAAATCAAGCCAGCATATGGGCAAATGCTAGAATATTTTTAGCCAGTGAAGCTCTAGATTTAGGTCTAATAGATAAGATTTCAACCTACGATGAAGCAAAATCTAGGCTAAAAGAGCTTAGCCAAGTGGAGATAGAGATGTGGTATGAAGCCCCAGTAATAGAGCGTTTTATGAGTGGGATTGCTAAGCAAAGCTCAAATTTAATCATAAACTCACTAAATCAAAAGAATATATTATGGCAGTGGTAAAGTCCCTAAATATAGGCGTTATAAAGGATTATGGTGGATTTTGTAGCGCTATGGATAAGGGGCATATCGATAGCGGATTTTGCGATTTTAATGGGATAAATGGGGATAGTATAAGCGATACAATCCACCATGGCGGCGAATATAAGGCAGTTTTTGCTAATGCTGTTAGCAACTACTTGGCATTTAGCAAATTTGCTAATAAGGATTTAAAGCTAGGTCAAATGGGGGAGAATTTAAGCATTTTAGACCTTGATGAAAAAAGCGTGTATATAGGCGATATTCATCATATAGGCTCTGCGATTTTACAAGTAAGTGAGCCTAGAAAGCCTTGTGTGAAACTAAGCAAAATTATAGCCGCTGGTATGACTAAATTTATCTTTGAAAGTGGGCTTAGTGGGTGGTATTATAAGGTTTTAAAGCCTGGGATAATTAATAGCGGTGATACCATCAAAATTACTAATTGTAATCCTAATAAGCTAAGTATAATGGAGCTAAATATGCTATTTTTGGCTCCAAAAGAAAATTTAAATCTAATCCCCAAACTTCAAAATACACAGATACGAGATGCGTGGAAAGATAGCATAACTGCTCGCTTAAAAGGGGTGTATGATGATGCTTATATGTATCAATTAAACTAATTATAAATAGTGGCTAAAATGTAGCCACTCTCACTCTTTTTTGCCTTATCTCTCGTGCTTTATACTCTCCAAATTTTTACCAAAAAATCATGCGAGTTTGCTGTTGTTTCAAATTTGAAGGCAAAACCTTAGATGAGCTTTTAAGTATTATTAAAAAGTATCAAAAGCCTATTTAAAGGGATTTTAACTGGTGATTAATTAGCTATTTTGTTCTTTCTCTTACTTCTTTAATAAAATGTTTAGCATCTAAAAAATAGTTTGGATAAGCTCTTTTAAGTTTTTTAACACTATCTACACTTACTAAAACGCTTTGGGTGCTATCATTAGTCTCTAAGCTTTGGTATATGTTTTTAGCCAATTCAAGCTGACCTTTGCCAAAGGCAGATAGTTTCAATATTCCATCTTTTGTATCTAGCACCATAAGATACAAATTATCAGCTTTTTCTTTTTTCTCTATATTGTCGCACACTACATTTAAACCGCTTAGCAAGGCTAGAATTTGATATTTTTCATCAAGTTTTTTAATCTCTTCTTTATAGTTGTTATTACCAGCTAAAAGTTCAGCGCATAGCCAAAAAAAGCGTTTAAAGCATTCATCGCCATAACCTGCTTTAATATTTGTGCTACTTCGTAGTGCTAAAATTTCAACTGCTGTAGCCCAGTAGTGTTGCAATGAGTCTCTAAGTTGCAGCTCAATATGATATCCATTTACTTCATTTATTTTCCCATTATATTTAAAAACAATATGATAGCTTCTATATCCATCATCTTTAGGATTGCTTATGTAGTCGTTTTCCTTAACTATCTTAAAAACACTTCTCTTACCATAATAAACACTTTGAATTCTTTTTACAAATTGCTTTACTTCATTATTGTTTTTAAACACAGCTCTAACTCCGCCGATATCTTGCATCCTATCTAAACACATACCATCAAAGCGTTGCAGTTTTGCTTGTATAGAGCTTAAACGCTTCAACCTTCTGGCTATAAAAAGTGGTTTAGGTAATTTTTTAGATATGGTTTTAACTAGCATTTTCATTAACTGAACATGATTTGATCTAAATGTAGAGATAATATCTAAATCATCTTTTTTAGCTTGATTTAGCTTTAAATTATTCCCAGCTTTTCTTATAATTTTGTTTGATAAATTGCTTTGTATCATTACATCTACTTTTATTAATATGCTACGCATTATACCACAAAGTAGCATAATATAATAATTTTCTAAATAAGAGAGCCCCTAAAATTTAGAGACCCCTTTAATAGCCGTAGCTATTAAGCCCAGTGGCAAAAATTTTATCAACAATAAACTTAAAAAATGTTTTATACATAAATAACCTTTTATATTTTAAGCTTTATTCTACCACAATCTATTTAAATTAAGCTTTTTTAAATGGCTTTAAAGACTATTTAAATCGCTTTAAAATTTGCTTTTATATACTCTAGTGCATCTATGAATGAGCCAGTGAATTTATATCCATTTGCTAATACTTCAAAGTCGCAAATTTCATTTAATTTATCGCTCTTTAACTTAAGGAAATTATCGCTCCAAGTCCATTCTCCTAAAAAACCTATTTTGCCATTTATGCCAAATACTTCGGCAAAATTTGTATCTAGCTCATCATCATTTAGCCAACTATTTTTTCATTATCGTCTCTAATATGCCAGCCTTTTTCATCGATGAAAATATATAATTTTCGCTTTTCCATATTTTATTCTCCGTGTTATTTTTAAAGTATTGTTTTGCCGAATTTTGGCTATGCTTTTTAATGACAGTCCAAACCTTATCATCTTGGATAAATGATAATAGTTTTACCGCTTATTGCTACTTGCCTTGCTGAATTATGTATGCTAGTTTTAATATCACTGATGTTATTCATAGCAGATATTAGCTCTGTTTTACTAGGTTTAATATATCCGCTTTATCCGTGCGTGTAAATATCGCTTTTAGCAACTCTTTCATAACCCATACTATCAATATGTCTAAAAAGCTCATCTTTTGCTTTTGGGCTTGTATTTTTAGTGATTTTACCATCTATCACCTCTTCATCAATCCACACAGGCGCAATCTCAGTTTTGCATCTAAAATGATATGGCGGAAGTCCAAAATTCTTAGGCAAAATTTTACCATAAAACGCACCATTTCGCCAAGTAGCAGTTGCTTTTTTCTGGGCGATATTTTTAGCGTTTTGTATAGCCCCACTTTGAGCCTCTATATGCGAAGCTGGTATGATGCGTCCATTCATAGACTAATGACAAAAAAGTTTATAAGAAAATAATTCACAGTATCATTGCAAGAAATTAAAATAGCTTAAACTATTGTAACAATCTTAATATATTTTGTTGGACGGCGTTAGCTTGGCTCATAGCATAGCTACCACTTTGAGCTAGGATATTAAATTTAGAGAAATTCGCACTCTCACTAGCAAAATCCACATCCCTTATCTGGCTTTCAGCTGATTTGACATTGACTTGGGTAACTGTGATATTATTAATCGTAGCTACTAATTGGTTTTGGACTGAGCCTAGATCTGCTCTTAGTTTATCTAGTTTCTTAAGTGCATTTAAGGATATATCTATCAAAGCTTGAGCGCCTACATAGGTATTTGCCCCAGCTGGCAACTCCAAAATCGGATTTAATAGTTCTACCTTACCCATAGCCCTTAAAATACGCTCATCTAGCTTATTTCTTACTATATCGCTTAAGCTAAGAGATACTTGTTCTCTTATTTGAGAGCCTATTATATCTTTTAAATCAGCTGCTTTAGCATTTAAGCCACCAACTTCAGCACCTTTTATATTACCAGTAGTTTCTTGCAGATCCAAAGATGGTGGTGAGCCGTTGTTTGATTGTAGGTATAACTCACCTAGAATCAATACACTTGTGCTATCTGCCCCATTGCCATCTTTCATTGATAGACCCATAGCCTTAGCATCATCCACGCTTCCTACTTCAATTAGCATTGGCCTACCATTGCTTGAGCTCATTGATAGACGCTCTCCAGTATTAGAGGCCGTAACTCCAGTTATATCGCTTTTAGAATTTATAGCGTCTATTAAGACATTTGATGGATCTCCTACATTAAAATGTATATTTGTCCCTATTTCCACTCCATTTATACTTAATTTTGAAATAGTTCCTGGAAAAAAAGTTGTTCCGAATATTCTAGCATCACTAATAAATTCATTCTTCACACTAGCCTTTACCCCAGTCTCATCACTATAAGAATTTATCTTATCAACGATAACTCCTAACCCATTATCTAGTATCTCTTGACCAGAGATAGTATCAAATTTAATCCCATTTATATGATTTGGCACGGCGTTTAGTGTCATTTCGAATTTGGCGGTGCCAAAATTTTTATTATCAAGGACTATTGGCGTAGTAGATAGATAGTGAGTGTGGCCTATAGCTTTTGAGTTGGTATTTTCTATACTTACCTTAGCTGTTTGATTACTACTAGCTCCGATTTGAAAATTTTTATTTGAGAAGTTGCCATTTAGTAGATTTTGACCATTGAAGCTTGTGGTATTTGCGATATTATCAAGCTCATCAACGAGCCTAGAAATATCATTTTGGATAGCTCTTCTTGAGTCTGCGTTTTGGCTATCATTGGCTGCTTGAATGGCTTTGGTTTTAATAGTATCAAGGATTTTAATCTGCTCATCCATAGCCTTATCGGCTGTTTGGACTATACCGATAGCGTCATTGCCATTAGAGATGGCTTGACCTAGAGAGCTTGCTTGGCTCTTTAGATTATCAGCAATAACTAGCCCTGAAGCGTCATCAGCTGCACTTTGTATCCTAAGACCAGAGCTAAGGCGACCTAGTGAGCTAGTAAGCTTCCTATCATTGACAATAGAGTTGGCGTGGGCATTCATAGCCGCTATATTGGTATTAATCCTAAAACTCATCTTTGCTCTTTAAAAGCCAAATACTACTTAAATTTGATCCTTGATTATCTAACATTATTATATCGCATAGAATATTAAATTTGTTTATATTGTGGGGGGGGGTATTTTGATATTTTTTTAGTTAAATTTTGGAATTTTTAGGCTGTTTTATAAAAATAAGATTAAATTTAACTTATTTTAAGGAAATTCGATAGATTTATATTGAGTTGGAATTTAAAAAATTTTAGATGATTTAGCTATGATATTAAAATGTAATATTTATATAATTAAATTTAATTTATCTAATATTTCTAAGCGTGAATTTATATTAATAAGAAAGTCAAGCAATATTTTAAAATGAATTATTTTCCATACCGGTAAAAAGATAAAAATTATTAGGAGATAAACTCCTAATAAAAGTGATCTAGCAAATCTTTGAAATTTAACGCATAAAAGTGGATTAGGCTATAAATCCACTTGCCAATACTCTTTGATTATCATCATAAAAGACTGCCAATTGACCGCTTGCGACGGCTCCAGCATTATCTTTTAGCTCCACAGTTGCAACGCCATTGCTCTCATGGACTACACATGGTATCGGCTTAGATCTATATCTGATTTTGACTAATGCGTCAAAATCGTTTTGTTGCGTAAAATTATTAAAATTGCGAGTTTTAAAGCTATAGCACTCTAAATCATCTTTTTTACCTACTATAATCTCATTAGCACTAGCATTGATGGCTGTTACATAGTGTGGATCGTGTGCTCCTGTGATTTTAAAGCCCTTTCGTTTGCCAATCGTATAGTGCATATAGCCCTCATGCGTACCGATGGCTTCGCCATTTGCATTGCGCACTATACCTGGTAAATTGGTATTATAATGCTGTTTTAATACATCTATATAGGTGGTTTCAACAAAGCATATTTCACTACTCTCTTTTTGCGTAGCTAGTGATGATATTTGCGGTATTTGAGCAGCGGCGGCTTTTATATCAACTTTAAATTTATCCCCAAGAGGAAATATTATATAAGATAGAATTTTTGGATCTAAATTGGCTAAAAAATAGCTTTGATCTTTACTCTCATCGGCTGCTGATTTTATCAAGCCATTATCGATTCTAGCGTAGTGCCCAGTAGCGATCTTATCGCAGCCAAGACTCTTAGCAAACTCCCAAAGGGCTCCAAATTTAATAAGCCTATTACAATGAGCACAAGGATTTGGGGTGATTCCATCTTTATATGAATTTACAAATAGATCATAAACCTCTTTTTTAAATGTATCTTGCAGATCAAGCACATGGGTATCAATACCTAAAAACTCGCCTACCTTTTTTACATTTTCAATATTTTTTTTATGATAATCCTCTCTGCCATGTAACATCATATAGCAACCTACTACACTATAGCCTTGATCTTGTAGAAATTTCGCACTCATTGAACTATCTACTCCACCGCTTAATGCCATTAGAACTTTCACGATTATCCTTTTATCAATATTTTTAGCAAATTATACAAGATAATTATTAACACAATAGAATAAAATGAAAAATTCTTTTATAGTATATTAAAATAGTATACTATAAAATTTAGTGTAAATTTTATAGTATACCTTGCTAAGTATATATAATGATTTTAGTGAATTTTTAAAAGAGTGATTTAGGATCATCTCTTGCGTTAAAAGCAAGAGATCTACTGATTTAAAGCCAGCTTGGTTTTTCTGTATTTAATATGCCATCACCATCGCTAAATTGCTCTAGGCTACTAGCTTTACATTGGATACAGATATATTTTAAATCGCTATTAGAACTTGCTTTAAAGCATCTTTTACCATCTGGATCTATACGCAAAATATCACCAGCGCTAACTTCAAACTCCTCGCCATCTATATACAAAACTCCACTCCCTTCAATCACCACATAAACTTCTTCATTTTGCTTATGAGAATGGACAAAAGGCACACTCTCTCCAGCTTTTAAGTGGTTTATGGATACTTCACAGCCTGTTAAGCTTAACTCATCGTGAAACTCGCTTCTAGGAGCGTTTTGCGATGAGATCATCTTATAATTTTTACCTATTTTTGTCATTTTTAATCCTTTTAAATTCAAATATTTCAAGCCAAATTCATGGCACTGCCTTTGCTATTAAGTATCTAAAAAGTTTAGAATATCGTCTATACTATCTAATAATTTATAAAAATCGCTATTAGCCTCTATCAATCCACCATCTAGCAACTGCTTAAAAAATTCAAAAAGTGGCGACCAAAATTGACTATCTACAAATATAATTTTATATCTTTTTACCCTAGCTTGTGCTAAGGTCATCACCTCAAAAACCTCATCTAAAGTCCCAAATCCACCAGGTAAAACAATAAAAGCAAAGCTATCTTTGATTAGAGCATTTTTACGCTCACTTAGGCTAGTTAGAGTTAATGATTTGGTGCAATATGGATTTAGCCGTTGTTCATTAGGCAAAATCACATTTATCCCTATACTTTCCCCTTTAGCTTCAAATGCCCCTTTATTTGCCGCTTCCATAATACCGCCACCACCGCCAGTGATAATGCCATAACCAGCCTTTGATAGAGTAGTGGCGATCTCATATGATTTTTTATAATAATCACTATCACTGCTAATTCTAGATGAGCCAAAAATTGTTATATATTTCATCAATTATCCTCAATTTACCCTTTTACACCAAAGCAACTCCCCATCATCAAGAGTAGTTCTATGTATAATTTTTAATTTTAAATTTAAACTCAAACTACTACCAATTTTAAACTCATTTGAGCGATATATCAAAATCCAATCTATCCTAAAATCCAAATTTTTTAAGAAATTCTCCCCACCTTCAACCATTACAAATCTTTGCTTAAAAGCAAATTCTAATGAATTTGAGATATAAACCTCCCTGTTTGGCACATTAAAAAGCGGAATTTGACTATCAAATTTATCTTTAGATGAGTATATTAAGATATTTGGAGATTTATCACTAGCTAATCTAGCATCTAAAATCGGTCTGTCTGTGCGAACTGTATTACCACCAACAACCATAAGATCAACTAAAGAGCGAATTTGATGAGTATGAGTGCGGCTGGCTAAATTTGATATTACTCCACCAGTTGCTACCGCGTTTTGCGTTAAGGCGATTTTAAAAAATGTAAAATTCTCACTTTGCCACCTAAGAAATGGCTCAAGTAGCTCATCGCACTCCTTAGCGCAAACTCCATAAACTACCTCCAAGCCATTATCCGATAAGAGCTTAGCTCCGCCCTTAGCATGCTCGCCAAAATCCCTTGAGCCAATCACAACCCGTTTTGCCCCTACAGCAAGGAGTAAATTAGCACAAGCTGGGGTCTTGCCTTGATGAGCGCAAGGCTCTAGCGTAACATAATAAGTAGAATTGCGAAGTAAATTTTGATGATTTTGAATGATTAGGCTATATAGCTCATTTGGATCTTTTGTAGTATCAAAAAGCGATTTTAGCCTATAATCTTTAGCCACTAAGGCCTCTTTAGTCGCATTTAGCTCAGCGTGAGCCTCCCCTGCTTTTTGATGAGCGCAAATAGATAAAATCTTGCCATTCTCATCTAAAATCACAGCCCCAACAGCTGGATTAGGATAGGTTAAAAGCTGATAATTCCACGCTTTATCAATAGCTAAGGATAGATAAAACTCATCACTCATGGCTACCACTGGATAAAAGTTTTGGCTTTTTTAATATCATTAAAATTTAAACTCAAGCTCCTTTCATCGCTACTAAGTGCTATATCATCGCCATTTACGCTAGTTATTTTACCAATAATTTGACTTTTATCATTTAAAGTTATCTTTGCCATCTCGCCAATGCTTTTAGCAAAGTGATCTATTTTACTAAGTTTTCTCTCAAGCCCTGGGCTAGAAACTTCTAAAACCCAATCCCAACTAACTGGCGGCATAACATCATAAATAGGCGATAAAAGCTTACTAACTACTTCGCAATCATCTAAGCTTACTCCACCGCTTTTAGTTATATAAACTCTATAAATTTGACGCCCATTTTCGTTTGCTATCTCTGTATCATATAGGGATACACCACAACCTTGTAATAACTTTTCTAACTCTTCTAAATTCACTTCTTGCCCTTTTGTAACTCATCTGCAACCTTAGCAAATAAGGCATCTATATGGTTTTGGTATTTTAATCTATCATCAAATATAAAATGTAAATTTGGAGCCCTATACCAGCCCTCAACTGCCATGCAGTGATTTTGTATATGGCGACTGACTTTTTTAAGATGAGAGAGGATATAGGCCTGCTCTTTCTCATCAAAACCCATCTTATCTAAATAGACAAAGGCATCATATCTGCCCTTTTTACACTCTACATCAGTTACGCAAAGCCCCTTTAAATACTCATCTTCAAGAGTGCTTAAGGCCTCTGGGATTAACTCTTTTAATATGCTTTGAGTGCGAAGTCTTTTTAGCTCAGCTGGATTCATATCTGAGCCCTATTTTCTACTTCTTTATAGCTTTCGATATAATCTCCCTGGCGCATATCATTATAACCCTCTATTCCTACACCGCACTCATAGCCTTTAGCAACCTCTTTAGCATCATCTTTAAAGCGTTTTAGTGAGCTGATATTGCCTTCAAATACCACTACGCCATCACGAATAACACGAATTTTAGCACCTCTGCTTATAATGCCTTCAGTTACCATACAGCCAGCGATTTGACCGACTTTTGGAACATTAATAACTTGTCTAATGACTGCTTGACCTAAATCTTCTTCAGTGATAACTGGACTCATAAGACCACTTAATAGTGCTTTAACATCATCTAAAAGATTGTAGATTACATTATAGGTTTTGATCTCTACGCCTTTTTCTTTAGCTTTTTCTTTGATCTCTCCAGTTGGTCTGATATTAAATCCTAGTATAACGCAATTTTGACTAGCACTAGCTAGTGATATATCACTTTGAGTTATGCCGCCTACGCCTGAGTGTATGATATTAACCTTAATCTCATCATTTCTAAGCTTCTCAAGACTTGCTTTAATGGCCTCAAGTGAGCCTTGGACATCGGCTTTGATTATCACAGGTAGGTTTTTTAACTCCCCTTCTGCGATCTTAGCACTTAATTCATCGATTGTAACCTTTGTAGATTTGCTTAGCTCTTTTTGGCGTAGATACTCATATTTTTTCTGTGCGTATTCTCGTGCTTCTTTATCGCTTTTTACGCTAATTAGCGTCTCTCCAGCCTCAGGCACTTCGCTTAAACCTATAAGCACCCCACACTCTCCAGGCTTAATAGCCTTTAAGCTTCTACCCTTATCATCACTTAAAGCTCTTACTTTGCCATATGCCACGCCAGCTACGATAGTATCGCCTACTTTTAATGTGCCGTTTTCAACAATCACAGTAGCTACTGGACCTCGACCCTTTTGTAATGAACTCTCGATAATTGTAGCTTTGGCCTCTCTATTTGGGTTTGCTTTTAGCTCTAAAATTTCAGCCTGTAAAAGCACTATCTCAAGCAAATCCTCTATACCCATACCAGTCTTTGCTGAAACTGGGACAAACTCATGACTACCACCCCACTCTGTAGGCATAATCTCAAGCTCAGCAAGTCCAGTTTTTACTAAATCAGGATTAGCACTCTCTTTATCCATTTTATTTATAGCAATGATAATTGGCACGCCAGCAGCTTTAGCGTGAGCTATAGCCTCTTTGGTTTGTGGTTTTACACCATCATCAGCGGCAACTACGATAATAACAATATCAGTAACACTAGCACCCCTAGCACGCATAGCCGTAAATGCCTCATGCCCTGGAGTATCTATAAAGGTTATATTTTTGCCATTTTTTTCCACCATATAAGCACCAACATGCTGAGTGATGCCACCAGCTTCTTCACTTGCTACTCTGGAATTTTGGATATAATCAAGCAAACTTGTCTTACCATGATCGACATGCCCCATAATAGTAACCACAGGCGCCCTAGGCTCAAAATGCGTATCATCGCCATCTTCATAGGCTTTGACATAGTCAAATTCCCCTTGAGTATCTACGATATTAATCTCAATATCAAACTCAGCACCCAAAATCTCAATCTCATCTTCTTCTAAAAAATCATTTTTAGTAGTCATTTTACCAAGCATAAATAGCTTACTGATAATCTCGCTTGGGGATTTTTTAATCTTATCAGCAAATTCATATACCCTAATCTCTTTTGGTATATCTACGCTTGTTACGCTCTCATTTTGGCTATCTTTTACCACTTTTTTATGCTTTTTACGGCTACTTCTTTGAATTCCGCCTTCAAAATTAAATCCACTATTTTGCGATTGTTTATAGATATTTAATGGCTTTTTGGTAGTTGATTGTCTCTCTACTTCGATTGGTTTTAGAGTCAAATCAGGCAATACAACCACATTCTCATCATCAATTACAATATCATCACCAAATTCGCTAAGCCCCATTAAATCAAGCTTTGATGAGCTCTCTTTCTTGGTTGCTTGAAACTGCTTTTTATCTTTTTTCTTCTTTTTTAAGCTCTCATCGCTACTGCCAAACATAGATTCTAAAGTTTTATTATTAACTACTAAAGAGCTTGGTTTTTCATCTTTTGGTTGTGGTTGTTCATCTTTTTTCTTTTTGACAATCACTAGCCCTCTTCGTTTATTTAGACTTGAATTTGCCAAAGTCTGCTCTTTTGGCTCTGGCTCTTTAGCTTTTATCTGCGGTTTAGAGATTTTAGCTGACTCATCTTGAGCTACAGATGCTGGTGCTTCTTCTTTTACTAGTTGCTTTGGAGAGGATTTTTTAGCTGGTTTTGTCTCTGGGGTTATGCCAGATTGGACATAATCATATAGCTTTGCAGCATCTTCTGGGCTTACAGCACTTGAGACCGTAGTCACTGCAAAGCCTAGCTCTTTTGCCTTCTCTAAAATTTTTTTAGATGATGAGCCTAGCTCTTTTGCTATTTCGTGAATTCTAATCTTTGCCATTGACTATTATCTCCTTTAAATTTATACTATTTTTGCCAAATTTTGCAAGTGGTTTTTTTAGATCTTTTGGATCTTTATTAATGCAATTTATGCAAATATAAAATGATCTAGCACTGCCTAAATTTCTTACTATTTCGCCATTTAATGATCGGAATTTATAAAGCTCTTTTTGATGAAATCTACCCTTACAAACCACACACATTCTAATAGGTTTATGAAATTTTCTCACTATTATATCTTAGTTTTCTTTATTTTTAGCTTTTTATGCTAAATCCATCATTATCAATATCCAAAATTTTTACCTTAAATTTTGGAAACTCTTTTTCTAAAATTTCAGCTAAATTTTTGGCTCTATCTTGATAAGTTAAATTTAGAAAGCTTGAGCCACTCCCTGAGAGTGTGCTCATCAAGGCACCATTAGCATAGGCAATCTCTCTAACCCTAAAAAGCTCTGGCAAAGCACTCATTCTACGCTCTTCGTGCATCATATCAATACTAGCTACACGCAAATTATCATAATCTTTTTTAATAAAACAGCTACTTAGATACGCTGCGTGGCTAAGATTGCTTACGCATTCGCTCATTGTGTAGTTTAAAGGTAATTTGCCACGACTTTGCTTGGTATTCATCGGCTCATCTGGTATCACCACCACAGCTTTTAAATTTGGATCTATATCGCACTTTTGGGTATAGACTGATGAGTTACTTACAATATTAGCAGTAAATCCACCCCAAACAGCTGGTGATATATTATCAGGGTGATTTTCATACTTTAATGCCCTATCTAAGATCACGCTACGATCTACCTTAAATCCAGCCATATGATACGCCGCAGCAATAGCACCTACAATTACCGAGCTAGAGCTACCAAGCCCCCTTGAAAATGGAATATTATTAACAAAATTAAATTTATAATTCAAATTTTTCCCATTTAATAAGGCTATTGTCTCATTAAAAATATTTACAAATGTATTATTTTTCTTTAAGGCAATCTTATCGCTTCCTTCGCCTATTATGTTAATAGAGCTGATCTTTTGCTCTGTGATACTAACTTCATTATAAAGCTTCAGTGCCAAACCCAAAGAGTCAAATCCAGGGCCTAAATTCGCACTAGTAGCAGGCGTAAATATCCTCATCATAATCTCCTAAACCGCATCTATAACATAATTTGGCAACGCATCAACAATCAAATCAAATCCATCTAAATTTGATGGTAGCTCAAGCTCACAATGCTCGATTTTCTCTAAATTTATCTTACCATCTTTAAGCACAAAGCTCATATTTTTATTGGCTCTAATTGGCTTAAAGCCATTTAAGCTAAATCCATCAATACCATAAAATTTGATATTACGAACTACGCAAAACACGCAAAGAGTAAGGTAAGCAACCTTTAATCCCATAAAGCTTCCAGGGCCATTAGCATAGATAATCCTATCAATCTCATACCTACTATCTAAATCGCTTATAATCTGCCCTAAAGCCTCACTCGCCTTATCATCGCTGATTATCTTCTCAATCAAATTTCCTTCAAAATATACACCAATAACTAATGGCGAACTAAGGCAAATTACCAATATATCAATCTTTTTTATGCAAATGCCTTTTCATACTCTTTTTGCGCCTCTTGGCTTAGAGTTACTATCTCATAATTTCTCTCATCGCTTAAGAGTGCTAAAGTTAGCTTGTGATTTAGATCATGGCTTCCAGCATACGCCTCATAATCCCCAACCATAGGCGATCCAAGCAGACTAATATCCCCAATCGCATCTAAAATTTTGTGGCGGACAAACTCATCATCAAATCTCAATCCTTCAGGATTTAAAATCTTAGCACCATCGATCACTACTGCATTATCAAGGCTACCACCAAGAGCTAATCCCATTGAATTTAGCTTTTGGACATCTTTTAAAAAGCCAAATGTCCTAGCCCTTGCAATTTGATTTATAAAATTCTCCTTGCTAAACTCAAAAGTGTAGCTTTGTAAGCCAATTACTGGATTTTCGAATTTAATCGTATAGCGAAATTTAGGATTACTCGATGGGGCAAGCTTGACATATTTATCCCCTTCTCTTACCTCCACTTCACGCTTTACGACTATTACTTTTTTATCAGCTTCAAGCTCGACTACTCCGGCCTCATCAAGCATCATACAAAAGCTAATAGCACTACCATCCATAACTGGCACTTCATTAGCATCAAGGGTGATTCTAATATTATCAATTCCATAGCTATTTATCGCACTCATTAAGTGCTCTATAGTAGATACTGTAGCTTTATCATTGCCAATTACCGTTGCCATCTGCGTATTTAGCACACTACTTGGCTCAGCCTTAAAACTCGTTGCCTTATCACTTCTATAAAAAACAACACCACTATCAGCTTCTAAAGGCTCCAAAATTAGTTTAATTGGCTCACCTTTATGAAGTCCTATACCGACCCCTTCTACTCTTTTTCCTATAGTTCTTTGTTTCACGATATTCCTTAAATTTAATTAACCTTTTATCGCTTTTTTGGCTGAATTTAATACATCATATATATTATCTTTCATCCACTTTTTATCCATCCACTCCTCAGGTCTTACCTCAATACCTTGGACTAAAACCCCAAAATGCAAGTGATCGCCTAAGGCTAGACCGGTTGTTCCGGTTTTGCCTATTATATGCTTTGGACCGATATGCTCTCCAGCTTTTACTGATGTTTCATTACAATGGCCATAAAGCGTATAAAGTCCAAATCCATGATATAAAATTATATTCTCTCCATATATTCCATTTAAATCATTAAAAGCCACAAATGCAGGGTTATTAGTAGTCATCACAGCCATAGCCGTGCTAGCTAGATCAAGCCCCATATGCCAGCTTTGGCTTACTTCTTGATTATCATAAATAAAAAATCTATGATCGCCAAAGCTCGCTACAGCAGCACCATTTCTAAGCGGATAAAATGGCTCTATATAAAAGCTATCTATCATCTCTTCAGGCACAGTAGAAGTAACCTTGCGGATAATATCCTCATTTGAGGCTCTTAGCGTTTCATTGACAAATTTAAATTTTGCTAATCTATCAAGCTGGGAGTAATTTTTTGCATATTGACTAGCTAACTCATCTATCTTGCCATCTAAAAATTTATCACTTAAAGTAATTCTTGACTCTTTATATTTGCGATCTTGTAGGTAAAATCCGATATTTGATACAGCTTTATTTCCAGCTTTATCTATAGCTACAATCCTAGCTTTAAAATTTGGATTTTGTATATCCCACGCTACAAGCGACGCCCAATATCCATCTTTTACAAATTTGGTTGGTTTAAAAATATACCCATCGCTCTCTATATATAAATTTTGTAAATTTTCATCAGTAGCCTTAAAAACTACAACGGCTGAGCCGCCTTTAGTAATCTTATATGATTGATTTATTATTTGAATTTGTGGATTTTTATTATCAATTATTAAATCCACGCTCTTTGAGGCTACATTTGCACCAAATAGACTAAAATCCCTAGCCTCAATGGTGAGCTTATAGCTTTTATCTCTTTGTAAAATCATACCCTTTGGTAGCTCTAAACTCAGCTCCAAGCTACTTTTTGGCTCATCAATTTTTTTATCTAAAATCACAATAGATGTATTAGAATCTGATATTATAGCCTTAATTGATTGTAAAGATGAGTTGTCTGATATGTTTAGATCAATTGGACTTTTTTGATTCCAGTAAATTTCATCGCTTATAGATATGGTTGGTGCTTGATTATCCATAGAATCGGAGTTAAACAGACCTATAACGCCAAATATCAATCCGATAAAAATGATAGTAAATATAAAAGTTTTAATCTTTGAGTCTCTCACGCTTTATCCTTAAATTTAAATAAACGCTTGAATTCTACCTAAAAAAATTCAATAAATGGTATTTTATAATATCTCTCTTAAGCCACTTGCGGTTTCCATCCACCCTTTTAGCTCATTCCACTTCTCATTTTTAATCATATTTTCACAAATTTCAAGCTCATTTTTAAAAGAGGTAATTGCACTCAAAAGATTATCTTTATTTTGTTTGAAAATATCGCTCCACATTTGTGGATTGGATTTTGCTATCCTTGCCATACCGCTAAAACTCCCGCCAGCTAAAAGCAAGATATTTCGCTTATCCTCCTCTTTTAAGGTTGAATTTACCAAACTATAGCTAATGACATGGGGAAGATGAGAGATTATGCCTACATGATGATCGTGGCTTTTTGAATCCATAAATACTATTTTCATTCCAGCATGGCTTAAGATCTCCACAGCTCTTTTAACATGAAATTCACTAGCATTTTTATCATCGCAAACCACGACCACAGCACCATTTAATAAGGTTTTAAAAGCTGATTTTGGCCCTGAGTTTTCAGTCCCTGCCATCGGATGAGCCGCTACAAAATTATTACGAATTTCAAGCGGACACGAGCGGAGAATCTCAGCCTTTGTAGATCCTAAATCTACAATTGTAGTGCTTGATGGTATATCTTTTAAATTTTGCATTACCTTGATAATTGCCTCAACTGGAATGGCTAAAAATATCATATCACAGCTCTTTTTCATACTCTCAAAGCTAATTATCTCATCTACTAATCCTAGATCTAAGGCGTCCTTTTCATTATCTTTATTTAGATCATAGCCACTTACTTTGGAGATTAACTTCATATCTTTTAAGGCTAGACCCAAAGAGCCACCAATAAGCCCAAGTCCAATAATACCCACATTCATAATACTTCCTTGATTTTTAGCCCAGAATTATATCAAATTTAGCCAAAAATACTACTTAATAATTCAAATGTTTATCAATTTATGATACTATTTTGGCGATAATTTTATAAATAGGTAAATTTATATGAAAAAAGCAATACTTTCAAGCTTTATTATAGCCACTTCGATAAATGCTATGCCAATCCAAAGTGTTAAATTTAATGGTCTTTTACACCTATCAGATGAGAGTGCCTCTGAGATTAGCGGACTTAAGGTTGGTAGTGAATTCAGCGATGAAATTGCCAATAGAGCTATTATAAATTTATACAAACAAGGTTATTTTCAAAATATATATATAGAAGAAAATGATGGTAATGTCGTAGTAAATTTAACAGAAAAGCCAGTAATTGCAAAAATAGATATAAATGGCGTTGTTACAAATGACCAAAAGGCAATTGAGCAGATCATTGATATTAAAAAAGGTCAAATGTATGATGAGTTTGCCCTAAACAATACTAAGATTAGAATTCGCCAATTCTATGAAGCTCGTGGGTATTTTGATACCGTAGTAACTACAGATATATCTCCAATTAATGAGAATGAAAACTCACTTCACATAACTCTAATAGTCAATCGTGGTGAGAATATTACCATTGAAAATGTCCATTTAATCGGCTCTAATGCTTTAGATTACTCAGATATAGAACCAGTAGTAGCAAATAAAAGCCGTGAATTTATGGGCTGGATGTGGGGATTAAACGATGGTAAAGCAAAAATTTATGAGCTCCCAAGTGATAGCGAAAAAATCCAAGATGAGTATTCAAAGAAGGGCTATTTAGATGCGATCGTATCGGCACCTAGCCTAAATACCCATTTTGATAATTATAAGGCTGATCTCTCATATTATATTAGCGAGGGTGAAATTTATAAAACTGGTAATATCTCAATTAATGCTCCTGAATTTTTAGAGCTTGATACTGAAAATATAATTAGCGATTTTAAGCTGCAAAAAGGGGATATTTTAAATTCATCCAAGATGAAATTAGACGCTCAAAAGCTTGAAGATTTAGTGGCAAATAAAGGTTTTGCTTATGCAAAAGTCTATCCAAGAACAAATAAAAATAGCGACTATACAGCAGATATAATCTATGAGGTGATTCCTGAAGAAAAGGTATATATAAGAGAGGTTGTAATCAGTGGAAATGACCGAACAGCAGATCGCATTATTAGGCGTGAATTATACCTAACTGAAGGAAATTTATATAATAAAACTGACTTAATGGATTCTAAAAATGCACTTAAGCGAACTGGATATTTCGAAGATGTCCAAATAATAGAAAAAAGAGTAAGCAAAGATCAAATAGATTTAGAAGTAGCAGTTAAAGAGACGAATACAGGTAGTATAGTTGGTGGTATAGGATATGGAAGTAGCGATGGGCTTTTATTAAATGCTGGAGTGAGCGACTCAAATATCTTTGGGACTGGATATAAAGGTAGCATTATGGTAGATAAGAGTGATGATACCTTAAGCGGAAATATAAATTTAACCAATCCAAGAGTTAATGACTCTTTATATAGCCTTGGTGGAGGGATATTTGCTAATGATTACAACTGGGATGAGTATGATGAGCGAAATTATGGTGCTAATATCGTAGCTGGTAGGCAAATTGGTAGATACATCAATGCATATATAAGCTATCAAATAGAGCGTAGCCAAATAGATGGACTAGATGAATTTTACAGAGATGCTGGATACAAAAATGGTATAAATATAAAAAGTGCGATAACTCCAAGCATATCATTTAATAACACAGATGATTACTATATCCCAAGAAGTGGTATAATCGCTTCAACTAGCCTAGAGTATGCTGGGCTTGGTGGAGATATGGAATTTTTTAAAAATAGAACTACATTTAACATATATCAAGGCTTGCAAGATTATATAAATATGGATCTTATCTTTAGATATAAATCTGGATTTGGATATATATTTAATGATGATAGCTCCAAGCTTCCAATCAACGAAAAGCTATTTTTAGGTGGAATTAACTCTATTAGAGGCTACGATAGCAGATCTGTTACTCCTAAGAAAAATATTTGTAATCCTAAATCAAATAGTGGCGGGATAATACCTGGTTGTAAAATCATAGAAACTGGCGGTAAAATCAGCTTTAATAACTCATTTGAGCTAAGCTTTCCTATAATCAATCGCCTTAAAATGCGTGGGGTTTTATTTTATGATTATGGTATGATAGGTCACAGCGATATAAATGAGATTAAGCGCTCTAGTGCAGGGGCTGGGATAGAGTGGATGACGCCTATTGGGCCGCTACAACTATTCTACGCTCAAGCTCTTGATGATAAACAAGGAGATGATACTAGTAGCTTTGAATTTACAATCGGTAGGAGATTTTAGTTGAATTTGGCTCTAGCCAAATTCAATCTACTCAAACGAAATAGCAAAAATCGCTGGTTTAATCAACTTTCTTATCTCATCTTTTAACATAAAGAAATTTTTTGCACCTTTTATATATAGCGTGTTAGAAAAGAAATCAAAGCTTATATTTGGACTTAAACTCAAAGCACCAGCAAGACCAAGCAAAAAGCTAAGCCACCTAAGGGTATCAATATCTGGAAGTAAATTTTCTCCCAGAGTGTTTATAGCCTTGCCTTGATACTCTATCATAGCAGCTATCAAGGCCTTTTGCTGGTGAGTGTAGCCGTAATTCAACGCATTTTTAACCAAATACCCACTATGGGCATTTTCTGAATAAAATCCAATACTTCGCCCAATATTATAAAGCTTTGAGGCTACTATAAGCTCATTTAAATAGCTCGGTTTTAGCTTATGGAGTGGGGCTAAAACCTCAAATAGAGCCTTTGCGTGCCTTGTAGTTGTGCTATTATCTCGTTTAGCAAATCTATCTTGAATACTTCTAAGACTTGGATTAAAACCTTTTGGGAAAGCTATTTTATGCTCTTGAGGCATCTTGATTAAATCTTTAGATTTTAAATTTGGACCAAGCAAATTAACTAAAAAGACACCCTCTCTAATCCCTACTCCACTTGTATAAATCGTCTTAGCTTTTAAAATTTTAGCCGCATTAGAAAATATCATCGCACCTTGTCTAATGGTATCAAAGCGATCTTTTTTAATGGCTATGCTCTTTAAATCCAGCTCTTTATCGGTAGCTATTTTACTAATTAAATTTGCGTAATCACTATACTTATAGGTAAAATTATGAACTAATCTGATTTGATGATTTTGTAGCTGCATAATTGAGCTAGATATCGCCCTTAGACTTCCACCTATAGCGATCAAATCCCTACTAGCAAAATGCGGTGGAATTTTATTAATTATATCTTGGGTAAATCTCAAAGCCCCGTCTATATCATCTTTATCAAAAAATAGCTCCTTAAGCCTTACTGTACCCACATCTAAAGATATAAGATCAACAATCCTACCATTACTAATTTTAGCAAGCTCTGTCGAGCCACCGCCAATATCAATAGTAGTAGCCTCATCAAGCGGACTAAGCAAATTCAAAGCAGCTATACCGCCATAAAATGCCTCCATATCGCCACTTATCACGCGTAGATTAAAGCCTAATTCTCTTTTTACTAAATTTATAAATGTATTTGAATTTGGTGCGTCTCTTAGGGCCGATGTGCCAGTGCATAAAATCTTGCTAACCTTATAAATATTTAAAAAATATTTAAATTCCCTAAAAGCATTTAAGACATTACTCATAGCCTCATCTTGTAAGACTCCGCCTTTTTCATATGCACCTTCCCCTAGTCTAACCTTAACCTTATACTCACGAAGTATGAAAAATCCAAGCCTACTTGTCCGCTCAAATATAGCCATTCTAGCTGAATTTGATCCCAAATCGATGACTGCAACTCTTTTTGACATTAAATCTCTTTTATTTTTTATACTTATTATTTCTAATTGGCAAGATAAATGTAGCTATAGTCCCACTTCTATCTGTGCGATTTCGAAGCTCTATATTACCACCAAGAGCCTGAGCAGCACCCTTAGCTAGAAATAGCCCTAATCCAGCACCACTGCTATTGCCATAACGCTTAAATGGCGCAAATAGATCCTTACTCTCATCAATTCCTATGCCCTCATCAATCACTTTAACTATAAATTCCCCATTAATCAGCGTAGAATTTATATCAATAGTAGCTCCTTTTGGAGAGAATTTAATAGCATTTTGGACAAAATTTTGCAATACATGTAAAAATAGAGTAGGCTGAATCATTATCCTTAAACTATGCGGTCTTAAACTCATCTTAATATTTTTATCATCGCCCTTTGCAAGAATCAAGAAGTTATTGCCAATTTCATTAATATAAGCTATCATATCAGTCATCACCGGCTGCTCAAACTGTGCACCCTCTTGCCTACCAATTTCTAAAATAGAGCTAATCATCTTATTCATCTGATTGATGGCTTCATTATTATTTTTTAGCGTTTCAATATATTTTTGAGTGTCTCTTTCTTTAATTAGCGTAACTTCATTTTTAGTTTTCATCACAGAAAGTGGCGTCTTAAGCTCATGCGCAACTCCTATAAAAAGCTCTTTTTGATACTGAACAAATGTCAAAATTCTGCCAATTAGCCTATTTACCCCATCGTCTAAAGGCTTAAATTCAATCGGCAATTCACTAGTCTCCACCTCTTGTAAAAATCTCTCATTTAACTCTCCAAGCTTTAAGCAAAAAGAGCGGAGTGGAGCAAGTAGCATTCTAGATAAAAATAGAGCATAAAATAGTATTAAGAATATCGCCGTTGCATTAATAATCAAAATATCAACCAAAATTTGCTCCACAATCAAACTATACTCGCTAGTATCTTTTGTAAGTATTAAAAGATGACTTTGATATGGATAATACAAAGTAAGATAGGTGGCATTATCATCTTTTGTAGTGATAAATTCAGCTCTAGTTAGATTGCTATCATTAGGCACAATCTCTATAAGATCAAAATTTTTATTTTTATACTCTAGACTAAAGATATCTAATCTTGCTGAAATATTTTTAGCCTCAAGTGTTAGGCTTTGAACTACATTTTCAAAAATTGTAATCTTGATATAGTGATAAAGCATTACCGAAAATATGACAATTAGCATCGTAGAAGCAGATGCTAATTGCAGAGCGAATTTAGCTCTTAAGCTTTTTTGGGAAAACAAAATCTATATCCGCGGCGTCTTACTGTTTCTATTGTCGAAATATTTAGCGGTTTATCCATTTTTTGGCGAATTTGATTTATTGCTACCTCAATTACATTTGGAGTTACAAGCTCTGGCTCCTCCCAAATAGCATCCAAAAGCTGCTCTTTACTCACAATTTGATCGCTATGTCTAGCTAGATGAGTTAATACCTCAAATGGCTTTCCTTTAAGCTCGATCTCTGTTCCTTGATATGTGATCTTTTCCTCATCTGGATCTATGGTAAGGTCGTCTATTTTAATCACATTTGTCCCGCCAAAGCGAAGTCTTGCTTCTAATCTAGCAACTAAAATATCAAAATCAAAAGGCTTTTTGATATAGTCATCAGCGCCAGCTTTAAATGCTTTGATTTCACTCTCTTTATCATCTTTTGCTGAGATGATCACCACAGATGTGCGTGGAGATTTTTGTTTAATAACATTGATTAAATCAATACCATCTCCATCTGGAAGCATAAGATCACTAAGCACAAGATCGTAATTGCGAATACCGATGAAATACTCTGCGTCATTAAAATTTTCTGAATTATCTGTTTGATAACCAAACTCCTGTAAGCCTTCAGCTATAGTTTTACCTAGCGTTGTCTCATCTTCTACTATCAAAATTCTCATTAGCTTTTCCTTAAAAGTAAAAAATTTAATGCGAAATTATAGCAAAATTTAAGCCAAAATTCAAGAAAATTTAAACAATTTTTAATAATTCTTTACTATTTTTGCTCCGACTACAGCATTTGAAATGATATTAATCTTTGAAATTTTCATATAAAATTTTTTTAAAGTAGGATAAAGGTCTTTAAATTTAGTAGAAAAATACTCAAGCGCATCTTCTACCTTATAAAATTTTTGATGGTTAAACTCTTCTTGGGTAATCTTACAAACAACTGCATAATCCACAAATTCACTAGCTTGAAATTCCATACTAACGCAGATCTTTTGTAAACTTACTCTTTCAAAATCCAAAAGACCAATTATAGTATCAAATTCAAGCTCATCAACAAAAACGCTAATCAAATAACCTTACTTTC
The DNA here is from genome assembly GCF_002139855.1 of Campylobacter porcelli. Lineage (NCBI taxonomy): Bacteria > Pseudomonadati > Campylobacterota > Epsilonproteobacteria > Campylobacterales > Campylobacteraceae > Campylobacter > Campylobacter porcelli. The sequence continues at coordinate 1,394,797 of NZ_CP018789.1, forward strand.
AGCACCGCTAAGAAGACGCTTAATATTTGGCAAATGCTTATAAACCACTACAAACGCAATTATCAAAACTGGAGCATGAGTATTGATATGTGGCATATCATAATGCAATATAAATGATGAAACCACCATAGCTAGTAGGGCAAAAAGCGAGGCTAAGCTAGATATTTTAAGCACTTTACCAGTTATAAACCATACAGTAACTGCGATTATAAGCTCAACTGGTAAAAAATATGCCAAAACTCCAGCCCCAGTAGCAATCCCCTTGCCACCTTCAAACATCAAATAAGGCGAAAAGCAGTGGCCCACAACAGCCAAAACCCCCATCGCCCAAAGAGTAGAAATATCAAGATTAAATACAAATTGCCCTATTAAAATCGGCAATATCCCCTTTAGAGCATCACAAATAATAGTCAAAATAGCAAGCTTTTTAGCTAAAGTTGGGTTATCTTGCTTTATCACTCTTAAAACATTTGTCGCGCCTATGCTCTTACTACCGCTTTTTTTGATATTTACACCACCAAAAAGCAGTCCAAAAAGCAGTCCAAAAGGCACCGCCCCAATTAAATAAGCCAATAAATAGGCTATTAAATTCTCATTCATATTACTCTCCACCAAAATGAAGTAACGCTGAACCCCAAGTAAATCCACCACCAAAAGCATCAAGCAGCATTAATGAACCATTTTTTAATCTACCGCTCTCATAGGCCTCATTCATCGCCATAGGTATAGAAGCCGAGCTTGTATTGCCATATTTTTGCACAGTTACAACGCACTTAGAATCACTAAAATTTAACCTTTGCTTCACAGCTTCTATTATCCTTAAATTTGCTTGATGAGGAATAAAAAGATCAACTCTATCAGGGGAAATTTGATTTTTTTCTAAAATATCAACTACATCTTTTGTTAGGGTATTTACGGCAATTTTAAAGACATCATTGCCAGACATTTTCATAAAATTTAATTTATTATCAATAGTATGGCTATTTGCTGGATTTACTATAGCACACCCAGGAGTTATAAGCAGATCTCCCTTACTCCCATCGCTAGAGGTATGAACATCAATAATTGGATTAATGTTAGAAGCACTTATCACAGCAGCCCCCGCACCATCGCCAAACAATATACAAATACTCCTATCGCTCCAATCCATAATAGTGCTAGTCTTTTCAGCACCTACTATTAAAATATTTTTCTTTGCGCCGCTTTCTATCATGGATTTAGCAAGGTCTAAAAGATAGATAAAGCCCGTACAAGCCGCACTTATATCAAATGCGGTTATATCTTTTAATCCAAGCTTATTAGCAATCACACACGCAGTAGATGGCATACAAAAATAATCTGGAGTAATAGTAGCACAAACAATAGCATCAATATCACTTTTATCCAAATTTGAACGCTCCAAAGCTTGTAAAGCTGCTTTATAGCCAAGATCGCTTGTAAATTCATCCTTAGCAATTCGTCGCTCTTGGATACCGGTGCGTTTTCTAATCCACTCATCGCTAGTATCTACCATCTTTTCTAGATCGAAATTTGTAAGAATATTCTCAGGAGCATAAGCTCCAATAGATATTAATGAAGCTTTAATCATTTTTCAAACTTTGTAAGCTCATCTAAAATTACCTTATTTATATTTGATTCTGAGAATTTTAGGGCTTGAAAAATTGCATTTTTTATGGCTTTTGGGTTAGATTTGCCATGACTTATAATCACACACTCCTTAACCCCCAAAAGTGGTGCACCACCATATTCATCATAATCAATCTGATTTTTAAGCCTTTTAAAAACGCCCTTCATAAGCGTCGCACCAAAAATAGCAAGTAGCGACTTTTTGATATTCTGCTTAATAATTTTAGTAATCGCACTAGCTACGCCTTCGCTAGTTTTTAATAGTATATTACCGACAAAACCATCACATATAATAACATCAACACTCCCATCAAAAATTTGATTACCCTCTACATTTCCGATGAAACTATCGAGTTTTTTAAGCATATCAAATGCCTCTTTTGTGATCTCATTTCCTTTACAATCCTCTTCGCCATTACTAAGTAGGCCTATTTTGGGATTATTGATTTTCATAATCTCCTTAGCATAAGCATAACCCATAATAGCAAATTCAAATAAATTTTCCGCCTTGCAATCTACATTTGCGCCCACATCTAAAACAAGAGTTTTTTTATTAGTTTGTGTTGTAGGCATTAAAGTAGCAATAGCAGGCCTGCTAATACCTTTAAGCCTTCCTATACGCAAAGTAGCTAAGCTCATACTAGCACCACTATGACCAGCAGATACAACGGCTTTGCACTCACTATTTCGCACTAACTCAACGGCCTTATATATGCTACTATCTTTGCGTTTTAGCACATCAGTTGCACTCTCATCCATAGCAAAGATTTCACTAGATTGAATAAAGGTTATAAATTTCAAATACTTCTGTGGTATAAGGGATCTTAGCTTAGCTTCATCTCCAACTAAATAAGCTTGAAATTCTCTTAGCTTTAAAGCCTCAATCACTCCAGCTATAATCGGCTCAGCACCAAAATCCCCGCCCATAGCGTCAATTGCTATTTTTGTCATTATCTATATTAATACTCGCCAGTTGTTCTATTTACACGATGAGGCATTTTCCAGCTGCCATCTTTGTCTTTTACAGGCATAGGTAATGTAACTTTATAGTGAGTTCTGCGTTTTGCTGCTCTAGTATGACTCACTCTACGCTTAGGTACTGCCATTTTACTCTCCTTCTAAAATTTTACAATTATCACAATAAAAATAGTCGCTTTTAAAGGCTTCTAACTCACTAATTAAAATTTCATCAGTATCAATCTGTCCGTCGTAAAATTCAATAGTATTGCTTAGTTCATTATCAATATCTTTATATATGCCATCGCTTAAATTTAGGTTTAACTCTTCATCTAAATTTAAAACTATATCAGCTCCACAACGATCGCAAATATGCTCTAATTTACCACTGAGTTTTCCGCTACATTTAGCCAAATTTAGGGAAGATTTTTTGATACTTCCACTAAATTCAACCATATCAATACTGCTTTGAAAATTAACAGGTGTATTGCTTAGCCTATCAAAGCGAATTTTCAATATTAAACCTTAAAGGATCTCTGTATTAGCAAAGAAAAACGCAATTTCGATTTTAGCATTTTCTAAGCTATCGCTACCATGAACTGCATTTGCATCAATGCTATCTGCAAAATCAGCTCTAATAGTCCCAGGTGCAGCCTCTTTAGGGTTTGTAGCACCCATTAATTCCCTATTTTTAAGCACTGCATTTTCGCCCTCAAGCACCATTACAACTACTGGACCACTAGTCATAAACTCAACTAAGTCATTATAAAATGGTCTGCTAGCATGCACTTCATAAAATTTTTTAGCGTTTTCTACGCTTAATTGCAGTTTTTTAACTGCTGCGATTCTAAGCCCATTGCTTTCGAATCTATCTATAATTTTACCTATTACACCCTTTTTGGTTGCGTCAGGCTTGATTATCGATAGAGTTTTTTCCATATAGATCTCCTACAATAAGGTTTTTTAAAAGCGTGATTATATCAAAACTAAACTTAAAAAAATAGTAATCTTTATAATTTAAATTAAATTAAGCTACTACCGCGTTTGTGCCATCTCTTAACTCTTCGCCGATATCACTTCTGCTTGGCTGTCCTGAAACCACCCCGCTCCACACGATACAACCATCAGTTGGACAGGCGTTTGCACAGGCTGGCTCATCATTATGACCTACACACTCAACGCATTTATCAGCATATACATAATACGCATCTTCGCCAGTTGGGTTATCTGCATCATCTACAATTGCACCTACTGGGCACTCATCAATACAAGAACCACAACTAATACAAATATCAGTAATTTTTACCGCCATCTTACTCTCCTTAAATTTAAATAGATCTGGGCGGTAGGTTATCAAATTTAAACTTATATATAACTTAATATGAAATGATAATGATTATTACTTAAGCTCACTAAGTATATCTAAAACTGATTTTTGCAAAGCCTTATCTTTAACATCTATTTTAAAATATATTTTAGCAATTTTTAAATCACTATTTATTATATTTACACTATCTCCAAATGATGTAATTCTCATTCTCTTGCTCTCCACACCACCATTTGCAAGCATTGTAAATACGCTATAAGCACGCTCGATTCCTAGCCTATAATCAGTCTCATAATCGCCAAAATCATCAGCATATCCTCTAATATCCACCACTACCGATTCTGGAATTTTATTAATAATCATAGCTACAATATTGATAAAGTTTATCATATCTGGATTATAAATTTTGGAGCTTTGGTAATCAAATTTAATACTCGCTGGCAAATCAATTGCCACTTGATTTTCAGCTTGATCTAGCGTAACTTTATATCTTTCATTATTTAAATTTACATTTACAGATGTTTGATTTTGCGCCTGCACCGCTATACTAGGGCTATCAAACTCCTTGCTGCTATTTGATGTTTTGCTGCTTTCTTTAAGAGATTTGGTATCTGGAAATTCAAATATCTTTATAAACTCTGTTTTAAGTGCTTCAACCTTAGCCTTATTCACCGCTGAAATCGCATAAAGTGCGATGAAAAGAGCCAAAAGCAAAGAGAGAAAATCTGCATAAGGCACAGCCCACTTCTCACCTGCTGGACACTCTGGACATTTTTTCTTCTTCGCCATATTTTACCTTAATTAAATTGTGAATTTCTTGGTTCGTTTTTGTCTAAAAAGTTAAATAATTTTGCCTCTAAGCTCCTTGGATTTGCCCCTTCAGCAATGCCTACTAACGCTTCTAAAATCATAACTTTTTCTTTTACTATATCCTTTGCATTTCCCATTATCTTCATTCCCCAAGGCCCAAAAAATGCGTATGCCCCCATAATTCCCGTAACGGTCGCTGTAAATGCCCCAGCGATACCAGCTGCCATAGCTGCAGGATTATCTAATAATTGAAGTGCAAGCATAAGCCCCATAACCGCACCAACTAGCCCAAATGTCGGACAACTCTCACCTGTGCGTATCCAAAAGTGCCCACACTCATGATAATACTCCTCAGTTGTCTCAATAGATAGCTCCAAATGCTCCTTAACCTCATCAATAGGCTGACCATCTACTAGCATGCTAAGACCGGTTTTTAAAAATTCATCATCTATTGTAGCAGCTTTTTGCTCTAGTGAGAGAATTCCATTTTTCCTAGCTAAAGTGCTATACTCCACAAGCTCAGTAATCCTAGCACCCATATCCACTCCAGAGCCTTTAAAAGCAACTTTAAGCTCCTTAAAAGCTGCTTTGATATATTTCTTATTTGTTGCAGTCATAGCTGAGAATAGAGCCGTAGGAATAACGATAAGAACAGAACTAATATGTAAAACATGTAAAGGATTGCCACCTTCTAAAATATCGCCCACAGATATACTCGTAATAGCAAGCACCATTCCTAAAATAGTAGAAAGATCCATAAAAACCCCATTTAAAAAAAATATTAAATTATTACATAAAGTAACCAAAATTTAACTGAATTTGGCAAATTATTTAAGTTCGCCCCAGTTTTTAGCCGCATTATAATTTACCACCAAAGGCACATTTAAGCTAACTATACTACTCATAATATTTGCCACCTTGGCGCTAAATTCATCTACATTTTCATCTTTAACCTCAAAGATTAACTCATCATGAATTTGTAAAAGCAACTTCTCTTCATTTAAAACTTCCATAATTTTTAGCATTGCAAGCTTGATAATATCAGCCGCACTGCCTTGAAATTTAGTATTCACAGCCTCCCTTTCATACATTGCAAGCTGCATGGCCGAAGCACTAGAGAAGTCAAAATACCTTCTTCTGCCAAGCAAGGTTTGGACAAATCCATCGCTTTTGGCTTGATCTTTAATACTTTGTAAATAATCCTTAACACTACTAAAAGCTTCAAAATATCTAGCGATATACTCCTTAGCAGCCTTTTTATCTATACCTAAATCACCACTTAATTTATTAACCCCCATTCCATAAATCAAACCAAAATTTATGGATTTTGCGATACTTCGGTTTGTATCATTTAACTCGCCAAATATATTGATTGCTGATTGGGCGTGTATATCCTTGCCACTTTTAAAAGCCGATATTAAGGCACTATCACCACTAAAATGAGCCAAAAGTCTAAGCTCGATTTGAGAGTAATCCAAGCTTAAAAGAGTATATCCATCTGCTGCTTCAAAAACAGATCTAAATAGCTTAGCGTAATTTCCACGAGCGGGGATATTTTGTAAATTTGGATTTTTACTAGCTAGGCGTCCAGTGGCTGTGCCAGTGTGGATAAAACTAGTATAAACCCTGCTATTTTCATCATTTAAGGCTAAATTTAAAATAGGCTCACAATATGTGCTTTGGAGCTTATAAAGCTCTCTGTATTCTAAAATTTTAGCTATAGATGGGTGAGCGTCAATAAGCTCTTTAAGCACGCTTTCATCGGTGCTATATCCTGTTTTGGTACTTTTTTTACTTGGGAGTTTTAACTCATTAAATAGCACTTCGCCAAGTTGCTTTGTGGAGTTGATATTAAATTTCATCTCACAAAGCTTATAAATTTCGCTTTTAATCATATCAAGCGTGATCTCATTTTGGTTTATTAAATCCCTTAATTTTGCTCTATTTATGGCTATGCCGTTATCTTCCATATCAAGCAAGGTCAGGATAAATTTAAACTCCACATCATAAGCAATTTTTAGCATATCGCTGCTTAGTTTTTTACTAAGCGTTTTGTAAAATTTCAAAGTTATCCAAGCATCTTCAGCCGCATATTTTGCCGCACTCTCTAGCTCCACACTAGCAAAATTATCTCCCTTTTTTACCACATTTTCAAATTTAATCGTATCATAATCATAAAGCGTTTTAGCTAAAGTATCCATACCCACACTAGCTACAGGATTATCTAACCACGCCATTATCATCGTATCAGCATAATTTTTTGGCGGATTTAAGTTAAAATTATTTAATACAATTTTAAAATCATATTTTAGATTATGGCCTATCACAAAGGCTGAATAAATCCGCTTTATAGCCCACAAAGCCGCCTTGTGACTTACCATATTTGGGACACCTAAGTAGCTATGGTTTATAGGGACATAATAGCTCTTTTGCTCATTAAAGCAAAAGCTAAATCCAACTATCTTAGCCTCCCTTGCATTTACGCTAGTTGTCTCAGTATCAAATGCGATAATGGTATCACCATCGATATTTTGTAAAATTTCTTCAAGCTTACTCTCATCAGTTATCAAAATAGGCTCAAAGCTTAAATTTTTTTGCGTATTATCAATATCAAGAGTGGCTAAAAGCCTATTTAGCGAATACTCTTTTAATATATCTTGGATTTTAATTAGCGGATTATCTGCTGGGAATTTGGCATTTTGTAAATTTGGAGTCTCAAGGCCATCGTATAAGGTGGCTAATTTTTTAGATATAATGGCATTTTCCTTGCCCTCAAATAGCAAATTTTTAGTTCTTTCATTGCGGACTTGATTTAAATTTTCATATAAATTCTCAATATTACCAAACTCATCTAAGAGCTTTTTAGCCCCCTTATCGCCAATGCCCTTAACCCCTGGGATATTATCAGCACTATCTCCTGTAAGAGCTAAGAAATCACGAATTTGCTCTGGATACACGCCATATTTCTCATAGCAACCATCTCTATCATATAGCTCCTTTTTAGCTGGGCTATATATGCTTACTCTATTATTAATTAGCTGATATAGATCCTTATCATGAGTTACAACTTTGATAAATAGATCTTCTTGTGGGTTATTTTTGATAAAGCTTGCTATTATATCATCAGCCTCATATCCTTCAACCCTTAAGCTACACAATCCCATCTTTTCGATCATATCAATACAGATTGGTAGCTGCTCTTTAAGCTCCTTTGGTGCTTCTGTGCGGTTGGCTTTGTAGTTTGGATCTATATCATTTCTAAAGGTCTTCCCACCGCTATCAAGGGCAAAAACTATATAATCACTATGAAATTCCTGCTTTAAATTTGCTATGAAATTAGCAAATCCATGCACCATTCCACTTGGTTTGCCATCTGCGTTTTTTAGCCCACTCATCGCATAATAAAGACGAAAAAAAAATCCAAAAGTATCAATTATCGTCAGAGTCTTCACGCTTTCTCCTAAATTTATCACAAATTTTACAAATTCCAAATCTTTGAGCCATATTTCTAAATCCAATTAGAATAAAAATACCAATATAAATTCCGCCAAAATCCTCTAAAAATCCAACCACAAGCCCCCAAAATCCAATATCATTAGATCTTGTAGATAGTAGATAGATACTAAAAATAGTCGCACAAACTAAAAATATCCACTTTTTCCACCTTTGTATATCATAAAAAAACCCGATTATAAAGCCTAGTAAAGCACAGATAATGGCACGCACTAAACTAATTATTAATACTATTATAATTTCCATTTATATTAAAAACCTACTTGCAACGCTAACAATAGCGGTATTTGAGCGAAGAATATATGGAGAATTTAATGCGAATTTCATAGTTATTTTCTCCCTTTCGCTTTGGCTAAATCCACCCTCAGGCCCTACAAAAAGCATATAATCCATCTTATAATTATCTAAATTTTCCCCACCAAAATCAATCAACGCAATATCTTTTTTATAACTCAAAAGCTCATCAACGCTATGAAAAATTGAAATTTCCATCAAATAGTTTCTACCGCACTGCTGTGAGCTACTGATTAAAATCCGCTCAAATCGCTCCAAATTTAACTTAATATTTCTTTGAGAAAACTCACAATATACTAAATTCAATCGCCCCACACCTAGCTCATTTAAGCTTGGCAAACTCTTTTCTATCACGCTACTATCGACAACAGCCCAGGCTAGTTCAAATTTATGCTCCATAGGCAAAATAAGAGATTTAAAAATCAGCAAGAGAGTAGCCACATGCCTATCTATAGTAGAAATTTCATAGATATAGCTATAGCCATCTTTTAAATTTCTAACATCAACTCTCTTGCCCTCGCTCAATCTAAGAGCCTTTAAATGGCTAAATCCATCGCCATCAATCTTAAGATTTTCGCTCCCAGCACCCTTGTGATAGATAAATTTCATAGCACAATCCCAATATAAGTTCCAAAGCTAACAATTACTATCTCGCAAACTATTTTAATAGCCATAAATCTCTTAAATTTACCAAATTCCTTGCTTATCCTAACTGCTTTTAATCTCCTAAATCCAATCGCCCCAAGTGGAATGAGCGCTATCCAGCAGATAATCATTATCCAAATTGATAAGCTCATAGAAAAGTGTAAAAATGCCAAATTAAGCATACCTGTAAAAAATATAGACGCCATAAATAGATAGTATGTGGGTAAAAAATACATAAGCCGCTTAATATAGCTAAATTTAGTCGTATCGCCGATAAATACAAGCCCAAAATGAAGCACCAATAGCCCCAAAAGTATCTTGATAAATCCAAGATGCAAGCTAATGCTCATATCATATGTCTCTATCATTCTACCACCGGCATAGGGGGGAAATCACTATCTATACTTGCGTTGCCATCGCTTTTGGCTATTGGGACATCTGGTGGCGGGATCTCTATTGCGTTATTTGAATTCTCTTTTACCTCTTTTTTGTCACAACCATAAAAACTAAAAATTATCAAAGATATTAAAGCCAATCTTCTCACTAGCACTCCTTTGGATTTATAAATTTGCTACCATTTTTGAGCTTTTCGTAAAAGTCAAAATCACTCCATTCAGCCTTAATCCCATCGCTAAAGATTATATCATCTAAATTTATTATCCCCATTTTATGGCTATAAGCATCCTCTTTAAAGCATTGTGCGTAGCCTGTAGCGGTCTCATGAACGATAATGCTATATAGCTCCACGCCTTTTTCGCCATTTTGCATTACGCACTGATTAAGCAATCTATCAATAAGCACAAAAAACACACGGCTAAAATGTTCAGCACTTGGATTATAAGGTAGTTCTATCCAACGCTTAGAGTGCCTTTTCATATCATTTTTATACTGAGTATTATCATTAGCATAAAGCGTGGTAGTATGATCAAAGCTATCAATAATCATTCTAATATGCTGCTTCATCAGACCAAAATCATACACCATTCCAGCAGCGTCTAAATAGTCAGATTTAAGCAGTACCTCGCACCTGTAGCTATGGCCGTGGATACTCTCTTTGCACCGCTTGGAGCTGCAAAATCTAACTATATGAGCATTTTCAAAATCATAAATTTTCCTAATTATCATACTCTAAACTCCATCTAAATCATTCCAAATTCTAATATGCAACCTATCGCTATAGTTAAATCCATTTTCTATGGCAAAACTCGCCACACTTTTGGCATTTTGGTTTAATTCATCTTGGTTTTTAGCCAGTGGCATACACCAAACTTCGCCATTTTGAATAGATAAAATATCTTTAATCTCAGCTAAATCCCTAGATGTGCTTACAAATTTATAAAAGCAATCAGCATTATTAAATAGCGATTTTAATGCCTTTTTATTAACCCTTTTGTGTAGTGGCTCACCGCTTATAGATAGCTTTACGCTCACTGCGAAGGTGCATTTTTTATAAATTGGAAATTTAGTAAAATCAATCTCAATCGTGCCATTTGTCTCAAACTGAATGCTAAATCCAACGCTAAAAGCATATTCAAGAAATTTTAGCAGATCTCTATCACTATGGTATAAAAGTGGCTCTCCGCCAGTTATAACGATCAAAGGCTTATGCTTTAGGCTAAAAAGAAGACTACTTAAACGCTCAAAATCAAATTTCTCATAATCAAAATGCGATGATTGCGCTGCTCTAATGGTATCACAACCTAGCAAAATCTCTCCACTCTTAGGCGATATAAGCTTAGAGCCAAAGCCTTGACATTTTAGATTACAACCACCAAGACGGATAAAAAAGGCGTTTTTGCCTTGGAATTTACCCTCTCCTTGAATAGAGTTAAAATACTCGACAACCTCAACCATCTCTAACCACCAGTTTGATAAAATGCCCTACTTGAGATCTCACCTTTGCCATCATTTTCCCATTTATTCTTCTCTGGCTTTGCCTCTAAGACATCTTTTAAAATTTGCTTAGCCTTATCATAATCTCCACTTCTCATAGCCTCTTTTATACTCTTTCCATCTTCATAGTATAAACATGGTATCAAAAGCCCATCAGCACTTAATCTAAGCCTATTACAACTAGCACAAAAATCATGCTTATGCGGATCTATAATGCCAAATTTATACCCATCGCTAGTCTCAAATAGGCTTGATGGGCTATTTGGGCTTTTGGTGATCTCTTTTATGCTATATTTTTTAGATAAAATATCTAAAATATCATCCTTTCTAAGCCCTTTTAAATCACTACTTGCGTGAGTATTTTCCATAAATTCAATATATCTAATTTGTGCGTTTTTACTCCTAGCAAACTCCAAAAGATCTATAATCTCATTATCATTTATCCCTTTAAGCACAACGCTATTTAGCTTTATCCCAAACCCCTCTTTTACAGCCTCATTAATTCCATCTAAAACTTGATTTAAAACATCTTTTCTAGCTATGAAATTTGCCTTTTTCTCATCTAAAGTATCAAGAGAGATATTTAATCTTTTTAATCCAGATTCTCTTAGCACCTTAGCTTTTTGTTTTAGATAGTATCCATTTGTCGTCATTGCTAGATCAAGATCTGGCTTATAATCATTTATCATTTTTACAAATTTCTCTATATCTCTTCTTACTAAAGGCTCTCCGCCAGTTAATCTAATCTTTTTAACTCCATTATCAAGGCAAATTTTAACAAAATCAAACATCTCTTCATAGCTTAAAATATTGCTTCTTCCAATATTATTAAACTCACCATCTTCAGGCATACAATATCTACACTTAAAATTACAAAGCTGGGTTACTGAAATTCGCAAATAATCAATCACTCTGCCAAATTTATCTACTAACATCATATCTCTTTTTTAAATTTCAAAATCATAGTCACCTGCCCTACCCCAAGCTGCAAATCCCTAGCTATGGCCTCTGGAGTCTTACCAGCTCTAAACATCTCAACAACCCTATTTTCATTATTTGCCTCAAAGCTTGGCGGAGTGATCTTGCCTATGCTTTTAGTGCGTTCTTCTAAGCTATAAAGTCTCTCTTGTTGCTCATCTTTTATCTCATTTACGGCTTGTTCTATGATATGGACATTTTGTAAGATTGGGGAGATTTTCTGCGTTAATCCTTCGCTGATTTTTAGCTCAATTTGGCTATTTATCTCATTCATATCTATCTCATTTTGTATAATTGGCCCAGCGGTTGGGATCTCTTTTATCTGCCTTTTTAGCTGATAATTCTCCTTAATAAGCCCCTCTATAGCCAACTCAAATTTAGAAAATTTCGCATTTATCTGCTTATCCCTTAGCCAAAAAATTGCCCCAAAAACGCCTAAAAGCAGTATAAAAGCGATGTAAAGTAATATCTCATTGCTCACTATTTTTTGCCTTTCTTATCTCTAATCTATCACTCTCAGCCACAAAGGCATTCCACTCTTTTTCATTCCCTCTTGATACTTTTAAAATTTTTGCACATTTTGGCGTAACGGCTTTAAAATATATCAAAACTTCACGCTTTATAAATAGTGGTAAATTCACTCTAGCGAAGTAAATCACCCCAACTTCTAAACACTCATCATCAAACTCAAATCCCTCATACCCAATCTTGCTTGTTTGGTGGTGAAATTTAAGTGGCTTTGGTGGATTATGCTGATTTTTAATAATATTTGACAATTCATCTACTTTTTTATAAAGCTCCACAAGCAATTTTATTGTAAGCGGATCGCTATTCTCACCTTCTCCACGCACCTTTTCATGGCTAAGCCACTCATCTATACTACTTCTACTTTGGTTAAATTCAGCCTCGTATCCATACTCTTCATCAGGCTCAAAGCTAATCTCAACTCTCCCATTAATTAATCTAAAATCTACCATAAACTCACCAATACAAAAATAAAAAATATTATCCCCAAATAGCCATTAAGAGTAAAAAATGCCCTATCTATCTTACTAAAATCACGCCTAACAATCCTATGCTCAAAGTATAAAATCACCCCACTTACAACCACGCCTAAAAATGCTATAAATCCAAGATTAGCACTAATTACAAATAGCAACCAAAAAAGTATAGTTAAAAAATGAAAAATCCCACAAATAAACATAGAGGCCTTTGCTCCATAAATGCTAGGAATGCTAAATAATCCCATCTTTTTATCATACTCCATATCTTGAAGTGAGTATAAAATATCAAATCCAGCCACCCAAAATACAACCCCAAATGAGATCAAAAGCGCCCACAAAGGCACTTCAGCCAACACAGTAATCGCCCCAGCAATCGGCGAAAGTCCAAGGCAAACTCCAAGCATAATATGCGCTAAAGCTGAAAATCTCTTAAAATATGAATAAACACCAAGAAGTGCTAAAATCACAAAGCTAAGCCAAAAAGCAAGAGAATTGATAAAATACGCCACAATCACAAAAATAAGAGCATTAATCCAGATAAAAATCAATAAATTCCCACTACCAATTCTACCATCTACGCTTGGGCGAGAGGCGCATCTGGGATTATCTTTATCAATATCTCTATCTAGATATCGGTTTGCTGCCATAGCAAAATTCCTAGCACTCACAGCACACAAAAGACCTAAAATCAATAGCTCCCAGCCAAACCATATTGAGTCATTCGCACTTTTAGATGCCACAATCATCGCTACAAATATAAACGGCAAGGCAAAAATAGAGTGCTTAAACACGATTAATTCATTAATATCTTTTAAAATTTGTATAAATTTTGCCATATTTTTCCTTTTAAGGTTTGTATTTTAGCGAAATTTATCTAAATTTTGATTGATAAAATAGTGATTTTAAGCATATTAGGGCATTGGTTTGGATAAAATATCAAAAATTAAAGAGTGTGAAATGTTTTATCAATTTGCCATCATAGGCACCACCGCAAGTGGTAAAAGCGACCTAGCTATCAATGTAGCACAGAGATTAAATGCGGTGATTTTAAGCCTTGATTCTTTATGTTTATACAAAGAGATAGATATAGCAAGTGCTAAGCCTAAAAAAGATGAATTAGAGCTTATAAGGCACTTTGGGATTGATCTTGTTAGCCCTGATATGGAGTTTTGCGTGGGGGATTTTATCAATGAGTATAATCACGCTTTAGCCTATGCAAAAAGCCAAAATATCCCACTTATCATAACCGGCGGAAGTGGATTTTATCTCAAATCTATGTTAAGTGGCTTAGCACCAAAAATTGAGCCAATAAAGATTGAGATAAGTGATGATGAAATTTGGGATTTGGCAATGAAAATTGATGGGGAATTTTATGCTAAATTTAGCAAAAATGATAAATTTAGACTACGCAAATGGTATCAAATTTACGCTCAAACTAGCAATATTCCATCTCAATGGCTACGCCTTAATACTGGTGAGCCAGTTATTAAAAATTTAACTATTTTTGAGCTTGTATGGGATAAATTTGAGTTAATAGAACGCATAAAAATTCGCACCAAAAATATGCTTAAAAATGGCTTAATAGATGAGGCAAAGGATCTATTTAAACGCTATAATAGTGCGTTAAAACCGCTAAATTCCATAGGTCTTAAAGAGACTAAAGAGTATCTTGATGGAAAAATAGATATAGATGAGCTTAGCAATTTAATCACAATCCACACAACGCAATTAGCCAAACGACAAAGAACTTTTAATAAAAGCTTTAACTCTATAAAAATTGATGGTAAAAATTTAAATTTAGATAATTTTTTAGCTCAAATATCAAATTCCATCAACTAATCTTTTTTGCTCATTACATAGGGCTTTCCACTGACTATCTTGAGCGATATTTAAACACTCATTTATATAGGGGGTAGCGGCTTTTGGGTTGTTTTGCGAGATCTCTATTTGCGCAATTGTATGCAAGGCTCTAGCTCTATTTTGTGGTTTTAAATTTCTATTTAAGAGATCTAAAACCATATTTTTAGCCTCTAATAGCTCCGAGTCCGCCACTAAATTATCAATATATATAAAATTTGCCTCTGGGCTAAATGTATCGATATTTAACTTAGTTTGTAGATCCAAAACTTTTTTTGAGTAGTTTTTAGCTAGTTTATTACCCTTATCATTAGCATAAATCATAGCAGCGTCATAAGCTTCAATCAGCATAATATCAATACCCTTATTATCCTCCACAGCCCTTAATGCCAAGGTGGCTTCATCAAATCTATCTAATTTTAAAAGTGAGTAAAATCTATATATTATAGCCTCGCTTGGATCGCTATATGGCACCTTACTAGCAAGCTCTACAGCCTTAAAACTACTATCTATAGCAGCAATAAATTGAGATAGTTTATAATTAATCTTAGTTAAATTATTTAGCCAAACAACTCTATTATTTAAATTTGGATCATTTATATTTTCATTAGCTAAGTTATAGGCTTGCGTGTATCGTTTTGTTCTATAATAGCAGTTAAATAATTTGAATTTATCTACTATTTGATTCTCTATTTCATACTTATCTACTAAACCAACCACATCTAAACAATCCAAATTTTGGTTATATCTATTTGCTAGATTTAAAGCAGAAGTATTCATCATATCAGTAATATCACTTTGATTTAAATCAACTATTAGGCTATTTAAATTTAAAATATCATTATATCTTTTCTCATCAAAGCTAAGCTTTACTTCTGCGATGAGAGCTATTTTGGCTAGTTCTTGTCCTTGGTATTTATCTAATAATTTATTATAATGCGCATGCTTCTCATCGCTACTCATATCTGGCATATCAAAAAACAGACGATCAAGTGCATACTCTATCTCGCTACTAAATTCATTATCTGGGAATTCTTGCTTATACTTTTGTAAATACTCATATGAGCTTACTGGTTCTACTCCACGCACTAGCGTAGTCCCAAGGCGTCTAAGGCTAATCTCATAATATCCATCATGAAGATGAGAATCATCAAAAACTACTTTATAAATCTTAGCCGCTGTATCAAATAGATTATTCACCCTTAGCTCATCAGCAACCTCCATACTATAGCCCTTATCGTTTATAATATATTTGGGATTTGCCACTACGACCTTGTCTATATACTGGGCTGCTTCAGAAAATCTTTGTTGCGATAGGTAAATTTTAACTAATTTAAATGATGCCTCACTAGCCACATCAACATCATTTGAGCTATATAAAACATCTTCGTAAAATCTCATTGCGTCATTTAATTTGCCACGAGATACTAGATGATCAGCATAGCCTATTATAGCACGATTTGTCCATGTATCATTGCTGTGTTCGGTTATTAAAATATCTAATATATACTCCGCATCATCAAATAGATCGCTACTAAGATTTGCCATCATATTAATATATAAAATTTCTGGATAATTCCTATCTGAGCCATTAAATCTCATCCAAACCTTAGCTAATTCAATTATATTTGAGTTCATCTTTTGTATAGCTTGATACTGGGTTTCTTCTTTGATTAGCTTATCCATAGAGCGAATTTGGTATAATAAAAACTCCCCTAAAAATATACTATCAGGGTGGGATTTCATAGCTTTTTGACTCTCAAATATCACCTCTTTATAATTTTGCCGTTCATAGTTTCTCTTTATCAAAAGATAGATACCCATATCCCCATTTTCATTATAAGTAATTGGCTCTTTATTTAAATCCAACGCACCGACGCTTGGGCGAAGTAAATTTGGATATTTGATAGGAAACTCAATCCCATTAATATAACTTGTATCTAGCTCATTTAACTGCTTATTTATATTGATTGTAAAGTGCTTAGAGCGATTAGATTTATTGGCTTTAGAGTTTTGTGAGTCAAAAAGTCTATTATTAGCATTAAATATTCTAGAAGTGATTTTAGGCTCAATTATTACCACAAATCCATCATCTAAAGGATGAAAGCTAATCTTAGCAAATGGCAAATCTTGGTTTTTTAAATTCTGATTTAATTTAGTAAATACCTTACAACTATATATCTTATTCTCTTCGCTATTACGCTCATCACATATCATCTCCTTATCATCTTGAAGATGTATTATATAGTAGGGATTGCCACTATGCTTTCCACTATTAATGCTAAATGTAAAGGCATTTAAACAAGAGCAAAAAAATATGAAAAAAACTAAATATCTCATAACTTTAATTATATCATAAATAAATTGAGCTTAGACTCGAGCGTGGGCTGATTTTTAAATCATTTAAATTTATAAAATTTCCCTTTTGGTATTTTTCTACACCAGCCCTTGCTATCATAACTGCGTTATCGCTACAAAACTCCATAGGAGCAAGGAGCAAACTCATATCAAATTTATCACAAATCTCAAGCAATCTACCTCTTAAATATTTATTTGCACTCGCCCCACCTACAACGCCTAAGCTACTAAATTTTCTTTGATTACAAATCTTACTAAGCTTATCTATTATATGCTCACAAGCAGCCCTTTGAAACCCAAATGCTATATCAGCAAAATCCTTATTGCCATTTGTTAAGCTTTTTTCTATCTCTATTCTAACTTGATTTTTCAACCCAGAAAAGCTATATTCCAAACGGCTATCCCCCTTTAATGGAATAGTAAATTTATATCTATCTTTAGTGGATTTTGTAGCTAAATTCTCTATAGCCACCCCACCAGGATAGCCAAGCCCCATCATCTTAGCCACCTTATCAAAGCTCTCGCCAAAACTATCATCGCTAGTTTCTACAAGCACAGCGATATCGCCATTTTCATTGATATCTAAAACCATAGTATGACCACCACTTACTAAAAGCACTCCAAGAGGCAACCTTGCAGGAGAGTTTAAAAATAGCGAGTATATATGACCAACTAGGTGATTTATCTCAATAAGCGGTAGCTTCAAAGCGATACTTAAAGCCTTCGCCACGCTAACACCGCTAACAAGGCTAACGCTAAGCCCTGGGCTATTTGTTACAGCAATGGCTTTAATATCCTTAAAATATGGCTTAATCTCTTTAATTAAATTTGGTAAAGCAGCAGTATGAAGTCTTGCAGCTAATTCAGGAACCACACCGCCATATTTGCTATGTTCTAACTCTTGGGTTATCTTTTTATGATAAATAAGATCTAAATTCAACCCCATAAGCGCTATAGAGCTATCATCACAGCTACTTTCAATCCCTAATATCACTTAGCAAACTCCACTAAAATCATACCAATAAATTTATCTTTACCATCGCACATTTCATAGAATTCAACCCTATAAATTTGCTCCTTTTTATCCATTGAAAAGCGTGATTTTATCATATCTTTGGTTATTTTAATACCGCTTTCATCTGATATAGTGGTGCCATATCCGATTATATTTGCCCTTACTCCATCTTTTGGCATAATCATAAAACTACTATCGACTACAATTTTTTGACCAAGTTTAACAAATTTAGGCTCATCATCATCAATTCTAATGCCAATCTCATCAATCAAATTTGAGTATTCAAAAAACTCAGGAGTAAATCTAGTGATAATATTATTGCCATAGTGGATATTATAAATACCTTGAGTTTTTGTAAGTGCTACAAGAGCATTATCACAATCAAAATCAAGCTTACCATCGCTAGAAAGCGGGATATATCCTAGCCTAGATTTTGGCAAATAAAATAGAAATTTACCGCACACAAGCACGGATAAATCCTCATCTAAGGCCTTTTTAACTCCTTGTGGGGTTAGCTCAAAATCGCGTTTAAACTCTATCCCAGCTAACTTTAAATACTCCTCAACTGCGATTAAATGATAATATACCCTCTCATTAATTGGCAAGCTCTTACTGGCCTCATTTGCATATGCGGATTTGCCATTTTTTATCGCAAAATATGATAAGCTCTTTAACATCTCTTTATCCCCATCAGAGGTGCGGGTGTTGCGAAGATGATACTTATGCTTAGGGTCTAAAATCTTGCTATTTAATCTATCTACTACTTTATTGGCATTTTGTTCTAAATCGCCATATAACGCACCATCAAGGGTAGATTGATCGATAATAACTATATTTCCCCAGCGATTTGGATTCATCATTTGGTTTATATATTTTGGGCGATAAAATCCACTTCCATCATGTAAATTCACAAGCATACTAATATTTGGTTGTAAGACTAAGGATTTAATCTGCTCTACAACATCTTTTTCTGGATCTTTATCTGAAATTTTATCAAATTTTCTATTCATATCCCCATTTACACCGCGAGATTTTTTCAAAATACTTGGCATATTTAAATTTGGGACTACATATAAAGAGCCAGATATAATCTCATATTTTCTAGCAAGTAAATTCGCTGACATAAAACCACCTGGCTCATCGCCTTGAATTCCGCCAGTTACAAGCACGGTATTATTATCATCAACCCCAAGTTTTATCAAAGAAAACTCGCCATAAGCATAACTAGAAAAGATAAAAATGGTCAAAAATATAGTAAGATTACGCAATACAATTTCCTTATAATTTTCTCATAATTTTAATAATTTTTTGTTAAGAATTGGTAAAATCTAGGTATTATATCTAATTTTGATATAATCTTTTACCTTTTTATTTATCTCAACTACGCTCTCTAAGCTATCTAATCTAAAGCTACTAAATTTATCCAAAGCATCAAAAATCGCATCGCTAATGGAGTTAAATTTAACCTTCTTACTCAAAAATCCAGCCACAATCTCATCATTAGCCGCATTTATAATAGCACCAATTTTAGGATTTTTTAATAACTCATCTTTTAGGCTAAATGCCCTATATCTATCTAAATCAACCAGTTCAAAAGTTATATTTTGTAATAATTTAATATCTAAATTCTCAATTATCCTTTGATTGCCAAGACCAATGGCATGAGCTATGGCTAATCTCATATCTGGCTTTGAGATATGAGCTGTCGTGGAGCCATCTTTGAACTCGATTAATGCGTGGATTAGAGATTTTGTCTCTATATAGGCGTCTATATTTTTACATCCATAAAGCCAAAATGCCTCAATAACCTCAAATAGCTTATTTACCATCGTGGCACTATCGATGGTAATCTTTGCCCCCATATTCCAATTTGGGTGCTTTAGGGCATCTTCTACACTTACATCTTTTAAGGTAGTAATATCGCGATTATAAAACGCCCCACCACTTGCTGTGATAATCAATCTATGGATTTTAGGGCGATCTTTTAATAGAAATTTAAGCCCAAAATGCTCACTATCAATTGGAGTGATTTTTGCACAATCTAAAAATTGCCCACCTACTACAAGGCTCTCTTTATTTGCTAAGGCTAAATCAAATCCAAGCTTTAAACCTAGCACACTAGGAGTTAATCCATCAAATCCTACAAAAGCATTTATAAGCTTTGTGCTTCCAATTTCATCACTACACGCCTTTAAAAAGCTCTCTATTCCATCATTTTTGCTAAAGACAAATTTATGATTAACCAAAGGTTTTAAGCTATCATCATCTATATATACTAATTTTGGAGCAAACTCTTTAATTTGCGAATTTAAAACCTTTAAATTACTTTTACAAGCTAAGGCTTCTACTTTTAAATTATGCTCTCTAGCTAATCTCAAAGCATTTAAACCAATACTCCCGCTACTACCAAGAACTATCATATAAGCACCATATACATCGCTAAAACGCCAAATAAATATCCATCAATTCTATCTAAAATTCCACCTTGCTCTCCAAGTAGCACTCCGCTATCTTTAACGCCAGCTAAACGCTTTAAATAGCTCTCAAACAGATCGCCAAATATACCAAAAATCACAACCCCAACACTACATAAAACAACGATAATAAAAGCAATATCCATTAAAAATAGCCCAGATATTATCCCAAAAATTATACCTATAATCAATCCGCCACATACCCCCTCAAGCGTCTTATTTGGGCTTGATGGGCTAAAACTTCTCTTACCAAAAAATTTTCCCACAAAATACGCCCCACTATCACTAGCAATAATAGTAAAAATCAGCCAAAATAACGCCGAAACACCATAACTTTGATATATCGCAAATAGTATAAAAATAGGCGCAACTGGATAGATGAAAGGCAAAATAAGCTTTAAATTCTCATTTTTAGAATATGCTAAAACACTAGCTACCACAACTAAATTTAAGATAATAATCTTAAAAACATCTTGTATCCCACCAACAAATGGAAGTAAGGTAAAAAACACCACCGCAATCACAACTATAGATTTTTGTTTAAGATTATAAAGATTTAAGCTCTCTAGCACCGCTAAAGCTAAAATAGCACCAAAAATTATGAAATTGAGCCAAAAAATATCTAGCACCGCTATAACCAAAAACGCCACAAATAAGGCTATGCCAACCATAATTCTATTTCTCATAAAACCTTCCTTAAAAGCTGTGATTTTATCTAATTTTAGCTAAAATTAAACCAAATTTATTCTATAAATTTAAAAACACTTTGACGCTTATTATGTAGATCAAAATATTTTATCTCCACCTTTCCAGCCATATTTGGCAGCCTACACTGCAACGCCCATTGACGCACCACTCTATCTAAAGGGTTTTTTATCCCATCTATACGGCAACTATTTATAATCTGCCCTTCAAAGCTTACTTGAACGCTATTTGTATCACTTCCATATATATAAGCCCCCATTGCTCCACGCTTTGCGACCACTATATCAATCTTAGAGATACTCCCTGCGTTTAAAACCACACAAAAAATCGCTAAAATAAAAATTCTCATCTCACACCACTATATCAAGCTTTTGAAATTTAACATCTTCGCTATCATCATCTACCTCATCATCGCTGCGTTTACGCTTATGATTTTGCTCGTTTAAATCCTCTTTTTGCGTCTGCTTTTCATGCTCATTTTCTGGATCAATTTTATAGGTCTCTTCAGTGGGGCGAGTCTCTTCTACCTCTTTTTTCTTTTCAGCCGAAGCTGCGGCATTCATCGCCATTTGCATATCTAATTTTGATTGGAAATCACTTTGAACTGAAGCTGCTGCGGGAGTATTTTGATTGACATAAATCGCATTTGAGATGGGGCTGATTGCCATAATTTTCCTTTTTTATTTTGCATATTTTACCAAGTAAATCGGCAAATTTAATAATATTTGCAAATTTAAACAATAAATATAGCTATTAATTAATAAAAAAATGTTAATATTTATGCCAACTCATTAAAAGGAAAAATATGAAAATAGTATGTTTAGATGCTAATACCTTGGGTAATGATGTGGATTTAAAGAGCATATTTGGCAAATTTGGGGAGTTTATCAGCTATGATATGACTGATGAAAATCAGACTATAGATAGACTTCAAGGTGCTGATATTGTGCTAACAAATAAGGTTTTAATCACAAAAGATGTAATTGCAAAAACAAATTTAAAATTAATTTGCGTTACGGCAACTGGTGTAAATAATATAGATTTAGAAGCGGCTAAAAATGCAAATATAGTAGTAAAAAATGTCGCTGGCTACTCCACTAATAGCGTAGTCCAACAAACTTTTGCTAATATTTTAGCCATTAGAAATAGCACAAGCTACTATGAAAATTATGGTAAAAGTAGCGATGGCTGGGCTAAAAGTCCGATATTTGTAAATTTAGATAGACCGATATTTGAGCTTAGTAATAAGAAATTTTGCGTTGTTGGTCTTGGAACGATTGGTCTTGAAGTGGCTAAGGTAGCACAAGCCTTTGGTTGTGAAGTCTGCTACTACTCAACAAGCAATAATAACTCAAATCCAAATTTCAAAAGAGTTAGCTTTGAAGAGGTTTTAAAATGCGATATAATCAGCATTCACGCACCACTTAATGAGAATACAAAAAATCTTTTTAATGCTAAGGCTTTAGATGAGTTAAAAGATGGAGCAATGCTCGTAAATAGCGGTCGTGGCGGGATCGTTGATGAGGAAAAAATCGCAAATTTAATCGATGAGCGTAAGATTTATTTTATCACTGATGTGCTTGAAAAAGAGCCAATTAGAGCTAATCACCCTTTATTAAAAGTCAAAAATAAAGATAGATTGATGATTACTCCGCATATTGCTTGGGCTAGTGTGGAGGCTAGAAAAAAACTAATTGAGCTAAGTGCTAAAAATATAGAAGATTTCTTAAAGGGGTGAAAATGGCTGATGAGCATAGCTTTGATATAAGTGCAAGTGTCAATATGATGGAAGTCAAAAATGCCCTCGAAACGGCTAAAAAAGAGGTGGCTAATAGATTTGACTTTAAGGGTTTAAAGGCTGAAATTGAGCTAAATGAAAAGGATAAAACCATAACTCTCATTAGCTCAAGCGATTCTAAAATTGAAGCGTTAAAAGATATTGTAATAAGCAAACTTATAAAGCGAGAAATTCCGCCAGTTGCACTAAGCCAAAAGAGCGTAGAAAACGCAAGTGGTGGTAATATTAAATCTATTTTAAAGCTAAATGATACCCTTGATAGCGATAACGCTAAAAAGATCACAAAAGCCATAAAAGATTCTAAAATCAAAGTAAATGCGTCTATTAGAGGTGATGAGATTAGGGTTGTTAGCAAATCAATTGATGAGTTACAAAATACAATTAAGCTTGTAAAAGAGCTAAATTTAGAGCTTCCACTAAGCTTTAAAAATCTAAAATAAAGGAGTAAATAATGAAATTTAAAAAACTTTTCTTAGCATTTTCTTTGCTACTTGCTGTTGGTGCAAACGCAATTACTGAAGGCAAAGAGTATATAAAACTACCAAAACAGGCTGAATTTAATAATGCACAAAATAGCGTTATTGAGATCTTTAGCTATGGGTGCATTCACTGCTATAATCACTTCAAAAATGGCACGCTTAAATTTGTATCTGAAATGTTACCAGATCTTAAATATGATGAGTGGCAAGTGCATCAAATGGGTGTATTTGGCTTTGAGATGAGCAATGTTTTAGGCTATGCTAAAAGCCTAGATGAGAAAAATGACCTAAGCACTCTAAGTGCAAAATCAAATTTTCACCAAGTTTTAAAAGGCTTTTTTGAAGATGCTTTTGTAAATAAAAAATCATATAAAAATGGCGAAGAATTCTATCAAAGAGCCGCAAGTATCCTAAAAGCAAATGGCGTCCAAAATGCTAGTGTAAAAACCATAATAGACTACGCTAACTCAAAAGATGGCAAAGCCTATGCCAAGCTAACCTCTCAAGCTCTAGAAGTGGCTAAAATCAGTGGAACTCCAGGCTTTGTAGTAAATGGCAAATACTTAATCAATATCGAACATGTAAATAGTCAAGAGGAGCTAGTAGAGATAATCTCTGAAATAATCAAGCTAAAATAGTATTAAATTTTTAAATCTCTGCTATAATTTGCAGTTTAAATAAATTTAAAGAGTTATAGCAGATGAAATCTCTATTTTTAATCCAAAATTTAGCTATCAAATATGCTAAATTTTCTCTAAATAAATCCTTAAAATCTCAACTAAATTTAGATCTTTTACCAAATTACCAGACCAAAACCCCAGACCCAAATATAAACTATATGCTATATGCTCATGTGCCATTTTGCCATACTTTTTGTCCATATTGCTCATTTCACAAATACGCTTATGATGAGAGCTTGGCTAAGGAGTATTTTAAAAATTTGCGTTTAGAGATGGAGCAAATTTATAAATTAGGATACAAATTCAACTCTATGTATGTAGGTGGCGGGACAACTTTAATAAACGAAAGTGAGCTTATAAAAACACTTGAGCTAGCCAAAAAGCTATTTAATATAGATGAAATTTCATGCGAAAGCGACCCAAATCACATTGAAATTCAAAATCTCAATCGTTTTAAAGGGTTAATTAAGCGTCTAAGTATTGGGGTGCAAAGCTTTAATGATGAGATTTTAAAAAAAGTTGGAAGGTATGATAAATTTGGCTCAAGCCAAACTCTAATCACAAAGCTAAAAAACGCTATTAATGTATTGCCAATTACTAGCATTGATCTGATATTTAACTTCCCAAATCAAACAAAAGATATGTTAATTAATGATATAAATTTAGCCAAAAGCATTGACGCAGACCAAATCACATTCTACCCACTGATGAAATCTAGTCTTACAAAAGACAAAATCGCC
This sequence comes from Campylobacter porcelli, assembly GCF_002139855.1. Lineage (NCBI taxonomy): Bacteria > Pseudomonadati > Campylobacterota > Epsilonproteobacteria > Campylobacterales > Campylobacteraceae > Campylobacter > Campylobacter porcelli. The sequence continues at coordinate 1,419,950 of NZ_CP018789.1, forward strand.
TCTGCTCTTGGCCTAAGTAAAAATGACAATGAGTATGAGTTTTACACCATTATAGAAGAGAGTTTTAAAGATTATTATAAGAGTAATGCGTGGTCATATGCTAAAAAGAAATTAGCCTTAAATGATGAGTATGTCAGCTCAAAGCACGAGTATCTAGGGATAGGAAGTGGTGGATTTAGCTTTCTTAATGGGGAGCTTTTTATAAATGCTTTTAACCTAAATGAGTATAATAGCAAAATTCAAAACCACCAAAGCTCCATAATCGCAAATTGTAAATTTAATAAAAAAGAGCGGATAAAATATCTATTTTTAACTGAAATTTTTAGCGGTTTTATCGATATTTCAAAATTTAATCAAACAAACAATACAGATCTTTTAAAAATGCTAAATATAGAATTAAAATTATTAAAACTAATTAAAGCTATTAAAATTCAAAATAATATAATCCAATCAACCCAATTTGGCAGATATTTGTGGCTTAGCTTGATGAAGGAGTTTTACACTGGAATGGATAGAGTAAGAGCTATTTTCAAAGATGATAGCAAGATCAAAAATAGCTCTAAAATAAATATAATGAAAACACAAATTTAAGACTATTTTTGGATATATTTTATATTTGCTTTTGCCTTTAACTTGTTAAAATAATCCATCATAGCAGCCTCTCTTTCTTGCTCTATCATCGCATTTACCACGGCTTGTTCCACAGCTTCAAATGGCGGTAAAACTGATCCGTTTTTAGATATGATATAAAATCTCTCTAACCCAACAGGGCTTTCTAAAATAGGGGTAAATTCGCCATTTTGAGTGTTATTAAAGATATATATAAGATTTGGAGCGATCTTAGATGAGCTTAAATTTAAATGCTCCTTTTTCACCCCTTTAATATCTGCTTTATAATCCTTAGCTTGTAAATTTAACGCTTCATTATCATTAGAGATATAGCGAATCAAGCTAATACTATCAAAACGCAAAAACATCCCCGCATTATTCTCATAAAATCTCCTAGCGTTTTGTGGGGTGATATTTTGGTTTGGAGCATTTAAAATACTCGCATAAAGCTTCTCTTTTTTTATCGAAATTTGCATATCCTCTCTAAGCTGCTCATCGCTCGTGCCTCTTGATTTTACCACAGATTTAAAGCTATTAACACTCATATTATTAGCTGCGGCTAATTGAGCAATTTTTTGATCTATTTCAAATTCGCTCACAGTGATATTTAATTTTTTTACTTGAGCTATCTCTAACTTATCTCTTATTAATAAATTTAACGCCTCATCTTTATTTAATTTTGTTTTATTCATCACGCTATTTAGCTCATAGGTAGTAATTGGCTCATTATCCACAGTCGCAACTAGCCCACCTACATATCTAGCACTAGCATTAAGGGCTAAAAATAGCAAAGCAAAAATTAAATTTTTTATCATAATCAAACCTTTATTAAAGCAAATTTGAGCTAAAATTATATCCAAATTTCAATAAATAATAGGATAATCATAATGATAACTACAAGATTTGCTCCATCTCCAACTGGATTTTTACACATTGGCGGACTTAGAACGGCACTATATAACTATCTTTACGCTCGTAAAAATGGTGGCAAATTTCTTCTTCGCATTGAAGATACCGATCTTAAGCGAAACTCGCAAGAGGCTACAATCGCTATTAGAGAGGCGTTTAATTGGTGTGGGCTAGATTATGATGGAAGCGTAGAGTATCAATCAAAAAGATTTGATATTTATAAAAAATATATTAATCAACTATTAGAAAGTGGCAAAGCCTATAAATGCTACACAACTCAAGATGAGTTAGCAAAGATGAGAGCTGATGCTGAAGCTAAGAAATTAAGACCAAAATATGATGGAAGATATAGAGATTTTACTGGCACTCCACCACAAGGAATTGAGCCTGTAATTCGCATAAAGGCTCCGCTTGATGGAGTGATTGAGTTTAAAGATGGAGTTAAAGGGGATATTAAATTTAATTGTAGCGATATACTAGATGATTTTATCATCGCTAGAAGTGATGGGTCGCCTACATATAATTTTTGTGTAGTTATAGATGATGCACTTATGGGGGTTTCGCATATCATTAGGGGGGACGATCATCTAAGCAACACTCCAAAGCAAATTATCTTATATGAGGCTCTTGGGTTTGAAATTCCGCAGTTTTTCCATGTGGCTATGATAAATGGAAGTGATGGGGCTAAACTAAGCAAAAGGCACGGGGCTACTGATGTTATGGAGTATAAAAATATGGGTTATTTGCCTGAAGCACTTTTAAATTTCCTTGTGCGTTTAGGCTGGAGCCACGGCGATGATGAGATATTTAGCTTACACCAAATGATAGAGCTATTTGACCCATATAATCTTAGCAAATCAGCCTCTACATACAATCAATCAAAATTAGAGTGGCTAAATGCGCACTATATAAAATCATTGCCATTTGAGAGACTTGCAGATGATATGCTATATTTTGGGATAGATTTTAGAGCTATTGATAAAGGTCAAATGCTCCTAGATTTGCTAAGGGAGCGTTCAAAAACTCTCTTAGAACTAAAAGCTTCGGCTCTTGCTATCATCAATCAACCAACAGATTATGACCAAAATGCTGTGAAAAAATTTATAAATGATGATAATAAATTACTTTTAAGCCAATTTGCTGATTTTATTAAAAGCCAAGAGATGGACGCTAAGGCTATAGAAGAGATGGTAAATGAATTTTTAGCCAAAAAAGAGAGAAAATTAAAAGATCTAGCCCAGCCAATCAGAATCGCAATAACAGGCGGTGCAGTAAGCCCTAGTATATTTGAAGTTATTGAATTTATCGGACTCGATGAGTTAAAATTAAGAATACAAAACTTCCTAAAATCACTATAGACAAAGCTAGAGTTAAAAGCTCTAGCTTTTTAAAAATAGCCAAATTTACCGCTTAATTTACAAAAAGTAACACCTAAATAATAAATTTTATCTATTATTAAAGTATTTACCTCCTATCAAATAAATTTAGGTTATAATTAAATATTATTTAAAAATTTAAAGTTAAATTTAAGGAAATACCATGAGTTTAAAGCAAAAAGCTCTTGACTATCATATAGGTGGCAAGATAGAAATCAATGTCAAAAAACCTTGCGTTAGCGCTGAAGATTTAAGCCTTGCATACTCTCCAGGGGTGGCTGAGCCTTGCATGGAGATAAATAACGATAACGAACTATCCTATAAATACACAAACAAAGGCAACCTAGTAGCAGTAATCACCGATAGCACGGCGGTTTTAGGCCTTGGCGATATCGGTGCAGTAGCTGGAAAGCCTGTAATGGAGGGCAAATCTGTTTTGTTTAAAAAATTTGCCAATGTAGATGCTTTTGATATTGAACTTGGTGAGAAAGACCCAGATAAAATAGTTGAAATCTGCAAAGCCCTAGCCCCAACTTTTGGCGGTATAAATTTAGAAGATATAGCTGCGCCAAAGTGCTTTTATATAGAAAAAAAGCTCCAAGAGAGCGTAAATATCCCAGTTATGCACGATGATCAGCACGGCACTGCCATCATCACTACTGCTGGCTTGCTTAATGCTTTAGAGATAAATGGAAAAGATATATCTAAGATTAAAGTTGTAGTAAGCGGTAGCGGAGCAGCCGGAATAGCGTGTGCGAAAATGTATCAAAGCGTAGGGGTTAAAAATATAATTATGTGCGATAGCAAGGGGGTTATACACTCAAAAAGAGATGATTTAACCGAGCAAAAAAGAGAATTTGCCATAGATACAGATGATAGAACTTTAAGCGACGCATTAAGGGGTGCTGATATGTTTTTAGGTCTTTCAAAAGCCAAACTTCTAAGCCACGATATGGTAAAAAGCATGGCTAGTAACCCAATCATATTTGCTCTAGCTAATCCAGAACCTGAAATTAGACCAGAAGTAGCCTATGCGATAAGAGATGATATTATAATAGGCACAGGAAGAAGCGACTACCCAAATCAGGTAAATAATGTCTTAGGCTTTCCATTTATCTTTCGTGGCGCACTTGATGTAAGAGCGACAAAAATTACTGAAAATATGAAAATTGCCGCCGCACAAGCCCTAGCTAAACTAGCTAAAGAGAGCGTTTCTAGCGAAGTTTGTAAAGCCTATAATGTAAGCGAAATTAAATTTGGCAAAGATTATATAATCCCAAAACCATTTGATCCTAGAGTTTTATTCACAGTTGCTCCAGCTGTAGCAAAAGCTGCCGTAGAAGATGGGGTGGCATTGGTAAAAGAGTTTGATGAGGCCTCTTACATACAAAAGCTTAAAAAATTATTTTAATTAAAAAATTAATAATAGCCATCTAAATTTGATGGCTATACTCAAAATAAAATCAAATTTATACAATTTAAATTACTAATTTATAGCTTTTATCGGCTTTTTAGTAAATCAATAGCATTTAAATAACTGATATTTAAGCCTTTAAATTTGCTAAAAATTTAAATCTTTTTATCGCCTATATAATAACCAAAAAGCTCACTTGAGCCATCTTTTTTCATTAAAATTACTGGATATTTCTCTGGTGCTCCTTGCTCCATTCCAGGACTTCCCATAGGCATACCAGGGGCTGAAATTCCTATCACGCCATCAGGTTTATTTTCTAGTAGCCAAGCCACAGCACTACTAGGCACATGACCCTCAATAGCATAGCCATCGATAACGCCGGTATGACAACTTTGATACTGAGATTTGATATCTAGACTCTCTTTGATTTTCATAAAATCCTCTTTAGCATAAGAGTTGATTTTATAGCCATTTTTCTCCATATAGCTCTCCCAAAGCTCACAACAACCACAAACTGGAGACTTATAAACATCAATTACCTTATCTTGTGCCAACATAGGTAGAGCCAAAGCAAGAGCAAATATATATTTTTTCATCTTTTTTCCTTTTGGATTTTTTATCTTTATAATAATACTTTTTTATAGTAAATAGATACTAAAGCCATTTTACGCCCAAATTCTAAGCGGTTTTGGGTAAAATTTATCTTTATCATCTATTAAATTATCCTTATTTTGTATAAATCTAGTGTATTGTTGATTTTGATAAGAGTTTTTATCGCTATCTCGCCAATAGTACTCTTTGGTTGTTTTATCAAATACATTATTAAAACCAAAATTTGTAGTGTGTGGATAGCTAGATAACTCTTCTAGTCTATAATTCCCATCAACCCCTTGCTTAGCATAAGCAATCCCAAGTAATCCATTAAAAGCTCCTGAATTTGAATTTATATCTATCCAGCCATCTTCATCAGCTAGTTTTGAAAGCTCGTTTAAGTCATTTTGAGTAAGGCTCTCATATCTTACTTCAGCTTTAAAAATAGAGTATGGATTATAATCTTTTAGCAATTCTAAAGAGCGTTCATAACCTTCTATCGTTCCATAATTATCTTTTTGAGCTTCAAGTTTTTTTAAGGCATTGCTCTTGCTATCTATAAAATCTTTTAAATTTATACTATCAACTACTTCGCTGAGTTTTTTGATAATCTCATTTCCATCTTTATCATAAGCTCTTATTTTTAATTTATCGAAGTAGTCATCATTTTTATCTACAAATCCATTTCCATCACTATCAAATCTAAAAAGTTGTGAATTTGAGCTAAAGCTTCCAACCCCTAATCTATCATTATCTCCAGCTAAATCTAAAAATAGCTCTGCTTTACCAAATTTAGTATCAATTAAATTTGAGTTTGCGTAGGAGTTTAGGTAGTACTCTTGTGGGATTTTACCATATCTATAATAATTATCATTAAAAAAATATCCACTATCAAATGTTGGATACTCAACATTCTCTATGGTCGCAGTGTGTTCTTTTGCTTCTGATATACCTTTTATATCTGACACACCAAATGTTGAATTATACAAAGCACCATCTAAAATACTCTTTGTTTGTCTAGCGATAAATTCATCTAATGCTGCTTCTTTGGTATGTGTTTTTGTGTGATATTTTTGGACTATATTTATGTCTCCGTAAGATCCTGCATGATAATCATAATACTCTATTTTTCTACCAAATCTATCAGTGTTTTCATCTTGTTTTATTTGCTCTGTTTGAGCGAAATTTAGCTCTATTTTTGGCAATTTTTGATTAATTTGAATTTGAAATGTATTTGATGATAGTGAGCTAATATTCATTTTATAACCTTTCTTGCGTTAAGCTTTAGGCGAATTAATCGCCCAAAGTTAATTAATATGCCCTAATATCGGCAACTATAACATTATTATTGCCATCTACATAAACTCTAAGTTCACCATTATCAAAATAATTTGTAGCACCAGACAGATCTGAAAGTATTTTATTTATCAAATTTCCATCTATAACAAGCGACATATCACTTTGATACATAGCTCTATTGATAATATATATCTTAGAATCCCAAAAATCCTACATAGCATTTACTTTAGTAATTAGATTATCTACTATTTTTGAATTTTAGATATTGTTTGTAAATCGGCAACTATTAAATTATTTTAATATATTTTTAGTATATTTTATAATGAAGTTATTTGATTAAAACTCTAAAATTAAGCGAATTTAGAGTATAATCAATATATTTAATAAAAATTTAAGCCATAAAGGCTATATCCAGAGCTTAAAACACTGGAGATACAAGAAATTATAAAAGGTATAAATATGCTATTTGGCAAGATTGATTATCTAAATTTACTCCCATTTCATGTATTTTTAAAACGCTATCCATTAAGCAATCAAGTAAAAAAATCAATTGAATTTAAAAAAGGAACCCCCGCTAAACTCTCTCAAGCCTTAAATAAAAGGCAGATTGACGCAGCCATCATCTCAAGTATAGAAAGCAGAAATCCAAAATATAAAAAGCTAAATTTAGGTATATGCTCTAATGGTGCGGTAAAATCCGTTTTGGTGCGTAAAAATAGCGCTAAAATGCTAGATCCAGCTTCAAAAAGCTCAAATATGCTAAGCAAAATTTTAGAGCTAGATGGAGAGGTGATAATAGGCGATGAAGCATTAAGGCAATATATAAAAGATGGTAGGGATAAATTTTATGATATGGGTGAGATTTGGCAGCAAAAAACTGGATTGCCTTTTGTTTTTGGGCTATTTTGTTGTAATAAAAATCAAAATTTGTATAAAAAAATTATTAATCAATTCTTAAAGCAAAAAATAAAGATACCAAAATACATACTCAACGAATATTCAAAAAGTAGAAATATCGCTCCAAATATGATTTTATGGTATTTAGAGCATATTAGCTATAATATAAAATTTAAGGAAAAACGAGCACTAAAAAAGTTTATTTCACTAGCAAAAAAGTATAATTTTCAGCCATAAAGTGAGTAAATTTGTAACAATACAGACAAAAAATATCCTAACTTTTTCTATATTAAGATTAAATTTAAGATAAATTAAATATAATCCAACTACAAACATTTTCACAATAGGAGTTACGATGTCAGTACATGAGTATATCAACCAAACACTTGAAAATATCAAAAAGTCAAGTCCTGGTCAAACAACATTTTTACAAGCAGCAACAGAGGTTTTACATACTTTAGAGCCACTTTTAGAAAAAGAAAAAAAGTATCTTGATCACAAAATTATAGATCGCATTGTAATGCCTGAGAGAACTACGATGTTTCGTGTAACATACATGAATGACAAAAATGAACCTTGCTCACACTTTGGGTATCGTGTAGAGTTTAACTCTGCTCTTGGCCCGTATAAAGGTGGTTTGAGATTTCATCCTTCAGTATGCTTAGATATAATCAAATTTCTTGGTTTTGAGCAAATTTTTAAAAATTCGCTTACTGGACTTAATATGGGTGGCGGCAAAGGTGGTGCTAATTTCGACCCTAAAGGCAAAAGCGATGGCGAGATTATGAGATTTTGTCAAGCTTTTATGAATGAATTATATAAATTAATCGGCGATGTAAAAGATGTCCCAGCTGGCGATATTGGCGTTGGTGGTCGTGAGATCGGCTATATGTTTGGTCAATATAAAAAATTAACAAATCGCTTTGATGGTGCTTTGACTGGTAAAGGTCTAGACTGGGGCGGTAGCTTAGTAAGGGTAGAGGCTACTGGATATGGCTCAGTATATTTTGCTCAAGAGATGCTTAAAAAACAAAATAGCAGCCTAGAGGGCAAAAAATGCTCAATAAGTGGTGCTGGAAATGTGGCTATATACACAGCTCAAAAGCTATATCAACTTGGCGCACTTCCTATAACAGTAAGCGATTCAACTGGCTTTATATATGATAGCGAAGGTATAGATGTCGAGCTATTAAAACGCATTAAAGAGGTAGAGAGAAAAGGTCTTATCGAGTATGCGGCTGCTAAACCAAGTGCGAAATTTACTCCAGTTAGCGAGTATAAAGCTGGAACAAATGGTATTTGGAGCGTTCCATGTGATGCTGCCTTCCCAAGTGCTACTCAAAATGAGCTAAATTTAGAAGATATTAAAACGCTTTATAATAATGGTTGTCGCTTGGTTTGCGAAGGTGCTAATATGCCTAGCACACTTGAAGCTATTGATTTTATGCTAAGCAAAAAAGACTTCTTATTTGGTCCAGCTAAGGCTGCAAACGCTGGTGGCGTGGCTACTAGTGGGCTAGAGATGGCACAAAACGCAAGTATGCAAAAATGGACTTTTGATGAAGTAGATAGCAAACTTCACCGCATTATGACAAATATCTTTGAAGCTAGTTATGAGACTTCTGTTGAATTTGGAGTGCCAGGCAATCTTGTTCTAGGAGCAAATATCGCTGGATTTAGAAAAGTTGCTGATGCAATGATAGATCAAGGATATGTATAATAGAATTTAGCCGACTTAATGTCGGCTAGAATTTAATCAATTTAATTATTTTTAATTTTACTCCACTACCCTTCTACTAATTATAGGACTAAGCTTAACTAAAATATCATAATTAATAGTCCCAAAAAACTCAGCCCAAATATCAGCATTATCTAATACACATATCCGCTCTCCACCATCAATTGAGCTAAAGCTATCCATAGACATTTTGCCTAAAATTGGATTTCCATTGGCTAATTTTAGCTCTCCATTGCCATTATATCGCAATAACCCATCGCCATAGCCAAGATCATATGTAGCGATATTCATATCATATTTAGCAGTAAATGCGCCACCATAACCTACACTTTGACCAGCATATAAGACTCTTGAGCTTACACGATCGGCATAAAGCTTTAAGACTTTTTTAAGCTCTAGGCTCTCATTAAACCCAAAATATCCAAATTGAGCCATACCAGCACGCACATACTCATCACCTATATCTGAGCTTCTCTCAATCGCAGCTGAGTTGTGAGAGTGAAATATAAGCTCGCCATCAAAAAATTCTTTAATCTTATCTTTAGCTTGTTTGAAATTCTCTTTTTGAACAAAGTAATCCCCACTATGCTCATCGCTAGCTCTAAAATGAGTAAAAGCACCCTTTAATATCAAATTTCGTTTTTTAATAATATTAATAGCAGTTTCAATCTCAGTAATGTCTATACCATTTCTATGCATTAAAGTATCGATGGCAAGATGAATTTGGCTATTTGGTCTTATCTTTTCTAAAGCCCTAAGCTCATTAATAGCATAGATAAACTCGCCATTCTCAGCACCAGTTGGTAAATGCGAAAGCACTATAATGCTCTTAAATAATCTAGATAGTTCCCTTGCTTCAAGCTCACTTTTAACACACGCTATTTCAATGCCAAATTCACTAGCGATCTTGCCCATTAGGAGCGCCCCATGACCATATGCGTTATCTTTTAAAACGGCGATAATTCGCTTTTTAGAGCCTACTTTTTTGGCTATTTGAGTTAAATTATGCTCATAAGCACTTTTTGAGAGTAAAATCTCAGACATTAAAGCTCAAATCAAATTTTTTATATATATGTGGTAGCATCTTTCTTACTGCATAATCATATGCGTAAAACTCTTTATATAAGGCTTTTAAGCTTGGCTCTTTACAAGCATCAAAGTCAAAGGCTGTGCTATTGCCTTGCTTTGGCACACTTGCATCTAAAACATCAAAAAATCTCCCCCTAGCGGCCAAAAACTCCTCAATTTGCTTTTTTACAAGCTCTTTTTCATCACTCATAGCTACTCCTCTACTAAAATTTTCATCTTATTATCAGCCACTTCTACATATAAGGTTTTATCCCCATCAAAATTATATGAGGCTGCTCTATATTTCTCATCAAAATTTACGCGATATATATTCTTGCCATCTATGTTTGGATATGGTGTTATATTGAAATTTTTAAATTCAATTATTTTGCTCTCATTTTTGCTAAATACTCTCTTTTTCATCTGCGTAAATTCTGCAATTTTCATACCATCAAAGCGTCGAAAATCATTATGATAAAAGCTCATATATCTATCCAAATCGCTCTTAGTCCAAGCATCTTTCCACGCAAAAAGCTGGGCAAATATCACAGCTATATCAAGACTGCTAGATTTTGGTTTGCCATCTTCGCTTATTATCACGATAGCTGAATTATTTTGCACTATATCTTCAAAAGATTCTAAAATATCATTTTTCATAGCGATACAGCCTTTGGTCTCTAGCTCATTTTCCCTTACATCGCTCTCCATAGGATAGCCATGAATCCATATGCCATAGCCTGTTCTTTTGCGAAGTTTATCATATAAATTTGGGTAAGATAAGCTAAAAGCAACCGGCCCATAATATGTAGTAGGCGGAGTAAATCTGCGTGTTATATCATATACACCAACTGGGGTTTTCAGATCCCCTTCTAATAGCTTTTCGCCCATTAAACCAGTGATTATCTCGCTATTTTTAACCTCTTTTAATTTACCATCTTCATATTGATTTACAGATATATTCTTAGCAGTTTTATCAGCTACTATGATTAATCTGCTTTTATCATCGTGATAGCCATATTTTAGCTCTTTATTTTTTAAGCTATCGCTCCAATACTCCACACTTTGTAAGTTCTTCTCTATCTTATCTTGGACTGCTGATATACCACCTTTAAGATATAACTCCTCTAGCTCCCCGCTAAATAAAGATGTTGATACTACCAATAAAAAGAGTAATTTTTTCACTATTTTAACCTTAATTAATTAAATCTTTAAGCTTGAAATTATATCAAAATCGGTTGAAAATTAATTTAAATTCTTGTATAATTTAGCTCACTTCAATCAAAAAAGGATAAAATATGTTTAAATATTTATTTACCTCAACTCTAGTTGCACTTAGCGTAAATGCTCAAATTTTAATTACCAATTCATATATCAAAGATACCCCGCCGAATGCGAAAAATAGTGCCGCTTTTATGAGCATAGAAAATCAAGATTCAAAAGATATTGAGCTAATTTCAGCTAGTAGCAATATAAGCAAAGCTACCGAGCTTCACACTCATATCACAGAAGATGGCATGAAAAAGATGATTCAAATCCCAAGCATTAAGATACCAGCTAACTCTAAAGTTGAGCTAAAACCAGGTGGTTTGCATGTTATGTTTTTGGGCTTAAAAAGAGATATAAATGATGGAAATGTCGATTTAAATTTAACTTTTAGCGATGGCAAAACATATGAATTAAAAAATATCCCAGTTAAAAAAGTTATACCTATTAAAATGCATTAATTTGGAGCTAAGCTGTGTTTAATAATAAAAACATTCTAATAACCGGTGGAACGGGCAGTTTTGGCAAAAAATATACTAAAATTTTATTAGAAAATTACAAGCCAAATAAGATAATAATCTACTCACGAGATGAGTTAAAACAATATGAGATGGCTCAGGAATTTAATAGCCCATCCATGCGTTATTTCATCGGCGATGTAAGAGATGAGAGTAGATTAAACACTGCTATGAATGGGGTTGATTTTGTAATCCATGCCGCTGCTATGAAGCATGTGCCAATAGCTGAGTATAACCCAATGGAGTGTATAAAAACCAATATCCACGGCGCACAAAATGTCATAAATGCCGCCCTTAAAAATGGAGTAGAAAAGGTAATTGCACTAAGCACCGATAAAGCGTGTAATCCTGTAAATTTATATGGTGCTACCAAACTAGCTAGCGATAAGCTATTTATAGCGGCAAATAATATAGTAGGTCCAGGGCCAACTAGATTTAGCGTCGTTAGATATGGTAATGTCGTTGGCTCTAGAGGCTCGGTGGTGCCGCTATTTAAAAAATTAATAGCAAATGGGGCAAAAGAGCTGCCAATTACTGATGAGAGAATGACTAGATTTTGGATTACGCTTGAAGATGGGGTTAAATTTGTCCTTAAAAACTTTGCTAGAATGCAAGGTGGGGAGCTATTTATCCCTAAAATTCCATCTATGAAAATCACAGATTTAGCTGCCACTTTAGCGCCAAATTTGCCAATTAATATAATTGGCATTAGACCAGGAGAGAAGCTCCATGAGATGATGATAAGCGCTGATGATGCCTTGCATAGCTTGGAATTTAGCGATCACTATGTTATCACGCCTTCTATTAAATTCTATGATAAACAGGCTAATTTTGCTATTAATAAACTTGGAGAAAAAGGCTATAGAGTTAGTAGCGAATTTGAGTATCGCTCTGATAATAACGCCCAGTGGCTAGATGATAAATCACTAAAAGAGATGATAGAGAAGATATAATCTATCTTCTTTTACAAAGCTCCACAATAAAAAATATTATGGTAGCAACTGCGATTATACTAGCTCCACTTGTTAGGTTAAAATAGTAGCTAAGTATCAATCCGCAAAATATAAAAATAGCTGATAAAATAGCTGATAAAATCATCATTATAGCCAAATTTGGGCTAAATTTCTCAGCTATATATGGCGGAATGCTAAGCAAAGCAATCACCAAAATCAGCCCCACAACCCTAATAGTACTAACCACGCAAAGTGCGATAAGAGCACTCATCAAATAGTATAAGAAGCTGACATTTACCCCACGAAGCTTAGCAAATTCACTATCAAAACAAAAAGCACAAATTTGAGTATAAAAAAGCAGTGCAAATAATACAAAAACAGTATCCAAAACACTCATAAATATAAGATCTTCTGTGCTTACAGCCAAAATAGAACCAAACAAATAGCTCATCAAATCAGCATTATACCCAGGGCTAAGATCTACAAAAATAATCCCCACAGCCATACCAAACGCCCAAATAGCACCAATTACGCTATCTATCCTATCACGATTTTGTCCGCTGATAAAGGCTATTAAAAGCCCTATAGCCACAGCAAATCCAGCCGCACCAAAAAGCGGAGAAGCACCTAAGAAAAATGCGATACCTATCCCGCCATAAGCCCCATGAGCCACACCTCCAGCGATAAATGTCATCTTATTTATCACAATTAATGAGCCAATCACCCCACAAGCTACACTAACTAAAACTCCAGCCCATAAGGCATTTTGCATAAAACTAAAGCTTAAAATTTCCACCATCAATCCTTATGCGAAGCACAACCACAGCTATTAAGCGCTAGCTCAACATCACAAAAATGCGTATGATCCTTGCTAAGATGGCTTATAAAATCTCTATTATCTAAATTTGAAATATCATGAAGCACGACGCTACCGCTATTTATATAAGCGACCTTAGAAGCAAAATTAATAGCCATATTAATATCGTGGCTGATGGCGATAACGCCGACATTTGCTTGATTTATCTCTTTTAATGCGGTGTAAATTTGAGCCTGACCTTGCGTATCTATACTAGCTGTTGGCTCATCTAGCATTAAAATTCTAGCCCCACTTACCAAAGCTCTTGCTATATATACTCTTTGTCTTTGCCCCCCACTTAATGCACCAATGCCCCTAGAGCTAAACTCCCTCATACCGACCATATCCAAAGCCTGTATAGCCATATTTTTATCAGCTTTTGAGTAAAATTTAAACAATCCACCACTTAGCCTTCCCATTAATACCACCTCCAAAACGCTCATCGGAAAGCTCTTATTTACCGGTATGTATTGCGGGACATAGCCTATTAGCTCTTTTGCTAATTTTGGTGGCTTTGAATCTATGCTAATCTTGCCAGATTTAGGCTCTAAAATGCCAAGCATTAGACGCAAAAGGGTGCTTTTTCCACCGCCATTAGGGCCAATAATAGCTAAAAAATCTTTACTATCGTAGCTAAAATTTAAATTCTCAAATATATAGCCATCATCATAGCCAAAGCTTAAGTTTTCAATTTTGATTTTCATAAATGCACTTTTAAGATAAGCAATTTTACATTTCTCCTAGAAATTTGAGTTTAAAATTATATCTGATTTGACTTAAATTTATTTAAAGAAAAACTTGATAGAATTTAGTAAAATAATCCCAAGGTAGTATATATGCAAGATATTTGGAATAAAAAGTCCAAAACATATCCTAGGTTTAGCCCTATTATGCGTCCATTTGAGGCTGAATTTTTCGCCTTTTTAAATGAGTGTGGCGTGGATTTTAGCAGCAAGAGCGTTATAGATATAGGTGCTGGAACTGGAGTGTATAGCTTGCATTTAGCTAAAATGTGTAAAAGCGTTTTGGCATTAGATATTAGTGATGCGATGCTAGAGATTTTAATATTAAGTGCTAAAGAGCATAATATATCCAATATTCAAACCCTTAATGGCACGATAAATGATATTAAAAATAGTAAATTTGATATAGGATTTTTGACTATGTCCCCAGCACTTAAAAGCTATGAGGATTTTGAGATATTTTATAACCTTGCTAATAAGCATATATATATGAATTGGCTAAAGCCTAGAAGATCAAATTTATTAGAGCTTTTTATGGATTGTAAAGCTGATATGGCAACGCCTATGGCTATATTAGAGCAGTTTTTAATCTCTAAAAATATTAAATTTAAATCCAAAATCATAAATGAAAATAGAAGTGTAACAAGAAGCATAGACGATATGGTAGAAAATCTAGCTTGGCATTTAGAAATAAGCAGACAAAATTACACAAAAGATGAGATAAAAAATAAGATAAAAAACCTAGCAAATGGTGATGAAATCACTGAAAATATCACTACTTGCGTGAAAGTTATGGTATTTTGAAGGTAAATATTTTAAAATTTATAATGCTATTTTTCGCACTTGCGTGTCTATATTTTATTATAGAAACTGGTAGAGTTTTACTCAAAACAGAGGAGAGATTATATGATTTTGCCGAGCTTAAAAGGCTAAATCAAGAGCTATTTTTACAAATTGACCTACAAAGCATTCACACAACCATAGAAGAAAGCGAAGATAGCATTACCAAAATCAATGCAATATTAGATAAAATCAGCTCAAATTTTATCACCACAAAACTATTTTATAAGCTAGATCATATATTGTTTTTAGAGAATTTAAACGCCAAAATCAAAAAGCAAACCGATATAATCAGAAACTACTATGTAATCCGTCAAGATATATCTAAATGCTTAATAGAGCTAAATCAAAATTTATCAAAAACTACAAATATCAAAGAGATGAGTAATGCCTACGCGTTGCTGATGAACTCAAGATTTATAGATGAATTTGATAGAGATTCGTTTGATATATATCTAACTAAACTAATCGCTCAAGAGCAATCGCCATTTGATTATCAATTTTTAAGCATGATCCAACATGTCAATGATAATCTAATCACCATTCCAAATTTACAAATTCAAAATTATAATATGCATATTCAAAGACAAATTCAAGAGCTTATAAAAATCTCAATTGAGTATTTCAATTCTGCTTTATATGCTCTCATTGGTAGCTCGGTATTTTTACTTATCATAGTTATACTCGCAGTGGCTAAAAATGGGGTTTTAAACCTACAAAATAAAGAGAATAAACTCAAATTAAAACAGCTAAGACATCTAATTGATAGCAATCCAAATCAAGTAATAATCCTAGATAAATTCGGCAAAATCTCTAGCGTTAATAATGCATTTGTAAATGCCTCTAGCTTTAGTGCTCAAAGCATAATTGGCAAGGAGCTAAGCTCACTAAATATGAATATGCAAGGGATTGATATATTTGATGAAGTTAGCCAAAGTAAAGAGATCAAATGCTATGATGAGTTTGTCAGCAAATCAAATGATGGGATACTAATCTATGAAAATATAGTCGCAATCCCAATGCTAGATGAATTTAATGATATAAATGGCGCTATAATTTTAAAACAAGATATAACCAAAGAAAGACTGATAAAAAAAGAGCTAAATTTTAGAAATTCACAGCTTCAAGAAAGCTCAATTATAGATAATCTAACTGGATTAAAAAACCTCTCTGCACTAAATGACGCTATCAAAAATAATCAAGATGGTGTATTGATTTATATGATGATTACAGACTTTGCAAATTTAAGATTTTTTTATCGTTCAGACTTTATCGATATGATATTTATAGCCATTGCAAACTCTATAAAACTTGCCATTAGCACATATAAAATTGACGCTATAGCCTATAGAATGCAACTTGATGAGTTTTGCATATGGTATAAGGGCGATAATATCAAAAAAGATATAAAATATATTTTAGAGTATTTTAAATCCAAAAACATTACAATCCAAACAGATGGTGGATTTGAAATCTTACCAAATATCTCAATCACAATGGGTATAAGCTCTAACAGCGATAAACCAAATTTAACCAGACTAACCCAAGGCATTCTAGCCGCACAAGAAGCAAAAGAAAAAGAGCTAAGCTTTAGCTTTTACAACCATGATAATATAATAGAAAAAAGCTATCAAAAAAACGCCACAATAACAAGATTAATCCAATATGCATTAAATGAAAATAGAGTAATTGTCGAGTGTCAAGGGATTTTTGATATTAGAAATTCCAAGCCTACAATTAGCTCATATGAGATTTTAATCCGTATTTTAGACCAGCAAAATCAAATCCACTACCCAAATGAATTTTTAAGCGTAGCCAAGCTAACTTCGCTATATCTAGCACTTACAAAGCAAGTTATTAATAGAGCTTTTGAGCTATTAGAGAGATTTGGCGATAAAAAGAGATTTTCTATAAATCTCTCAAGTGTAGATATACTAAATGAGCCGATTAAAAATCTATTTTTACAAAAGCTTAGCCTATGCCAAAACCCGCAAAATCTCACTATAGAAATCTTAGAAAGCGAAGGCATAGATGACTATAATGCTATAAATCCATTTATCCAAGAGATTAAAAATTATGGTTGCAAACTTAGCCTTGATGACTTTGGTAGTGGATACTCAAACTACTATAGAATGCTTGAATTAAATATAGATTATATCAAAATTGATGGCTCTATCATCTCTAAATTGCCATTTGATAAAAATGCCAAAAGTATCGTAACAACCATTGTCGAATTTGCCAAAAGGCAAGGCTATGAGACCGTGGCTGAGTTTGTCTCTACTCCACAAATCTTAGACATTATCAAAGAAGTTGGTATAGACTACGCACAAGGCTACTTACTAGCTAGACCAGTATTGCCAAATAATATAGAATAATAGGAGTAAATTTGCATAATAATATAATAAATGGCGCAGTTAAATTTATGGAAGAAAACTTCATAGAGCATAAAGAGCTATTTGAACATCTAGGTAATAAGCAGACGCCACATACGCTATTTATCGGATGTTCTGACTCTAGAGTGGTACCAAATTTAATCACCAACACCTTGCCAGGTGAGCTATTTGTCGTGCGAAATATCGCAAATATCGTCCCACAATATAGGCTAGTAGATGAGTTTTTAGCCACTACAGCGGCCATTGAGTATGCTATAAATACTTTAGGGATTAAAAATATAATAGTATGCGGTCATAGCAACTGCGGTGGCTGCGAAGCACTATATCAAAGCGATGATAAATTAAAGAGTACGCCAGTTGTTAAAAAGTGGCTTTTGATAATTGAGGATATTAAAAAAGAGGTTTTAAAAGATAAAGATATAACTCCAGCCAAAAGAGCTTGGGTAACTGAAAGGCTAAATATCATAAACTCACTCCAAAATATTATGACCTTCCCAGGCGTGATAGATAAGCTAAAAGCTAAAGAGTTAAAGCTATATGGCTGGCACTATATCATAGAAACTGGGGAATTATACAACTACGATGACGCTACAAAAAGCTTTAAACTATTAGAAAAGAGCATAAACTATGAAGAAATTTACTCTCAAATTTTTACTGATTTTTAATTTATTTTGCAATCTTTTACTTGCAAATCAGCTAAGTGATGTAAACAATAAGATTATATCGCTAAATTCGCAATTAACCATAATAAAAGAGCAAAATGCTAGCACAAATGATGAGATTTCAATCCTAGAAAATGAGAAAAATAGCCTAATCAAAAGCTTGCCAGCACTCATCACTAGTAGCAATGATTTTAATCAAACCCACATAAATTCATACATAAGAGCACTAAATGAGGAGTTAAAAAGATACCAAGCTAACTCTACTCACTTCATTCAAACGCAAATATCACTAGCCTCTGCTAATTTAGATAAAATTTACTACTGGTCGCTATCGCAAATATCTCAAGCTTTTAAAGATTATAGCAAAACCCCAGATGAGGCCATAATCGATGCCATAACTCAAATTCAAATCTCCAACTATCAAGAGTTAAAATCAATAAGCCAAGATCCAAATAGCCAAAATATCGCCAATGAGCTAACCACGCTTGAGATAAAGCGTCAAACATATAGCGAAATACTAAATTATTTAAAAGATAATTCTGAGCTTTTTGATAGCAATTTTGTGCTAACTAGCCTAAATTTACAAAATATAATCAACAAGATAAATATGGCTGTAAATTTACAATCCAAATCCATAAATATAGGCAAAATCACTATTATATCCTTAGTTTGTATATTTTTTATACTCTTACCAAGGGTGGCTTCGCTTTTGCTTTATAGGATACTTATCGCTATCTTATCTCGATCAAGAAATGCAAATAATGAGCTCAAAGAGCAATTCGTAGCAGCCATCAAGCTACCTGTTGTGATATTTTTTATCATATATGCACTAAATTTATCTCTCATCATCGCCTACTATCCTTCCACCATAAGCATAGAGATGAAAAACTACTTTGATATTGCTTATAGCATGGTTATAGCGTGGTTTGTGATAGGAGTACTTGATGGGTATGGGATTATCATCTTATCAAAAATCGCCCAAAAATCAGGTCGCAAAGAGGTGGTAAATCTCATAATTAAAGTCTTATATTTCATCGTAATTATCATTACAATTTTGGTAATTTTAAGCAAAATTGGCTTTGATATTAGCACGATTATCGCCTCTCTTGGTATTGGCGGACTAGCTGTAGCATTAGCAACAAAAGATATAATAGCCAACTTTTTTGCCTCTATTTTGCTTCTTTTTGATAGCTCATTTAGTCAAGGAGATTGGATTGTTTGTGGTGGGATTGAAGGAACGGTGGTTGAGATAGGGCTTAGAAAGACAACTATTAGGACATTTGACAATGCTTTAGTATTTGTGCCAAATTCCAAAATTATGAGCGAAAGTATCAAAAACTGGAATCGCAGAAAGATAGGCCGCCAGATCAAAATGCAAGTAGGTCTAAGCTACACAACTTCCAAACAAAGCATTCAAAACTGCATAAATGATATAAGAAATATGCTTTTAAACCACGAAGGAATCGCTAAAAGCGGTATAGATAGTGCCTTAAATAGCAATGACGCACGGATAAAATATCGCCAAAATATGGTCTCTGTAGATGACTTAGATGGGTATAAAAGTAATCTTTTTGTCGTGCTTGATGAATTTGGCGATAACTCCATAAATATCTTGATATACTGCTTTAGCAAAAGCGTGATTTGGGGCGAATACTTAGCCACCAAAGAGGATGTAATGCTTAAAATAATAGAGATAATAGAGCGATATGATGATGCGAGCTTTGCCTTCCCAAGCAGAAGTTTATATATAGAATCCATACCAGAAATTCAAATTCACAAAGGAGAAAAAAGTGTCTGATATATATGATGATGAACTAGATGAAAATCTCAATTACGATGATTACGAAGATAGCTACAAGGATAGATCTCGTAGCTACAACTATGATGAAAACGACTACTCATACGATGATGAGGACGAAGAGGATAGCTACGATATGGAGTAAGGCTATTTTATTAAATTTGAAATAGCCTTAAAGCTTGGGTGAGTGGCACTTTGGAGTAATTCAAAGGCTACCATCTCAATTGATTTTACCTTGGCTTCTTTTAAATTCAAATAGGCTAAAACCTTATTTTGCGGATCTCTACTTCCTATACACTCATCAATCAGCGTTACGCTAAAGCCGTTTTTGATAAGATCTAAAGCCGTTTGATACACGCAGATATGAGCCTCTACGCCGATTAAAATCACACTTTTATAGCCTAAGATTTCATCTTTTATAGAGTTAAAAGCTGAGAATTCTAACTTATCAAATATCTTAGAGTTTATTAAATTTAGTATCTGCTCATCACTGTCGCCAAGACCTTTTTTATACTGCTGCGTAGCGATTATTTTTAGCCCTAATTCATTTGCTATTTTTAGAAATTTAACGCTATTAGCCACCAAATTTTTATCACTCATCACATTTAAAAGCTTAGTTTGCATATCTATTACTACAACTACACTATCCATAAATTCCCCTTTATTTTACAAATCTATCTCGATGCCTACAGGGGCGTGATCGCTACCCTCTATACCATCAAGTATAAAAGCATCTTTTAGCTTATCTTTTAAATTTGAACTGATGAAAAAATAATCAATCCGCCAACCTACATTTTTAGCCCTTGAATTAAACCTATAGCTCCACCAAGAATACACATCCTTCTTATCGCCATTTATAAACCTAAAAGTATCGATAAATCCAGCGTCTAAAACCCTATCTATCCACTCCCTTTCACATGGCAAAAATCCGCTTGTTTTAGAGTTAGCCTTTGGGTTTTTTAGATCAATTTCTCTGTGAGCGGTATTTACATCGCCACAAAATATCACCCCCTTACCATCACCAACCAAAGCCTTGATATAAGCTAGAAATTTATCATAAAAATCCATCTTATACGCTAGTCTCTCATCGCCTTGCTGACCATTTGGAAAATATATATTAAAAAGATGGATATTATCAAATCTATGCTCTAAAACCCTACCCTCATCATCATCAAAAAACTGCGATTTTAGATTAGTTGATTTTAAATTCGACAAGCTCATCACGCCTGAATACCCAGCCCTTTTGGCTGAATTTACAGATATATTTTCAAATCCTAGATTGTATATTTGAGCTGGGATTTTATCCTCGCTTGCCTTTATCTCTTGAAGAGCTAGAAAATCTGGCTTATACTCACTAAGCCACGAAAAAGCATCTTTATTTATAACCGCCCTAAGTCCATTTACATTCCACGAAATCAGTTTCACATTTCACCCTTTTTTAATCCCATTATAATCCAAAATTTAAAATATTTTCCAATCATTAACTATATCTTTATCATAAAATTACAATCTAAGCTTATAATTCCAACTTTTATTTTAAAGGAAATTTAAATGAGCTCAAATAAATTTATCATATATTTTGCACTATTTATCACAGCGTTAAATTATAAATTTTTCGAATTTGCCTTTGATAGCGTAGGCTTTACAGATAATGCCATTTTATTACTATCTTTGCCGGTGCTATTTTTCTCTCTTGTAGTTTTTATTTTTAGCTTACTATTTTTACCCTATATCACAAAGGCTTTAGCAATATTTTTAACCATAATTGGCGTTGTCGGAGCGTATTTTATGAATGCCTACTCAGTCATCATAGATAGCGAAATGATAAGAAACGCACTTCAAACGGACGCTAAAGAGGTAAATGACCTATTAAATTTAAATATGATATTTTGGGTAGCCCTAGCCGCCATAGCTATATTTTTAATAATCAAAGTAAAAATAACCAAAACAAATATACTAAAAGCCCTAAAATACAGAAGTTTGCTCTGTGCTACTTCTCTCATACTTTTTGGCGTGATTTTTGCTAGTTTGAGTAAGGATTACATTCCATTTTTTAGAACTTACAATCAAATAAGATTTTACACAACCCCTTTTTATCCCTTATACTCAGCAAATAAATATATAAATTCCCTAGCGCCAAAGGCTGAATTTAAGGAGATTGGGCTTGATGCCTCAATGCAAACAGATCAAAAAATGCTATTTGTATTTGTAGCTGGAGAGACTGCTAGAGCAGCAAACTACTCATTAAATGGCTATGAAATAAACGATACAAATCCGTACTCCAAAGCAAATGAAATGCTAAGTTTTTCCAAATTTAGCTCTTGTGGGACTTCAACTGCTATAAGTTTGCCTTGTATGTTTTCAAATTTAAATAGAGATAATTTCTCAGTCAATGCCGCTTCAAATATGAGTAATGTGCTAGATGTCTTAAAAACTGCTGGAGTAAAAGTAAGCTGGATAGGAAATAACTCTGGATCGTGTAAAGGTATCTGTACGCGTTTAGATGATATTAAGGATTTTGGCGGTGATAGCTATGATGGAGTTATGCTACAAGAGATAAAAAGCCAAATTCAAAATGCTAAAGATAGTAGCCTAATAGTCGTCCATCTCCAAGGTAGCCACGGACCAACATATTTTAAAAGATATCCGAAAGAATTTGCTAAATTTAGCCCGACTTGCGATACAGCTACTTTGAAAAACTGCACCTATCAAGAGATAGTAAATACCTATGATAACACAATTTTATACACAGATTACATAATAAACCAAATAGTAGATATGCTAGAGCAAAGCGATATGCAAACTGGTTTATTCTATGTAAGCGACCACGGCGAGAGCCTTGGAGAAAATGGGGTTTATCTCCATGGAGCACCATACTTTTTAGCACCAGATTTTCAAACTAAAGTCCCTGCAATGCTATGGCTAGAAGATAAAAATCAGCTAGAAAATTTAAAAAATATAAAAGATAATAGCTTCTCACATGATAATATTTTTCACACTATTTTAGGATTTTTTGATATTCAAACAAGCATTTATGATAAAAACCTAGATATAATAAACTAAATAGGCAAAAATATGGAGTTATATAAAAGCATTGTATCTATGATTTTAGGAGAGAAAAAATCAGAAATTATAGAATTTATAGCTAATAATTTAGATGATGATAAGAGATTTAAATACACTATAAAAGAGCTATGCGATGAGCTAAATATCAGCAAACCAACAGCCATAGAGACTATAAATTTACTAACTCAAAAGCGTGTAATAAAAAAGATAAAAAATGGAGTATATCAACTAAATATCTAGCCCAAAAAGATGAGATATTAAAATTTTAAATCCAATCCCAATAAGAATAACTCCACCTAAAATCAAAGCCTTACTCTCTAAGGCCTCACCAAGATATTTACCAAGATAAACAGCCCCAATACATATAATAAAACAAACTACCCCAACTGCGATTAGACTAAGCAAAATACTACCACCTTCAAAGCTAAGTGCTACACCAACAGCCAAGGCATCAATACTAGTAGCTACTGCCCCGATGATTAATAATTTTAAACTCAAATCTATACTACACTCTAAATTTCCGCTATCTCTAGACTCTTTAATCATCTTTAATCCCAAAAATACCAAAATACAAAATGCTATATAGTGATCGATAAATTCTGCATATCTGATAAACTCAAGCCCCAAAATATAGCCAATAAACAGCATAAAAGCCTGAAAAAATCCATAAATAAAAGCAATTTTGATAATCTTAAGTAATTTTAAATTTCCACACTTAGCACCATTTGCGATGCTAAGCGCCGCACTATCCATAGAGAGTGCAATCGCTAAAAATAGAAGTTCCATTATAACCCAGCGTTTGCTATAGCATTTGCTTGATAATCAGCTATTAATGGATCGATAATCTCATCAAAGAGCCCACCAGCCATAATCACATCAAGCCTATAAAGTGTCAAATTTATCCTGTGGTCACTAATTCTATTTTGCGGATAGTTATAAGTGCGGATTCTACCGCTTCTATCCCCAGTCCCAACTTGGTCTTTACGCTCTTGGCTTTGAGCTGCTAGACGCTCTTTTTCTTGCATCTCATAAAGTCTAGCTTTTAAAACCTTCATCGCAGCCTCTTTATTTTTATGCTGACTTTTGCCATCTTGATTTACCACTACTAATCCAGTTGGTTTATGCGTGATTCTAACAGCCGAATCTGTGGTATTGACACTTTGACCACCATGTCCGCTACTACGCATTACATCTATTTTAAGGTCGTTTTCATTGATAATAATCTGGCTATCTTGAACTTCAGGCATAACCGCTACGGTAATAGCAGATGTATGAACTCTACCTTGGCTTTCAGTCTCTGGGACCCTTTGAACTCTATGTGTGCCACCTTCGAATTTTAATCTTGAGTAGGCACCATCGCCCTTTATAAGCAAAATAATCTCTTTAAACCCACCAGCGCTTCCTTGGCTAGAGCTTACAATCTCAAATTTATACCCTCTTTGCTCGGTATAACGCATATAAGCATTTGCCAAATCCCCCACGAACAAGGCCGCCTCATCGCCGCCAGTCCCAGCTCTAAGCTCTAAAAATATATTTTTATCATCATTTGGGTCTTTTGGAATGAGTAAAATCCTAATCTCATTTTCTAACTTCTCAAGAGATGATTCAAGCGTCTTAAGCTCATCTTTAGCAAGCTCCCCTAGCTCACTATCGCCTAAAAGTTCGCGATTTTCCTCAATGCTTGATAATATGCTTAAATACCTATCACTAGCTTCTTTGATTGGTTCTAAATTTCTTTGTTCTTTGGAGAGTTCAGTCATACGATTAATATCGTTGATAACTGCTGGATCGCTTAGTAAATTCTCTATTTCACTAAAGCGATCTATGAATGGGCGGAGTTTTTGCGCAAGCATAAACTAGCTTATGCAGCTAATGTATTTACTAATTTTGCTAAGCGGCTAACTTTTCTAGAAGCTGTCTCTTTTTTAAGAAAGCCTTTACTTACAAAACTATGAAAGCTCTTATTTACATCTTTTAATGCTACCAAAGCCGCTTCTTTATCATTATTAGCGACTGCTACTCTTACCGCTTTTGTCAAATTTTTTAATCTTGTGCGGTAAAATCTATTTCTTTCTGTTCTTTTTATGGTTTGTCTTGCTCTTTTTTCAGCAGATTTATGATTTGCCATAACATACCTTTTTCATAATTTTAGTTCGGAATTATACCAAAATGATTATTAATCAAAACTGAATTTAAGTATCCTTTAATCTAATTAAATTTGCCTTCATTCTCATCAGTTTAATATTTTTAGATAAAATTGCGATTAAATTTATCTAATGAGGGAAAAATGAAGCTATTTGGAACTGATGGAGTAAGAGGTCTAGCTGGGAAAAAGCTAGATGCGATGACGGCTATGCGTCTAGCGATGGCAGCTGGAATATACTTTAGAGAGCACTCTAAGACCAATAAAATTTTAGTCGGCAAAGATACAAGAAAAAGTGGCTATATGATAGAAACCGCTATTGTAGCGGGACTTACGGCTGTTGGGTATGATGTAGTCCAGATTGGTCCAATGCCAACTCCAGCTATTGCTTTTTTAACCGAAGATATGCGATGCGATGCTGGTATAATGATAAGTGCGAGCCATAATCCATTTTATGATAATGGGATTAAATTTTTTGATGGTAGTGGAAATAAGCTATCTGAAACAGATGAAAAAGATATTGAAGATATATATTTTGATTCAAATTTAATAGAAAATAATCAAAAAACCGCTCTAAATATCGGTAGCGCTAAAAGAATTGATGATGTTATAGGTCGCTATATCGTTCATATTAAAAATTCATTTCCAAAAGAGCTAACATTAAAAGGATTAAGAGTAGTTTTAGATGTGGCAAATGGCGCTGCATACAAGGTCGCTCCAACGGTTTTTAGCGAGTTAGGCGCTGAAATAATCGTGCTAAATGACAAGCCAAACGGATCTAATATCAATGAAAATTGCGGTGCTTTACATCCTGAAATTTTGGCAATGGAGGTTAGGAGATTAAGGGCTGATATTGGGTTTGCATTTGATGGAGATGCTGATAGACTCGTAGTTGTCGATGAAAGGGGAGCTGTGGTTGATGGAGATGCGCTTCTTGGTATGCTTGCAAGCTATTTAGATGAAAATAATATGCTAAGCAAAAAAGCGATTGTATCAACTGTGATGAGTAATGCGGCTTTAGATGACTTTTTAAATAAGCGAAAAATCGCCATAAAACGCTCAAATGTCGGGGATAAATATGTGCTAAATATGATGAAAGAGCATGGGATAAACTTTGGTGGCGAACAAAGCGGCCATATAATTTTTAGCGATTTTTCTAAAACTGGAGATGGCTTGGTTTCAGCTTTGCAAGTTAGTGCTTCTTTATTAAAAAGCGGCAAAAAAGCTAGTGAAATTTTTGATAAAATCAAGCCATACCCACAAAAACTACTAAATTTAAAAATCTCTCAAAAACGCCCACTTGATGAGATAGAAGGGATAAAAGAGCTAGAAAAAGAGTTAGAAAAGCTCCATATTCGCTCACTATTTCGCTACTCTGGGACAGAAAATTTGATTAGATTACTGCTTGAAGGCAAGGATGAGTATCTAGTTAGTAAAAAGATGGAAGAGGTGGAAAAATTCTTTATAAAAGCTTTAAATGAGTAGGGTAATTTTACGATTTTTAGGCTCTTTTGCTATAGTTTTTGCTATAGATCAGCTTATAAAGTGGGTATTTTTACACGGATTTAGATATTATGGTAGCTTCATTGATCTGGTGCTTATCTATAATAAAGGCGTGGCATTTTCTATGTTTGCGTTTTTAGGAGCGAATTTAAAATATATCCAACTAGGATTAATCACTCTTTTGCTTGGTTATCTACTAGGGCAAAAAGAGCTTTTAAGATCGCATACTACGGCTTTTGGCTTGATTTTAGGCAGTGGGTGTTCTAATATTTTAGATAGATTTATCCACTCTGGGGTGGTTGATTATATATTTTGGCATAAGTGGTTTGAGTTTGCTGTGTTTAATTTTGCTGATGTGATGATAAATTTAGGCGTAGCAATAATATTAATCCAATCACTAATCCTAAGGAAAAAAAGATAAATGGGTCGTAATGTCTATATAGCATATTTATTGTGGTTTTTTCTATCTACTTTTAGCGGGCATAGATTTTATTGCGGTAGAATTACAAGTGGCTTTTTACAGCTTGGGCTATTTTGGTTTGGTAGTGCTACGGCGGTATTTTTGATAGGGTATGTATTTTTAGCTATTTGGCTAGTGTGGTGGCTTATTGATCTATTTTTGATACATAGCTGGGTAGCTAGGATAAATGAGATAATATCCTTAGAGCATAGCATTAGCGATAGCAAAAAATTAGAAAATATAGAAAAATTATATGAATTATATAAAAATGGAGCCATAAGCTATGAGGAGTATATAAATAGAAAGGATATGATTTTAAAAAATATTTAAATTTATTTATAAATCATATGCTAGACTTTCAAAAAATTTAAGGAGAAAATATGGAATTCCAAACATATTTATGGATCAAATGGTTGCACTATGCTGCTTTTATATCGTGGATGGCTATGCTTTTTTATCTGCCTAGGCTATTTGTCTATCACGCTGAAAATATCGCAAATAACGGCTTTTGCGATGTAGTGAAAATTCAAGAATCAAAGCTATTTCATGGAATTGGCTGGATAGCGATGATTATTGCCATTGTTACTGGATTATCCATTTTAGTCCATGCAAAACCAGAACTAATGAAGCAAGGCTATTTTCATATAAAATTACTCTGTGTTGTATTACTGGTGATTTATCACTTTAGCCTTGGATATTTTTTAAAGCAATTTAAAGAAAATAGATGCAAAAAAAGTGGAAAATTCTTTAGATTATATAATGAAATCCCGACAATTATAATGTTTGTTATCCTATATGCTATGCTCGTTAAGGCTAATTTAGGATAAAATTTCACTTCAAGCCCAAAATTTATACAAATTTAAGGCTTGAATTTGTATAATCACAATCTTTTTAGCTCAAAAGGTTCTATAGCTCAGTTGGTAGAGCATCACCTTGACATGGTGGGGGTCACAGGTTCAAGTCCTGTTAGAGCCACCATATTTTAGTTGTGCCTCGGTAGCTCAGCTGGTTAGAGCGCTGGTCTCATAAGCCGGAGGTCGGGAGTTCAAGTCTCCCCCTAGGCACCAATTGCCCTTTTCAACACTTTTCTCTTAAGCTTTCAAAACTATGAAAAAGCCCTTAAAAACGCAATCTAGCATTAATTTAAGCTTTCATTTGATATCATTTCAGTTATTTTCACGCTAAAGGATACCCAAGCAAAGTTTAAGAAATTTAATAAATATCTATAATTAATAAAATCGCTATAGCTTCTCTTTTCTAAACAATACTAGATAAAATCAACAATAAAACCAAATTTAACCAAATATTTCATTTAAAATTGTAAAATACAAGATAAATTTACTTCTTAAGGATAAATATGTTAAATCTTCTTATTAAGTCGCTTTTTGCTTTGGCTGTGCTTATCGTTTTTGTCGCTGGTGTAGTATTTGATGCTAAATTTCTATCTCAAGACCAATTTAGTGATAAAGAGCTTAAATTTAGTCGCACTATTGATGAGAGTGTGGAGTTTATCCCAGATAGATTTAGTGCTAATATAAATATTGAATCTACCAACTCCTTACGCACCAAAGCCCAAATCTCTACTGATGAATTAGAGATAATAACCGCCACCTTAGATAAGGCATTAAATTTAGCTAGAAATTCTCAAATTTGTAAAGCTTCTACCTACTCAATCGAGCCAAACTATAGCTATAATGATGGAGCTAGGATTATTAGCGGTCAGCTTGTGAATTTTAATATTAAATGTGAATTTGCTAAAAACGATATAGATAAATATGAAGGGCTAATCAAAGCCTTAAATGAAGTTGTAAAAAGTAGTGAATTTATAGCTATAAATTTACCAGCCATAGCCCAATCTTCATCGCCTACTACAATATCGCAAAACAATGAGATACTTCATAATAAAATCCTAAATAACGCCATAGCAAAAGCACAATATTACTCAAAAGAGCTAAATAGAAATTGTCTATTAAATAGCCTTGATTTTAGTAGCGTTATCCACCCAGTAGCATACACAAACCTAAAATCAACCCCGATAGAATCAAAACAAAACCAAACTCTATCAGCCATAGCCACATATAGTTGTAAATAGCAAAGCCCCATTAATCGGGGCAAATTTCAGCTATGAGAGTGCCTTTTTAGCCGCATCACTCATACGCTTTCCATCGCACGCTGAGCCGATGGCCTCCTTAGCTAACTTCATCAAAGCACCCAAATCCTTAATCCCACTTAAGCCATTTTGACTTACTAACTGCTCCATTTTACTTTTCAACTCATCATCGCTAAGTTGCTTTGGCAAGTATCTAGAGATAATGCTAATCTCATCAAGCTCCTTTTGAGCTAAGTCATCTCTACCGCCGTTTTTATACTGCGTGGCTGATTCATTTCGGCGTTTAATCTCGCTTTGTAAAATTACAAACACTCTATCATCATCTAGCTGCACTCTCTCATCAACCTCAATTTGCTTAAATACCGAGCTTATCATACGCAAAGTATCTCTTTCAAAGCTATTACCAGCCTTCATGGCTGATTTTATATCATTTAAAATTTGCTCTTTTACGCTCATTTTATCCCCTTTAAATTTAATTGATTAGCGATAAATAACCCCTCACGCAATCCATCATCAATCGCAATACAAGTGCTATTTCCTACAAATTCTAGCAAAATTTCGCACCCTTTGATTATTAAATCCGCCCTATTTTTGCCTACTAATTCATCTTTATTAAAAGCAGTTTTTAATAGATTTATCGTGTTGATAAAATCACTCCTATCAAGCCTTGTTCCATTTACTAAATTCGCATTATAATTATAATAATTTAATCCATATTTAAGACAAGCCACGGTAGTTGGCACACCTGAAGTTAGGATAATACTGTTAAATTTAAATTTATCCATAAAGCTCTTAGCCTGACTTATAGCGCCGCTTTTATCACTCTCAATAGCCGTAATAATACCAAAATCAAAGCTCTTGCTATCATTGCCAAAGCTAATCTCCGTGCTAGCCCCACCAAGGTCTATTAACACAGAATTATCTATCTTAAGACCTAAAATTTTAGCCCTATTGCTTACTCCAAGCCTAGTTAAAAAAGCCTCATACTCGCCACTAATTATCTTAAATTTAATCCCAAAATCATCATAAATCCTAGCAAAAAACTCATCTGAATTAGCCGCTTTTCTAAAAGCCTCAGTCGCCACTGCGGTGCTAGAGTTAAATTTCGCTTCACTCACAAGCTCACTAATAGCCGCCCTAATCCTACTCATAGCATCATCAGCTAGACCCTTATGATTAAGCCCTCTAGCTGAGCCAACTATCCGCTCAAAGCTATATTCGCACTCAAAGTTGCCACTATCTAATAAACGCATTTTACAAGCTCTAATTGTATTGCTTCCTAGGTCAATTGCGATCACTTAAATGCTCCTTTATAGCTGCGATCTTACGCCTTTTGAGCTCATCGCCATAGGCCTTTCCACTTAGATTTATAGATGAAATGTCTATTTGTGGGGCAAATTTAATATCATAAAATCCTAGCTTTTTTGCCATCTTAATCCTAGCTTTGCTATCAAGCCCAAGCCAGTTTGATAGTGGCATATCAAGGGCGATTTTCATCATATTAAATTTACTAATTTTATGGTAAAATGGCTGTTTGTAGGCTATGGAGTATGAGTTTGGCAAAGCAAGTTTAGCTAGTAGCTCCTTGCCATTAATATTATAATAATTAATAAGATGGTATAAAAATGATGCTTGATTTATGCTAATTTTATTAGAGATAAATTTTAAAAATCCATCATCAAATTTAACCCCAAAAAGCCTAATATCAAGCCCAAGATCCCTTAATAAATGAATGCCACGCATTTGAAATTTCGCCATAAAAAACTTCTCTAGCTCCATATAAACTCTATTTAAGCTTAAATCACTTATATCAATGTCTCGCATAATCTCCATGCTTTTTGGCTCACAAATTAGATTAAATCTAGATACAAACTGCACCCCACGCAAAACCCTAAGGCTATCATCGCTGAAATTTGCTGGATTTGTGATCTTAAGCCTCTTTGTCATTAAATCACCCACTCCACCCCAAAAATCCAAAATCTCACCACTAAAAATATTTACCATAATCGAATTTATAGTAAAATCCCTGCGAGAGCTAGCCATCTTTTCATCATTACAATACTCTACGCTAAAGCCCTTATGACCAAATCCGCTTTTAGACTCCTTTCTTGGCAGACTCAAATCAAAATTTCCAAGCTTATAAACAAAATAGCTCTTACCCACGCCACTAGCACCGCAAGATTGCATAAGAGAATCAAATTTATCCGGGCTAATATCATAAATCTCAATATCATAATCTTTTGAGCTACTCCCAAGAAGTAGATCACGCACCGATCCGCCGACTAAATATGCTCGTTTTGTATATTTTGAAAGTAAATTTTTAAGCTCTTTAAAATCGCTATTTTGAGATATTTGATAGCCTATTTTCAATGCTCGCAAGTGCAAATTCCAAAAATTTAATCGTCATATCAAGCCTAAATTCAAGATTGCTCTCATCTGCACTATTTAGCCCTTCAAATAATATACCAATTCTCTCTTTTAATCCTTGTAAATATAGCATCTCGCTTGATCCGAGATCTTTTGGGGTTTGCATACTATCTATAGAGGCCACCTTAGCAGCTAATGCCTCTTTTATTTGAGAGCTATTTTGGGTAGTTGGCTCTTTGGAAATTGTGATATTTTCGGATTGAAATTTAGGTTGATTGCTTAGCTCTTTAGCAGTGCTAATCCCGCTTTTTATAGGCTCTTTTTTACTAAAATCACTATACCCATTCGCCTCTTCTACGATAAATCCATTTTTTGCCACAGCATCGCTCGTGCCTTGTAGCTGAGCATTTACCTCATCAATAGTAAATTTCGCAATATCTTCTAATCTCATATCTTTATCAACCACCTTTTAAATTCTCTAATCCCAGCCGCGTCGCCCTCTTTTAAATTTAGATAAAACTCTAGCATTTGCTCATTTGACTCGCCATTTTTACGCTTTAAGCCACTTAATCTTCTGATTGCTGAACGAGCCTCTTCATTGCTTGGATCGTGCTTTAAAATATTTTTATAAACCTCTAAAGCCTCATCTCTTAGACCTTGATTTTCATATATCAAGGCCTCTGTAATCGTCCCTCTCATTGCTTTTTAATATAATCACTAATTATAGAGCCAATCTCGCTTGTAGTGCAGATCTCTACAGCATCAAATTTGGCTATATCTTTTGTCCTATATCCATCTTTTAGCACCGATTTTATAGCATTTTCTATACAATTTGCCGCTTCATTCTCGCCTAGAGCATATCTTAGCATCATTGCTGCTGAGAGAATCATCGCAATTGGGTTAGCTATCCCTTGCCCTGCTATATCTGGGGCGCTTCCATGAATTGGCTCATATATACCCACGCTTCCACCTATTGACGCACTTGGTAAAAGCCCTATAGAGCCACACACCATACTAGCTTCATCACTCAATATATCGCCAAATAAATTCTCAGTCAAAACCACATCAAATCCAGTTGGGTATCTCACAAGCTGCATAGCTGCATTATCCACATACATATACTCTAGGCTCACTTCAGGATAATCTTTTGCCACTTTAGCAGTAACTTCACGCCATAGCTGACTAGTCTCAAGCACATTGGCTTTATCTACCATACACACTTTTTTACGCCTTTTCATAGCAGCGTCAAAGGCGATTTTAGCAATTCTTTCTATCTCCTGTGCTGTGTAAGCCATGGTATTATAGGCTCTATCTTCTAGTTTCTGTCTTGGCTGACCAAAGTATAGCCCACCAGTAAGCTCTCTAACGACTAAAATATCAACGCCTTTTATGACTTCAGGCTTTAGGGTTGAGGCATTGATAAGCTCATCATATATCATCGCTGGACGCAAATTCGCATAAGCACCAAGAGATTTTCTAAGCTTTAAAAGCCCACTTTCAGGGCGAAGATGTCTTGGCAAATTATCCCATTTTTCTCCACCAATAGCCCCAAAAAGCACCGCATCGCTTCTCATAGCACCTTGTAAGGTCTCTTCAGGCAAAGGCTCACCAAATACATCAATAGCAGCTCCACCCATCAAAAAATACTCATAATTTAATGTAAAATTAAACTTAGCACTAACACTATCAAGAACTTTTATGGCCTCTTCTGCGATCTCTGGGCCTATACCATCGCCTTTTATCACACAAATATTATAACTTTTCATAAATTATCCTTATAGAGTGCTTTTAGCATAATTAATCAAGCCACCAGCTTTTACAAGCTCTTGCATAAATTCAGGGATTGGCTCAAATTTATATTCGCAATTTTGGGTTAAATTTTTAATTATCCCACCGCTATAATCAATCTCTAAATCATCGCCTTCATTTATACTATCAGTTTGAGCGCACTCAAGTATCAATAGACCGGTATTAAAGCTATTTCTATAAAAAATTCTAGCAAATGATTTTGCTATAACGACGCTTATCCCAGCGGCCTTAATCGCTATTGGAGCGTGCTCCCTACTACTACCACAACCAAAATTTTCCCCAGCTACAATACAATCACCCGCTCCTACTTTAGAGCTAAAATCCTTATCAGCATCTTCCATCACATGCTTAGCTAAAATTTCTGGATCGCTTGTGTTTAAATATCTAGCAGCTATTATCACATCAGTGTCTATATTATCACCGAATTTCCATACTTTTGACATATTTTTCCTTGATAAAATTTTGCGTGGTATTATACCAAATTTAATCTTAATCCCTAGTTTTTATACGCTCTTGATTGAAGTTTTCTTCCATTCGCTGTATCTCAGCACTACCACTTCTGTAAATTTCGCTATCTACTTTTAGCTCTTTTTGGCTAATTTTATTATCATAATTTACATTGCTAAGAATATGCTTAAATACATTAATCCTAGCCTTTTTCTTATCATTGCTAGTTACTACCGACCATGGTGCGTATGGGGTGTTTGAGGCTAAAAGCATTGAGTATTTTGCTAGTGTGTATTGATCCCATAACTCTTGGCTCTTCTCATCAACTGGAGATAGTTTAAACTGCTTTAATGGGTCATTTTTACGCTCTTTAAAGCGTCTTTTTTGCTCCTCTTTTGAGACTGAAAAATAGAATTTAAATAAGATAATACCAGAACTTACTAGCATCTCTTCAAATTTTGGCACCTGGCGTAAAAACTCTTTATGCTCCTCTTCACTACAAAAGCCCATGACAGGCTCAACTCCAGCCCTATTATACCAACTTCTATCAAATATTACTATCTCTCCAGCGCTTGGAAGATGACTATTATATCTTTGGAAATACCACTGAGTTCTTTCTACATCGCTTGGTTTTTCTAGTGCGACGACACGGCACCCTCTAGGATTTGTATGCTCTATTAATCTCTTAATTGTCCCGCCCTTGCCTGAAGCATCACGACCTTCAAAGATTATTAAGACTTTTAAGCCCTCTTTTTTCACATAGGTTTGAAATTTCAAAAACTCAATTTGAAGCTTTTTTAGCTCCTCTTCATATTTTAATTTTGATTTTTTAACCTTTATTGTTACATACTCCTCTTGATTTGCCATACTGCCTCCTATGGTGTAAAAATTTAAATATTTTATAATTATTTAATTAAAATTTTGCTTATTTTAAATATCTATTTTTAAAGTTACAAGTAAGTATAAAGTAGGGATATACCCTACTTTTGCGAGTAATTATGCTAAAACTTCTAAATTTCGCACTAATTAAAATAATAGCCCAGATTTTATCTCATTATATTTTTGATTGCCACAAAGCTCCTTTACTAGCTCTAGAGCAAATTCCATCGCTGTAGCTGGACCACGAGAAGTGATGATATTGCCATTTATCACTACATTTTTATCTGGATTATATCCAGCGTGATTTATAGTAGCTTCAAATCCTGGATAGCAAGTATATTCATCACCTAAAACTCCAGCCGTGCTAAATGCCCATGGAGCTGCACAAATAGCGGCTAATCTCTTGCCATTTGATTTGGCTTCTCTTAATTTTTGAGCTAATTTTTGGCTTTGGGCTAAATGCTTAGCACCTGGTAATCCACCAGGCAAAACTATCATATCTATATCTTTAAATTCAAACTCATCAAAAGCCACATTAGCCTTCAATGTAACGCCGTGAGCGCCGCTTACTTCTAGATTATTACTAAGTGCTACCATGCTTACTTCCGCGTCAGCACGACGCAATATATCTACCACGCTCAAAGCCTCAATCTCTTCAAAACCATCTGCCATAATTACAGCTACTTTTGCCATTTTGTCTCCTTTTAATTGATTGAATAATATATAATTTTTTGATTTGCAAGAGAGCAAATTTTATAATTAGCTCCATAAATTTGCTCTAGCAAAATCTCATTTATTATATCATTTTTTCCAAACGCTAACGATTTGCCATCTTTAATAGCAAAAACTTTGGTAGCAAACCAAAATATATGATTTGGCTCATGGCTACAAACTATGATAATTTTACCACTTTTAGATATGGTATTCATAACTTTCCAAATTAAAATTTGATTACTAAAATCAAGCGCACTAGTAGGCTCATCTAAGATCATCACTTCAGAGTTTTGAGCAATAGCCCTAGCTATCAATCCTAGCTGTTTTTGTCCGCCACTAAGCTCACTAAAATTTCTATCTTTAAGCTGTAAAATTCCCACCATATCCATAGCCGCATATACTGATTTTATATCAGCTTTACTAAATCCAAATACACCGCCAAAATGAGGCTTTTTACCCATTAATACCACTTCAAAAAGGGTGTAATTAAATGCTAGATTATGTGCTTGTGGGACATATGATATGAGCTTTGAAATTTGCGAAATACTTAAATTTTTAAATTTACTTCCAAATAAGCTATACTCATCATAACTAGCATTTAAAAATCCAAGCAAAGAGCGTATAAGCGTCGTTTTACCACTACCATTTGACCCCATCAAACCAAGCAAATCACCACGCTCAAGCTCAAATGATATCCCGCTTAAAATTTGATTTTTACCATAGCTAAAATTTAAATTTCCCACAACTATTTTATCCAAAGAGTTTTGCACTTCTAGCCTTTAAAATCCATAATAAAAATGGTGCTCCAAGTAATGAAACTATGATACCAACAGGTATCTCGCCACTACTTAAAGTCCTAGCAAGGGTATCACAAATCAGTAAATATATCGCTCCCATTAGCCCAGCTACTGGTAGTATCGCTCTATTATCTGCACCAACAAGCATTCTAGCAGCGTGTGGCATCATCAACCCAATCCACGCTATAATCCCCACACTAGATACGCTAAGTGAGCTTATAAGAGTTGCTATGATGATGAATATAATCTTATAAATTTGCGGATTTATCCCAAGCGATCTAGCCTCTTCATCTCCAAGGCTAAGCAAATTTAACTTCCAAGCAAGGATAAAAGCTATAATAAAACAAGGTAGCCCAAATGACGCATTTACCGCTATATCATACCAACTAGCTTGATATAATCCACCCATCATCCAAAATGTAATCTCTCTTAATTGAGAATCCTCGCTTAAATACTTCATTATCCCAACAAGTGAGCTAAAAATAGAGCCTACTATAACCCCTGAAAGCACTAAAGCAACGCTATTTGTAACGCCTTTTTGAAATGCTAAAATATAGGCTAAAAATACAGCCAAAAGCCCAAAGGCAAAAGCACTAATTTGAAGCGAAATAAAGATAGCTGGAAGTAAAATTGCCAAACTAGCACCAAAGCTAGCTCCCGCACTAGCTCCTAAGATAAATGGCTCAACTAGTGGATTTCTAAATATGCTTTGATATATCACTCCAGCACTAGCAAGAGAAATTCCAACTAAAATCGCTATTAAAATTCTAGGAAATCTAAGATTCCAAATGACGATTTGAGTAGTTGGATCTATGCTACCAATGCCAAAAATATTGTATAAAATTACGCTAATTACATCACTTATTTTAAGATCTAGATTGCCACTAATTAGAGCAAAGAAGGCTGAAAATATGAGTAAAATAAAGAGAAAAAAGCAACTCCATACAACTCTCAAAACTTCTGTGTCCAATCTAATAATTGAGTTTTTCTAAGCATTTTAGCCTTCTCATCATCTATATTATATAGCTTTTTATAAAACTCAATTGCAAACTCTGCTATATTAATATCTTTAAATTCTTGCTGATGAGCCGCCTTAGCAATAATCAAAAGCTCCAAAGGATACTCTAATCTCCTTGAGCAATTCATAGGCGTCCAAGGAAGAGAATATACTCTTTTTTCTTTTAACGCTCTTAGCTGGGATAAATTGGCGTAGTTTGGACTTTCATAAATTTCAAATGCTGGATGGTAGCCATTATATGTAGGGAGTAAAATCACATCTGGATCAAGCCCATATATCTGCTCAGCACTAATCATTATCCTAGATCCCTTGCCGTTTGTGAGTGCATTTTTAGCTCTTATTAAACTTTCTAAAATTAATGATTCTGGCGTATCAATCCCATATGTGATCCCACTAGCTCCATTTTTCTTCATAGCTAGGCTTAAACCTAGATACAATACTCTTGGCTCGTAGCTGACATTTGCTACTTTGGCTTTTATCAAATTCTCTATACTAGCTAAATAATCATATAACCCTAAAGCCTCATCAGCCTTGCCAAATATCTTGCCAATTATAGCCATCTCATCTCTCATAGTAGATAAATCCTTGGTATATGTAGGAGAGTATAGGACAATTAAAGGTATATTAGTAGCCTCTAGCGTTGATATAGTTTTATCTAAAGCCATTTTATCAGCCCCACCAATAGTACAATCCCCAACACGCAAAATTATAAGCTCTGGAGATGAGTTGATAAGGGTTTCATAATTGATAATATTTCCTTGCGGAGAGTTAAAACAAGGCAAATCATCAAGCCAAGGGTGTAAAGCTCTCATAGTATTTAATCCAGCAAATTCAAGCTCTTTATCTCTGCCTTGTATTTTATATTTATAATCCCTTTTTAGCGACCAAGATGCGATGGAGCTTACCTTATCTATCTTGCCAAGATGGGTAAGCACCCCTTCTACAAATCCATCGCTAATGGTTGCGATTTTCTCTAAATTATCTGGAATTTCCACGCTTTTGCCACGCATATCAACAACGCTTAATGCCATAGCATTTATAGCTAAAATGATAGATAAAATGGCAAATTTCATAAATTTCCTTTTATTAAAATCTCTTGCCAATCGTGGCTGATAAATTTAAATTATCGCTAGTAGAAGCAAACTCACCACCTACTGCAAATTTGAAAAAATAGCCACTATTTGCCGCATACTCTGCCCCTAAGCCGATATTTAATCTATTTTTATCTAGGTGGTATCTTTGGGTAAATTTCTCACCTCTAAAGTCGTTAAATTCAGCCTTAGCATCCATATTATATCCTTGTAGCATTCTTTCATATAGAGCATAACCTATATATCTTAGATTATCGCTAATCTGATATGAGCCATTTAGCCCAGCTGCTGCTATGATGGTATCGTGGCTTATACTATCATAGCTTTTAGCAAATATCTCTCCACTTTCATTAAAGCTATCTTGATAGATATAGCCATAGCTTAAATATGCAAGAGGCGATATAGTAAGGTTAGCTACACTATAATCCTTAGCTACTCCAAGCTCTAAATTTGAGTTATAGCTTTTATATTTACCTTTTATAGTGCCACTTAGCTCTCTTTCATTCTCATTAAAGGCTACTAAAACTGACCCACCGCTTAATAGCTTAAATGAGCCAAGGTCATATGTATAATTTAACGCTAAGCTTAAAGTATCGCTTTTGGATTTTGCACCAATATCAAAATCCAAGCTAGATTTACTAGCTCCAATCCCATAAGATATAGTCCCATCATCTATTTTATGGGCTAAATTTAAGCTAACTCCGCTTTGATAGCCATCAAATCCATTACCATTATATCTTTTATAAGTTGGATTGATATACCAATAATTTTTTGGTTTTAAACTATCAAATCCCAAATCTATAGCATAATCACTAGCCACAGACGCGACAAAAATTCCATTATCATACGGATTTGAATTATAAGAAAATAGAGTTGAGCTTACTGGATTTATGCTAAAGAGCATATTGTTTTGATAAAAGCTAGTGTGATTTTGCGTAGTAATTGATGTCAAATCAAATACAGAATTACCTTCTATACGACTCATAGTCTCTTGATAGGTATTAGAATCACTGCTATCAAGGGTATTGAAAAATTGATTATATTTCTCACTTAAATTTACATCGCTTCTGATATTTCTCATAGTCTGACTAAGCGTAGTAGAGTTGCTATTATAGGCATTAGGCTTGATTACGGGAGTTACTATTATTGTTCCACTATTTTGGCTATTGTTAGGGGTTTGCTGGTTGCTATTTTGTTGGTTATTGTTTTGGTTGTTATTAGGATCTTGTTGGTTGTTTTGGTTATTATTTGGCTCACTAGGGGCAACTGGTTGCGATGGCGTATTTGGCTGCTCTGGTTGAGATGGAGCTAAATTAGATGGTGGGGTTGGGTCTTGCGGATTAGATGGCACTTCGGTTTCGTGGATTGGCGGTATAGAGATCGGATCTTTATTTATCGTAGTTTTATCCCCATCAAGCTTAATCTCAAAATCAATACTATTGTTGCTAGCTATCTCAACCTTATTAAAATTACCTATATGAGTAGCCAAGCCGCCTAATTGAATTTTAATCTCTTTATTAACTGCGTAATACTGCTTTAATGGATTATACTCCAAATCTCCGCCATTAATGCTATAATCTTTAGCGATCAATTGCGAATTATCATCATTGCCAAAATCCAAAATAAGCTTTGAGTTTTGACCCTTTTGCGTATATGTGCCATCTACTACTAGATCACTTAAATCCTCATTACCAGGGCGGATAATTGAGTTATCATTAGTTAAATTTTGCTTAATAACCCCATTACCACTTAGGGTTGAGCCGTTATTTACATAGACACTTCCAGCGATTTGTGCTCTTTTACTATCTTTGCTTAATAGTCTTATGCCACCACCATTTATCACAGTAGCACCCTCATAGCTATTAGCACCACTTAGGGTTAAAACCCCACTCCCAGACTTTATAAGCCCAACATTTAAATTATCTAAATTCTTAGGTAGATTATAAGCTTCAGGGTTGTGAGTATTAGCCTCCCATTTTCTTTGGCTTATATCATTGCTAAATTCAGCATCACTGCCCTTAGTATCTAGTGAGTAATACACAGCAGTCTCGCCAAATTCGCTTTTTACATCTATATCATTTAATCTATTTGCATCTAAAATCCCTAAACCTTTTAAAGCCTTATCAATATCTAAAATTCCTTGACCAAATAGATCCTCTTTCTTAACCTCTTGAACCCATGGATAATCTTTATCATCAATAGCTGCCATATGGCTCATACGATCATATTTCCAATTTATACCAAAATATCCCGAATTTAATAAATCCATCTCAACAGCTTTTTCATCTATACTGCCATCTTCCTTTTTTGGAATTTTGCTATCTACATAAAATATTGTGTATTTTTTTGTGCTAGGGCAAAGACTGCCATTATCGCAAAGAGTTTTTCCCGTTACAGTCTCTTTTACTATAACCTTAGGACCTATATAATCTTTATTAGCAGTAGAAAGCAGGGTATCGGCTATCTGTTTGCCACTCATAAATGGGAATTTTTGAGCTACTAAAGCAGCTGCGCCAGTTACCATAGGAGCTGCCATAGAAGTTCCGCTAGAGACTCTATATAGATCCTTATCTAGCTTACCTGTTAAAATATCAGTAGTGCCATAACTAGCATTTACATTTTTAATACTAGTTCCAGGTGCTGCTAAACTAAAATTATAAACACCCTTTAATCCATTAGAATATGTAGTAGGAGCACTCAAATAATCATAATTATCACTCCTTTTTGTGGTTACTACAAATTTACCATCACTATCTTTGCTAATTTGAGAGCTATCTAGTGCCGTTACTACAATTATAGATCTGATGTCTTCATCATAGTATGGAGCTAAAGCCATAATCCCAGGAGATATGATCCCTTCATTACCAGAGGCAAAAACACTAAGAATTTGCTTCTCTTTAGATAATTTTATAAGATCATTTGCTACTGTATCCTTTTGAATTGAGGGTAGAAATTGTTTTGGATTATTAGCATATTGCAAAAATAAAGGTGATGAGCTAGTAAGCGAATTTAATCCAGATAGCGGATATACTGTAGCATTCCAGCTATTATTAATAGCTGCTATATTCTTATCTTTGAAATAATCATATACATTTGGAGCTGTAAATTTAGTGGAACCATCGGTATTATGCCCAGTTATCTGAACTCCATAAGCCTTTGCATCTGTAGCAACTCCACTTACTCCATCACTTGGCTTAGCTAGTATGATCCCAGCCACATGGCTACCATGGGTATCAACTGAAAAATTTGGAGTATAATCGCCGCCTTTATACTCAGAGTAAATTTGATCTTGAATTTGCCCTGATAAGCTAGGGTGATCTTTATTTATCGCACTATCTATAACTCCCACAAAGACCCCATCGCCCGTTACACTCTTATCATTATAATTGATAAGCTCAAAATCCGTAACGCCAAATAGATATATAGGTAGTATCAGTGACAATTTAATTGAAGATTTCATATTTTTGCCTTGATTAATTTATATTCATTATTATATAAAAATTCATATTATAAAAAGCTAAAAAATTCTTATAGTATTTAATAAGATAGTAAAAATAAATTTGATATAATCATCAAATTAATCAAGGAAAAAATATGAGTAAAGAGACAAAATATATATTTGTTACTGGCGGAGTTTTAAGCAGTTTAGGAAAAGGCATAGCAGCTGCTAGTATCGCCACACTACTTAAAAATGTGGGCTATAAGGTTAGTATGCTAAAGGCTGATCCATATATAAATGTAGATCCTGGCACTATGAGCCCACTAGAGCATGGAGAGGTCTTTGTAACTGATGATGGTGCTGAGACTGATCTAGACCTTGGGCATTATGAGAGATTTTTAGATGAAAATTTAAGTCAAGATAATAACTTCACAACTGGCAAGGTATATAGCTCAGTAATTGAGCGTGAGCGTCGTGGCGACTATCTAGGCAAGACCATTCAAGTAATCCCCCATATCGTAGGCGATATAGTAGATCGCATCAAAAAAGCCGCTAAAGACAATGATATATTAATAGTCGAAATAGGTGGCACCGTAGGAGATATAGAGGGACTTCCATTTTTAGAGGCTATTAGAGCCCTTAGAAGTGAGGTTGGTAGAAGTAATGGTATGTTTATCCATCTTACTTTAGTGCCATATATCAAGGTTGCTGGAGAGCTAAAAACTAAGCCAACCCAGCACAGCGTAGGCGAACTTCGCCGTATAGGCATAAGCCCAGATATGATTATCTGTCGCACAGAGATCCCCTTAAGCAGAGAGCTAAAAGATAAGATAGCAGCAAGTTGCGGTATAGAGAGAAATGCCGTAATAGAAAGCTCAGATATGCAAAGCATATATCAAGTGCCACTAAGCTTTTTAAACCAAAATATCCTTGAGCCAATTACCCAAAATTTAAATCTTAAAAATCCTAAGCCAAATATGCAAAATTGGGATAATCTAGTAAAAAGAGTTATCGCTCCAAATGACCAGATAAATTTAGCTTTTGTAGGTAAATATGTGGATTTAAAAGAGAGCTATAAAAGCCTAACTGAGAGCATAATCCACGCTGGAGCAAATCTAGATACAAGGGTTGCTATAAAATGGTGCGATAGCGAAAAAATAGATACAAATAATGTCGCTGATACCTTAAAAGATTGCGATGCTATCTTGGTTGCTGGGGGATTTGGGTCTCGTGGAGTAAGTGGAAAGATGGAGGCTATCAAATTTGCTAGGGAGAATAAAATTCCATATCTTGGAATCTGCCTTGGAATGCAGCTTAGCATGATTGAGTTTGCTAAAAATGTGCTAAAGCTAGATGACGCAAATTCAATGGAATTTGATGAAAACTGCAAAAATCCTATAATCTATCTAATAGATAGCTTTATTGATGCAAATGGTAAAAAACAGCTAAGAACTCACACTAGCCCACTTGGTGGGACGATGAGACTTGGCGGGTATGAGTGCGATGTACTAAAAGGCTCACTACTAGCAAAAACTTATAATAACGCAACTAAGATAAAAGAGCGCCATCGCCATAGATATGAAGCAAATCCAAAATATAGAAGCGAATTTGAAAAGGCTGGTTTAATAGTAAGTGGCGAAAGCGATGGGCTTATAGAGGCTGTGGAGATCAAAAATCACCCATTTTTCCTAGGCGTTCAGTTTCATCCTGAATTTACATCAAGATTAACTAAGCCAAACCCTGTTATATTAGGATTTATAAAAGCTGGGATAGAATATAAAAATGCTAGATAAAGAAGCTATTAAGGAGTTATTAAGCAGTCGTTTTAGCAACGATATCCATACTAAATTATCTCAAATTCCATTGCCTTGTGAATTAAAAGATACATTCAAAGCAGCCAAAAGGATAAAAGAGGCGATACAAAATGATGAGCTAATCGCAGTTGTGGGGGATTATGATGTAGATGGGATTGTAAGCACGGCTATTATGGATGAATTTTTAAGCGATATGTCAGCAAACTACACGATAAAAATTCCAAATAGATTTAAAGATGGTTATGGCTTAAATGAGGAGATTATCAAAGAACTAGATAACACCACTTTAATCATTACCGTTGATAATGGTATAAGTGCTATAGAAGCAGCAAAAATCTGTAAGCAAAAGGGCATTGATCTAATCATCACAGATCATCATATGCCACTTCCTACACTTCCAGATGCATACGCTATAATAAATCCAAAGCAAGAGACCTGCCCCTTCCCAAATATCGAAATTTGCGGTGCTCAGGTGGCTTGGTATTTGATTGGAGCTTTAAAAGATGTATGTAATCTAAAAAGCTATGATATGGCTAAATTTCTTGATCTTTTAACCTTAGCAATTATCGCTGATATGATGGAATTAAGGGATT
This sequence comes from Campylobacter porcelli, assembly GCF_002139855.1. Taxonomy (NCBI): domain Bacteria; kingdom Pseudomonadati; phylum Campylobacterota; class Epsilonproteobacteria; order Campylobacterales; family Campylobacteraceae; genus Campylobacter; species Campylobacter porcelli. The sequence goes on from NZ_CP018789.1 coordinate 1,464,127, forward strand.
TAAATAGAATTTTAGTCCGCCTTGGGCTGGTGCGTATAAACTCTAGCAAAAGAGCCTGTTTTGAAGCGATCAAAAACTACTATAATAAGGATAAATTTGAATTTGATGATATTGGATTTTTGATAGCTCCGCTTATAAATTCCGCTGGTAGAATGGACGATGCTACCATATCATTTAAATTTTTAAGGTCTAAAAGCTTGGGCGAGGCAAATGAGTATTTAGATATCATTAGCAGATTTAACGCCTCACGCAAAGAGCAAGAAAAAGCACTATTTGAATCTAGCCAAAATGAGATAAATGAAAATGAGGATATTATCGTTACTTGGGGCGATGAGTGGCATGAGGGCGTAATAGGGATTGTCGCTGGAAGATTAGCTAAAAAGTATAAAAAACCAGCCATTGTCTTTAGCATAGATGGCAACAAAGCCAAAGGGAGCGCTAGAAGTGTTGGCAAATTTGATATTTTATCTCTAATTGCCTCTCAAGAGAGCCTATTATGCGGATATGGCGGACATAAAGGGGCAGCTGGGCTAGTTATAGAGAGTGCTAATTTAAGCAAATTTAAAACAGCCATAAATCAATCTTGCTTTTTACAAGAACTATATGATTTTAGCGTAAATGATGAGATTTTAGGCGAGATTGACCCAGCAGCGATTGATTATGAGCTTTTAGAGATTTTGGAGTTTTTCGAACCATATGGTCAAAAAAATCCACGCCCACTCTTTGAACTTAAAAAAGCCATGGTAAAATCAGCTAAAAAAATAGGCAAAGATGAAACGCACCTAAAAATCATCTTACAAAAAAACAATAAAACCCTAGAAGCGATATTTTTCAACTACGATTATTTACCAAAAAATGGCGAAAATATAGATATTTTAGTTACAATTTCTAAAAATTCATTCCGTGGGCTAATCACCCCACAACTACTAATAAAAGAGATTATAAAACAGGAGCAAAAATGAAATTAAAATTTATCACAACCTTCCTTAAGCACGAGAGCTTTGGCGGCGTTTTGCTAATTATTGCTACGATTTTGGCTTTGATATTTCAAAATGGTGTCTTAAGCCACTTTTATCAAGAGATTTTAAGATCGGAATTTAGCGTTGGGTTTAGAGAATTTACCCTAGCTAAGCCACTGATTTTATGGGTAAATGATGGACTTATGGCGATATTTTTCTTTGTTGTGGGCTTAGAGCTTAAACGAGAGATAATAGAAGGTGAGCTATCAAACCCTAGCCAAATAGCCCTACCTATAATCGGCGCTCTTGGCGGGGTTGTTTGTCCGGCTTTGATATTTTGGGGATTTAATTATAGCGATGAGTTTGCCATAAGGGGCTGGGCTATACCTACTGCTACTGATATTGCCTTTGCACTTGGTGTGCTTATGCTCCTTGGCAATAGAGTGCCTAGCTCTTTAAAGATATTTTTGCTAACTCTAGCTATTATAGATGATCTTTGTGCGATTGTGATTATAGCGCTATTTTACACTACTGAGCTATCGGCTACATCGCTTGGAATTTCATTTATTTGCGTAATTATTCTATTTATCCTAAACCGCTTAAAGGTAAATAAAAAATCCATATTTCTACTCTTTACGCTAATTTTATGGTTTAGCGTATTAAAAAGCGGCGTCCATGCTACCATAGCTGGGGTTGTAGCGGCATTTTTCATACCTATGAGAGATAGCTCTGGTGGCAGTATGCTAAAAGAGCTTGAAAAAGATCTCCACGGAGTTACAAGCTACTTTATATTACCGATTTTTGCCTTTGTAAATGCTGGAGTTGGCTTAGCTGGAGTTGATCCTAAACAGCTGATAAATTCAGTTGGTATGGGGATATTCTTTGGCTTATTTTTTGGTAAGCAACTAGGGGTGTTTTTATTTAGCCTTATATTTATCAAGCTTGGCTTTGCTAAGCTCCCTGAAGGATCAAGCTGGTTACAATTTTACGGAGTGTGTATCCTAACTGGAATAGGCTTTACTATGAGCTTATTTGTAGGAGCATTAGCGTATAATGATAGTCCAGCATTTTATCACGCTGATAAATTAGCAATATTATTAGCTAGTTTTGCTGCTGGAGTGGTGGGATATATCTATCTATTTTTACTATGCAAACCTAAAAAAGCATAAATTAAGGAGAAAAAATGAGAAGTGACAATATTAAAAAAGGCTACACCAAAACCCCGCACCGATCGCTATTAAGGGCAACTGGGCTTAGAGATGAGGATTTTGATAAGCCATTTATCGGTGTGGCAAATAGCTTTATTGAGATTATTCCGGGGCATTTTTTTCTTGATAAATACTCAAAAATTCTAAAAGATGAAATTCGTAAAAATGGCTGTGTGCCATTTGAATTTAACTGCATTGGCGTAGATGATGGTATCGCTATGGGGCATGAGGGTATGCTTTATTCTCTTCCAAGCCGTGAGATTATAGCAAATTCGGTTGAAACCGTGATGAATGCTCACTGCCTTGATGCGCTTATATGTATGCCAAACTGCGATAAGATCGTTCCTGGAATGCTTATGGGAGCTTTAAGAGTAAATGTGCCAACGATATTTATAAGCGGTGGGCCGATGGCTGCTGGAGTTGGGTCTAATGGAGAGGCTTTGGATCTAAACTCAGCTTTTGAGGCCGTTGGTGCGTATGAGACCAAAAAAATAGATGAAAAAGAGTTAAAGCATATCGAGTGTAATGCTTGTCCAAGTGGTGGGAGCTGCTCTGGAATGTTTACAGCAAATTCGATGAATACGCTTTGTGAGGCTATGGGTGTAGCATTAGAAGGAAATGGCACTATTTTGGCTTTGACAAAAGAGCGTGAAAAGCTAATTAGAAAAGCTGCTAAAAGGATATGCGAGATCGCCCTTGATGAGAGATATAAAATCAGAAATATCATCAACGAAAAAACGATAAAAAACGCAATGGTAGTAGATATGGCGATGGGTGGAAGCTCAAATACAATTTTACATATGTTAGCCATCAGCCGTGAAGCTAACGCACCACTAGACATCGCTAAATTAAATGATATAAGCAAAAGCGTCCCACACATAGCCAAAATCGCCCCAAGCCTACCTAGTGTGCATATGCAAGATATTGCTAAAGCTGGTGGGCTAAGTGCGGTTATAAATGAAATAGCTAAATTTAATAGCGATTTATTAAGCTTAGATGCCCTTACTATAAGTGGTGAGAGCTTAGGCGATAGAGTGAAAAATGCTGAAATTTTAGACCAAAATATAATCCACACGGCAAAAAATGCTTACTCCAAAGTCGGCGGACTAGCTATTTTATTTGGGAATTTAGCCGAGCAAGGCTGCGTGATAAAAACCGCTGGGATAATCGGCTCAAGACAATTTAGCGGAAAAGCTGTTTGCTTTAACTCTCAAGATGAAGCTATACAAGGCATTTCAAGCGGAAAAGTTCAAAAAGGCGATGTCGTAGTCTTAAGATACGAAGGCCCAAAAGGGGGGCCAGGAATGCAAGAGATGCTAAGCCCAACAAGCCTAATCGTAGGTCGTGGGCTTGGAGCCGATGTAGCCTTAATCACAGATGGGAGATTTAGCGGAGCTACAAGGGGGCTTAGCATAGGGCATGTAAGCCCAGAAGCTGCTGAAGGCGGTATGATAGGACTTTTAAAAGATGGCGATATCATCGATATTGATGTGGATAATTTTAGTATAAATGTCCGCTTAAGCGATGATGAGATAAAAGCTAGACGCAAAGAGTGGAAATACGCTGGAAAAGTGGTAAATAGTCGCTGGCTAAGACAATATCAAAAGCTAGTTACAAACGCAAGCAACGGAGCGATTTTAGAAGCGTAGAGATAAGGCAAAATAGCAAATATGAAATATGATATTTTTAAAAATAAATTAAATAATCGAATTTTTGGCGATGATTTAAATTATGAAATTTTGCTAACTGTCTTAAAAAATCCAAAGCGATATATTGGTTTATTTAGAATCACAAATGCTAAAACAAAACTAATACAAAATCTTACTCAAAGTTGTGAAATTAAGTTTGGTGATTTTTTAGAAGAAATTTTAACTTCTTATATCGATGAGATGGGCTATGAAAATTTAGATAAAAATATCGGCACAGATGAAGAGAATAAACCTTTGAGTGCCGATCAAGTTTTTAGAAAAAATAGTGAAATTTATCTAATCGAACAAAAAGTCCGCGACGATCATGATAGCACAAAAAAACGCGGTCAATACGCCAATCTAATCAAAAAAATTCGCTGTTTAAAACAAAATTTTCCAAATCAAAAAATAAAAGTTGCAATGTGGTTTAGCGATAATTCTTTAAAGAAAAATCAAAAATTTTATACCGAGCAAATCGCAAATAATACTGACGATTTGGTAGAAATTTCGCTATTTTATGGCAAAGAAATTTTTGAAAATTTATTTTATAGAATTGATATTTGGAATGAATTAGTTTCGCATTTAAAACAAAATAAAGCTGAGCGTTCAAATGAGATTTTGAGTGTGCCTGATTTTGATACAAGCAAAGAGATTAAAAATGCCTTGTTAAAAATAAAAAATAATGAGCCAAAACTTATTAAAAATCTACTTTCAAATAAAATAGAATTTATAGAATTGCGAAAAGAGCTTTTTCCAACTGGATGCAATTTAAAAGGACTTTGAAATGGTAAAAAATCAAATTTTAAAAGGAAATTCTTTAGAGATTTTAAAAACCTTGCCAAATGAAAGCGTTGATCTTATCTTTGCCGATCCGCCATACTTTATGCGAACTCAAGGAGTTTTAAAGCGACCAGAAGGAAGCAAATTTAATGGTTGTGATGATGAGTGGGATAGTTTTAAAGATAATGAAAGTTATGCCAAATTTACTCGTTTATGGCTAGAAGAGTGTAAAAGAGTTTTAAAAAGCAATGGTTCAATTTGGGTGATTGGTGGAATGCAGTGCATTTATACAATCGGTGGGATTATGCAAGATTTAGGGTTTTGGTTTATAAACGATGTTATTTGGCACAAAAGCAACCCAACGCCAAATTTTATGGGAACTCGCTTAAATAATTCTCACGAAACTCTAATTTGGGCTTGTAAAGATAAAAAATCAAAATTTACATTTAATTACAAAACCGCAAAAGAGCTTAATAGCGATAATATAGAATTAAATTTATTTCAAAAAGGCAAACGAAAACAACTTGGTTCTGTTTGGAAATTTCCAGTTTGCAGTGGCAATGAGAGATTAAAAGATGAAAATAAAGATAAGCTCCACTCCACGCAAAAGCCAGAAGCCTTACTCTATAGAGTGATTGCAATTAGCTCAAAAATTGGCGATTTGGTGCTTGATCCATTTGGCGGAACTATGACAACAGCTGTTATGGCAAAGAGACTTGGGAGAGATTTTATAATGATAGAGCAAAATGAGAGATACATAAACTTTGGCTTAAAAAGGCTAGAAAATATAGAATTTCAAAATAGCGATATAGCAATGGCTAAATTTGATAAGAAGCCTTTAAAAGTAAAAATGAGCGATATGATTAAGGCTAAATTTTTTAAAATTGGAGAGAAATTTTATCTAAAAAATAGCGATAAATTTGCAATCTTAAAAGATGATGGAAAGCTTGAGTTCGATGGCGAAATCTATGATATGCATACCTTAGCAGCTAAGTTTAAAAATGCCAAATCACCTCGCTTAAATGGTTTTAAATTTTGGGAAGTTTTAAGAGAAGATAAGCCTATTTTAATCGATAAAATTAGAGAAAATTATAGACAAAATTTAACACTCTAATCAAATATCAATAAAAATAAGAATATCTTAATCAATCTTAGCGTTTCATATTTATAGCGTTTTTTATCATCTCATCGGCGGTTGTTATTGATTTTGAGCTAGCATCAAACATCTTTTGTATTATTATCATATCAGTTAGCGATACGCCCAAATTCACATTACTCATCTCTAAAGTATAGTTTCTAATCGCAGCACCATAAACAACATCGCCATTTGCATCAGTAAAAAATATCGGCTCTCCTGAGTTTGGACTAGCTTGGTATATATTTTCACTAGCCTTGCTTAAACCTTGATTGTTTTGAAAGTGATATAACGCCACCTTAGCTACGGTAGTCATATCGCCATTATCAAAAACAGCCAAAATATCTCCACTATCACTCATAGAATATTTTTCAAGAAGTCCTTCTGGCTTACCATTTTTTTTCACGACTAATTCTGGGTCGCTTTGCTCGGCTGGACGAAGTCCATTAAAGCCACTATTTGGGATATTTTCATCATATGGAGTGCCTAAATTTAACTCCACATTTGCCCCACCATTATTAATCCCACCTAAAGTATTGCTTAATAACGCTCCCTTTTCATTAAAGCTAAGCTCACCTTGAGATACACTAATAATCTCCCCATCTGGACCTAGCACGCTTGCTAAGGCTTCAAAAACTATATTTTCACCTTGGGGAACTTGCTTTGTAAATTCAAGTTGTAAAATATTTTTATCCCCATTTGGAGCCCATAAATCAGTGGTAAATGTCTGTGTATTAGCAATTTGCTGTGGCACAATGGCTGTGGCTTTATACTCTAGCCCTCCATCTAAATTCAGCCCAGCCATAGCATTATCAAAGCCAATTACAAAAGCCCCACCATCTAAGGTCTGAGTCTTAATCTCTACGCTTTTACCATCTTTATCAGTTATAGTAATCGCTACTTCTTTATCAGCTGAATTTGGATAATGCACCTCAGGGGTTTGATGGAGATTTCCAGCGACTATAATTGTATTGTTATCCTTATCGATCTGTGCTTCTAAAGTTTCGCTACTAAGCTCCACGCTTTGGTGCTCGGTTTTAATCGTAGAATCTAAATATCCCAAGTAGCTTACCTGAGTTGTAGGCGTAGCTGGAACATACAAAATATCAGGCAAATTTATCTTAGTTTGATCGTTTATGGCATTTAGCTTTACCTCTTGACCAACTGGCAAGGTATAAGCCTCCACATTACCATCAGTCACGCCAAGCTTACCTAACGCACTCTCTCCCAAAGCAGCAGGAGCTAAAGCGGCTGTAGAGCCTAGTAGATACATACCACTTCTATTTACTAAATCCCCATTTTTATCCTTAGCAAATTCGCCATTTCTAGTAAAATACTGCTCCCCATCAACGCCAATCAAACCAAAAAATCCATCTCCATCTATTGCCATATCAAAGACATTATCTGTAGTTTGCAAACTACCTTGAGTAAAATTCAAAGAAGTTGCCATCTTAGTTGAGCCTAGCCCAATCTGAGAATACACAGGTGAGCTAGAAGCACTATTTAATGTGGTGTAAAATAGGCTTTTAAATTCAGTCGTTGAGGTCTTATAACCTACGGTATTGATATTTGAGACATCATTTCCGATTGCGTTATGACCAAACTCAGCAGTCTTAACCCCATTTACGCCATTATAAAATCCTACCATCATGAGCTAGATACCTCATCTTTATTGCTCTCATCTTTGGCTACTTCATCTTTAGTTGTCTCATCTACAACATCATCTTTGCTTGTGCTAGAATTACTATTATCTGAATTTACACTATACACAACCGGCTCAGTAAATTCACGCACACTATCCATAGTTACATACTCTCCAGCTACTTTGATATACGCTACACCTTTATCAAATTTAACCGCCTCTACTGGATACTGCCCCAAAACAGTCTCTCTATTAGCCCCACTTGCGTCTATATATTTAGCTTTTATCAAGTATTCGCCAGGGAGAGTTGGCTCACCATTATTATTTTTTCCATCCCATTTAAATTGATTAACCCCAGATTTAACATCGCTTATGCTAACATTACGAATTACATTACCTAAAGAGTCATAAATCTCTATTGTTCCACCCTTAGCATCTACTGGGAAGTATAGACTAAAATTCACTTCAGATGAGGTTGTATCTTTGGCTACTGAGTTGGTTAGATTAGCCATCTTGCCTAATGCGCTCATAGCGTTTAAAGAGGCGCTTGCTTGCATCTGCTGACTTAATTGCGTCATAACTTGATTAGTTTTTTCTTGCATCTCTACTGTGGCTAGCTGGCTAGTTTGCTCAAGCATTTTAGCACTATCCATAGGCTCGGTTGGATCTTGGTGTTGAAGTTCAACTAAAAGAAGCTTTAAAAAGGCATCTTTATCTAGTTGCGAATTTGGATTTACGCCACCTGATACGCTATCTGCTTTTTGTTTTGCCTCGTTTGCCGCCCAAATATCAGTGGTGAATTGCGGTGTTGAATTTACAGATGTTGCCATGCTTCTCTCCTAAATTTATTATATATTTTTATTGCTTTAAGCAAATTTCATTCCTATTTTAGAAATATTTTGGCAATACTACTTCTAATATAGTCTCTTCATCTTGAGCTACTTCACTTAATTCATCGCCATTTGAGTTAAATTTTTGCCTTTTATTATCGCTTTGGCTCTGCTCTTTATTTGCATTATCGCTAAAATTCATTGATAACTCACTAAATCCCATATTTACAAGACTAGCTTTAAACTCAGCTTGGTGCTGTATAAAAAGCTGCATTGTCTGGGTATTTGAGTTGAAATTTATATGTAAATTTGAGCCACGATTAATGAGTGTTACCTCAACCTCGCCTAAATTCCCTGGATTTAATGTCAGATGAAATCTAGTAATTGGCGGTTTATATTCACTGATTTTCTCTTGTAGTTGTGTAGCAAAGTTATCAAAGACTTGTCTAAGGTGCGGTTTTAGCTCCTTAGCGTCTAGCTTTGCCATATTAATTATATCTTTTGTTGCTTGATTTGAGCCGTTTTGATTATCAAAATTATTGGAATTTTGCTCGCCATTTGTCTGGCTAGAACTCTCCAAAATATGGCTTTGAGTAGGAGATGACTCCTTAGTTTCCTTCATAGCTTTTTGCATAATATTTGCTAGATAATCATCAATGCTATTTTGCGAATTGTGTGAATTTCCAGCCGTATTAGAACTCTCTAGCTTAAGACTAGATTTTGTCTGCATTTTCTCCATCTTTGGCTCATCTAAAAGCGTATTTTTAGGCTCACTTTTTTGAAAATTCTCTTTTAATAACTCTTTTAAATCCACTTTTGGCTCTGATTTTATATCTGATTTGCCTTGTGGTTTTGGCTCATCATCACTTATAAATTTACCATCTGTCTTTATCTCTACACTTTGACCTAGCATTAATTTGCTTAAAACATTTTTATCGCTATTTTCTGCTTTTTGAATACTCTTTTCTATATCTTTAATCACATTTATATCAATCTTTTGATTTATCATTGGAATTTGGTTAAAAAAGCCTTTGGAATTTAAATTTTTAAACTCGCTTTTTAAAGCCTCAATCCCATCTTTTGTGATCTTTATCTTGCTTAATCCTAGATTAAATTTCTCACTTAAATTTAGTAAATCTTGCAAGTTTTTAGCCCCTTTTAACTCCTTAATATTCTTCTCAGTGGCTAAAAATTTATTTAAATTTGCACTTACTAAATTGCTAATTCCAGTTTTCATTGCTCCATCTTGCGATTCTAAAAGCCCAAGTAAAGTGATAAAATCAGCATTTTCAAGCATTATTTCATCTGAATTTTGTATATTTTGTAAGTTAGAGACCTTGCTATTTTTAGCATCATCACTGCTAATTTTTTGATTTGATTTGGTGCTGTTTTGCTCTATTTGGTTTTGTTTGATTTTATCATCTTGCGTATTTTGAGAAGTTTCATACTCTTTTACGCTATTTTCAATCATTTTATAAAAGCTATCATCTTGATTATTTGTGCTACTATTTTCGCTCTTAGATGGGACTTGAGTTGTGGTATTTAAGCTAGCTAAAGCTTCATTTAAACCTTGCATTTGCTATCCTAATTTAGGTGAATTTTACGGATTTCTAGCAAATTCTATTCCAAATTTAATAGCAAATTCATAGAAGTTAAATTCAAAGCAAATTTAGCAATTTTTAGATATAATCTAGGCCAAAAATTTGAAAAATCTAAGGAAAATCTTTTGGAAAATATAAGAAATATCGCAGTTATAGCACATGTCGACCATGGTAAGACCACAATGGTAGATGAGCTACTTAAGCAATCAGGCACATTTACAGAACACCAAAATATTGGCGAGAGAGTTATGGATAGTAATGATATTGAGCGTGAGCGTGGTATTACGATCCTTAGCAAAAATACAGCCATAAGATATAAAGATTATAAAATCAATATTATAGATACTCCAGGACACGCTGATTTTGGTGGCGAGGTTGAGCGTGTTTTAAAGATGGTAGATGGAGTTTTACTCCTTGTAGATGCGCAAGAAGGCGTAATGCCTCAAACCAAATTCGTCGTTAAAAAAGCTCTATCTTTAGGTCTTCGCCCGATAGTGGTAGTAAATAAAATTGACAAACCAGCCGCCGATCCAGATAGGGTTGTAAATGAAATTTTCGATCTATTTGTCGCACTTGATGCAAACGATGAGCAACTTGAGTTCCCTATAGTCTATGCCGCTGCTAAAAATGGCTACGCAAAGCATAAATTAGAAGATGAAAATATCAATATGGAGCCACTTTTTGAGACCATTATAGCTCATGTTCCAGCCCCAAGCGGCAAAGATGATAATCCACTTCAACTCCAAGTTTTTACCCTTGATTATGATAATTATGTAGGCAAAATCGGTATCGCTAGAATTTTCAATGGCAAAATCAGCAAAAATCAAAGCGTTATGTTAGCCAAAGCAGATGGTAGCAAAACCACAGGTAGAATTAGCAAACTCATTGGATTTTTAGGTCTTGAGCGAACTGATATAGATAACGCAAGTAGCGGGGATATTGTGGCTATTGCAGGTTTTGATGCCTTAGATGTCGGCGATAGTGTCGTTGATCCAAATAACCCTATGCCACTTGATCCTCTCCACATAGAAGAGCCAACTCTAAGCGTCGTATTTAGCGTAAATGATGGACCACTATCAGGCACTGAGGGTAAATTTGTAACCTCTAATAAACTAGATGAGCGTCTAGAAAGCGAGATGAAAACCAATATCGCTATGAGATATGAAAATATAGGCGAAGGGAAATTTAAAGTAAGCGGCCGTGGGGAATTGCAAATTACTATTTTAGCTGAAAATATGCGTAGAGAGGGCTTTGAGTTTTGCCTTGGCAGACCTGAGGTGATTGTCAAAGAGATAGATGGAGTTAAATGTGAGCCTTACGAGCTTTTAGTCATTGATGCTCCAGATGAGTGCACTGGGGCTGTAATAGAAAAACTAGGCAAAAGAAAGGCCGAAATGGTAAGCATGAATCCAACTGGCGATGGGCAAACTAGGATTGAGTTTGAAATACCAGCTAGGGGGCTTATCGGCTTTAGAAGTCAGTTTTTAACCGATACCAAAGGCGAAGGCGTGATGAACCATAGCTTTTTGGAATTTCGCCCACTAAGCGGCTCAGTGGAGCATAGAAGTAATGGTGCTTTAGTTAGTATGGAAAATGGCGTGGCTTTAGCATATTCTCTATTTAATCTCCAAGATCGTGGAGTGCTCTTTTGTGAGCCACAAACTAAAGTCTATATAGGTATGATAATTGGCGAACATAGCCGTCCAAATGACCTTGATGTAAATCCTATAAAAGGCAAAAACTTAACAAATGTGCGTGCAAGCGGTAGCGATGACGCTATAAAACTAGTCCCACCACGCAAACTAAGCCTAGAGCGAGCTTTAGAGTGGATAGAAGAAGATGAATTAGTAGAAGTAACGCCAGTAAATATTAGGGTGAGAAAACGCTATCTTGACCCAACAGTACGCAAAAGAATGGCAAAAAAATAAACCTACTTATAAAAAGGCAGGAGTCATCTCCATGCCTTTTTAAATTTAAATTATTTTACTTCAATTATTTTACTTGCCAGCCCCATTTTTTCCATACTTTTTGAGCATCTTTAGATTGGACAAATTTTATAAATTCCATAGCAACTTCTTTATTTTTTGTGCTATTTGTTACAGCTATCTCTGCTGCACGATAAATTATAAAATCTTTACCAGCTTGTACAAAATCTACTTTATCCTCACCTAAAACTTTAGCCCAATGAGACCATATTATAAGTGCATCTACGCTATCATCACTATTCCAGCGATCAACTGCCATTTTTGAATTTGGAGCATAATACACTATATTTTTTCTAAGTTTTAATAGATCTTTTCTTTTACCATTTTTAAGCGCCATATCTTCATATAGACCCACTTGACCAGCACCATCTACAACCATTACATTAATATTATCTTTAAGTAGATCTTTAAAACTTTTTATATTTTTAGGATTTCCTTTTTTAACTACTATTCCAGCCTCTCTAATATTTAAAACCTCTACATTTTTAACATCTAAATTACCATCAAATGCTTTAATAAATCCATCCATCATAGATGAGTTACCAGCAAAAATAATATCAGCATCTGCTTTTGCTTGATTGATCCACTGACCAGTAGGACCTGCAACTATTTTAACTTTTTTACCTTTTTTAGCTTCAAATTCAGTTGCTAATTCTTTTAAAACAGGAGCTGGGCCACCAGGTCCATACGCAATAACTTCTGCATATATAGCTGAACTAAATAGCAAAGATGCAAACAATATTTTTTTCATAAATATTTCCTTAATAATAAAATTTAAGCCTAATGATTCTACATATTTTTTATTAATAAAATTAAAATTTCATACAGTCTAAAAATTTTAACCAAATATTGGCAAAATACCGCTATAATCTACAAAATAACTAAAGGAGAATAGATGAAAAAAATAATGCAAGAACGCTACTCATGTAGAGAATTTAACTCCAAAAAGATAGATAATAGCATTATAGAAGAGATCCTAGACCTTACTAGATTAAGCCCAAGCTCATGCGGACTTGAGCCATGGAAATTTATGGTAGTTAGCAAAGAAAATGATCTAAAAGAGCTAGGTCAAATCTGCAACGATCAAGCCCAAGTAAGCGGATGTAGCCACGCTATAATCGTAATTGCAAGAAATGATCTAAAAGGTGGTTGTGATTTTATAAAAGCTCAAGTAGATCGCAAGCCACGAACACCAGAAAGACTTCAAAAAGCACTTGATCACTTCGCAGCTAGATTTGATCCACAAACTAATGAAGAACTAATGCACTACGCCTCGCTCCAATGCTATATCGCAAGTGCTAATATGGTAAATATCGCTCAAAGCCTAGGGGTGAAAAGTTGTATTGTAGCAGGATTTGATCCGCAAAAATTAGATAAATTTGTATCGCTTGGAGAGCATTTTAAGCCTGTTTTGGTTATCGCTTTGGGGTATAGCGATGAGATTGCTCCGTCTAAAACACGCCAAAGCTTAGATAAAATCGTAATATACAAATAGGTCAAAATATGGAAGTTACACTGCTAAATTACACTCCGCTATGGATCTGCTCTAATGCTATTCGCACTTGTTGGCAAAGCTTTGATAAGGGCGATAATGGCGGAGAAAAAGATATTGAACTCATAGATAGAGTAGGAAATAAATTTAAACACGCAAGCACACTAGAGCACCTATTTTACAACTTCTATATAAAGGGGATTAGTAGAGCTTGCTTACAAGAGTTAGCAAGGCATAGAGTAGCAAGTCTAAGCGTAAAATCCACTCGCTACACACTAAAAGAGTTAAAAAACCAAAGCGAATTTAAAGCTGGAGATTTTGAGAATGCAAGTAGGTATTTGGTACTAACTGGCAATGAGCTTGTCGATAATGCAAGTATAAATGCACTTGAGAATTTACGCCAAATTCTAAGCCAAAATACAAGCTTAGATATAGCCAAATACTGCCTTCCAGAAAGCTATAAAACCGAGCTTAGCTGGAGCATAAACGCTAGAAGCCTTCAGAATTTTATAAGTCTTAGAAGCTCTAAAAGTGCTCTTTGGGAGATTAGAAATTTAGCAAATCTAATCTACCAAAACATCCCTAATGAGCATAAATTTATCTATCAAGAGTGTATTTATAACGTAAAATAACTGCCATCACGCACGGCACTAGCATAATCAAAGCTAAAAATAGCGGAGTATTTGCTTCAAGCACCCCCACGCCAAATGCGATAACTCCAGCTAACCCAAACTGCATAACGCCAAGCACCGCTGATGCAGTGCCTGAATGGTCTTTAAATCTTGCCATCGCTAAGGTGGTTGAATTTGGCAAGATAAATCCTAGCATTCCAATAGCTATAAACACTCCAATCTCAAAAGCCCAAAATCCAAGCTGGATAAATGCCGCAAAGCTAATAAAAATTAACGCTACAAGCATAGCAATCAAGGCAAATTTAAGCAAAATTTCGCAATCAAATTTTCTACTAAGCCTAGCATTAATATTAGCAAACAAAACAAAAGAGAAAGAATTAATACCAAATAATATACCATATTTAGTCTCATCAAGCCCAAAATGCCCCATAAAAACAAATGATGAACCAGTAATATAAGCAAAAAGCACCGCCGAAGCAAGGGCTCCAATCAAGCAATAAAGAATAAAAATAGGCTCTTTTAAAACAAATTTATAGCTGTTAATTGTCGCTTTGTGAGAGAATTTAACTCGTTCTACCATAGACTCCTTAAGCCCAAAAATGATGAATAAAAGTAGCAAAATACCTAGCATAAATAGCACCGCAAATATGCTTTGCCAAGAAAAGTATCTTAGCAAAATACCGCCAAATGTCGGCGATAGCATAGGTGCAAGCGATGAAAAGACCATCATCAAAGCATATATCCCAGCAGCATCTTTAATATCAAAATTATCATTGACAATCGCCCTAGCGATCACCACACCAGCACATCCGCCAAGTGCTTCAAAAAATCTTAAAGTGATAAAAACATAGATATTATCCACCATCACGCACCCAAGACTTGAAGCGATAAATATCAAAATACCGATAATAAGCAGCATTTTACGACCAAAAATATCGCTCAAAGGCCCATAAATCAGCTGCCCAAACGCAAATGCTATAAAAAAACTAGCCAAGCTAAGCTGAGTTAAAAACTCACTAGCCTCAAAACTACTTTGAACATGAGAAAGCGCAGGTAGATACATATCAGTAGATAATGGCGCAATGCTAGACATAAAAGCTAAAATAATGATTAATTTAAATTTAGAAAATCCATGAACTTTTGAACTACTTTGCATAAAATAGCCTTAAATTTCAGTTGATTAAGTAGTGGCCGGGAGAAAGGGATTCGAACCCCTGGAGGCTTTCACACCTCAACGGTTTTCAAGACCGCCGCTTTCGACCACTCAGCCATCTCCCGAAATAATTAATTAGAAGTTTTCTCCTCTACCCAGCTAGCACCTTGATTGATCTTACCTTTAGACCACTCATAAGCACTTCTAGAATCCTCTTTGACTCCATGCCATGTATTAGAACATCCATATAATAACAAGATAAAAGTATAAACTATATAACGCATATTAACCCTGTAAAATATGGAGGCGACACCCAGATTCGAACTGGGGGTAAAAGCTTTGCAGGCTTCTGCCTTACCACTTGGCCATGTCGCCATGTGTGGTGCCCAGAGCCGGACTTGAACCGGCACGGAAGTAATTTCCGAGGGATTTTAAGTCCCTTGTGTCTACCATTCCACCACCTGGGCAAAATATGGAGCGGGAAACGAGATTCGAACTCGCGACCCCAACCTTGGCAAGGTTGTGCTCTACCCCTGAGCTATTCCCGCAATAATTTTGAAAGTTGAATAATAGCAAAAGAAAACTTAAAATTTAATTTGATTAAATGAATTTGGCAAATTTATTTAATTTCATAAAATTATAAGCAAAATAAGTGTATCATTACGCCATCTTGATGGGGTTATAGCTCAGCTGGGAGAGCGCTTGAATGGCATTCAAGAGGTCGGCGGTTCGATCCCGCTTAACTCCACCAATTAAGCTTATTTTAAATTTCTTTTGATTTACAATATTTTAAAATAACACGATATATCCGCTATTTTAGCTTATTTTGACTTAACTTGCTTTTGATATAAGATAAATAAGTAACTAGAAAATTATTAGGTAACTTTTACTAAAAGGACGGCAAAATAAGCAATATCTCAAAGGCAAATTTACTAGATTATATACTTAGCTAACCCATACCAAGCATATTTATCTGCGTTAATTCGCCTTGTGATACTATTTCTCAAGCCTATATAAGATAAAGACTTCTTGCGAAGTCTAGCAAAACAAAAATACTATTGCTTAATTTGTAATAAAGCTGTTAGCATTTGATCACTAGTGGTGATGGTTTTGGAGTTGGCTTGATAGCCTCTTTGGACTACGATGAGTTGAGTTAGAGCCCTACTTAAATCCACATTACTCATCTCCAAAGCACTTGCTGTGATAGTCCCACGCCTACTAGTTCCTGCCGCGCCAAAGACTGGATCACCGCTATTTGCTGTTTGGCTAAATATATTTCCACCCCTAGTCTCTAAGCCTTCGTTATTTGTAAATACCGCTAGACTCACTTGCGCTAAGCCAAAGCTTCTACCATTACTAAAGCTACCTATTATCGTTCCTGATTCATCTATCCTTGTGCCTGTTAGGTTACCGGCGGCGTAGCCATCTTGGACGATATTGTCAGTTGAGCTTGGGTTATCGTTGCTTCTTAGGCCGTTTGAGTCGCCAATTTTACCGAAATTTAGCTCTATATTTTGGCCGGGAGCTGATCCGTTATTGGCTGTGAAGGTCAGCGTCGATGGGGTAAAGCCTAGCAAGGTTCCATCGTTATTAAACCTTGCTGAGCCTGATATTACATTTGATACAGCGCCATCAGCATTTAGCACACCTGGCTCTGGGACTTGGATGAGAAGAGACCACTCGGTGCCATTTTCTGGACTATAACTCACCTTTCTCCACTCAAATTTAATCTCATGTTTAGAGCCTAAACTATCATAAATTTCAGTTGTAGCAGCGTGGCTAGACATTGTAAGGTTGCTACTAACTCTTGAGCTAGTTCCTGTGCTTAGGCCACCGCTAAGGCTTTTGAATACATCAGCTAGGGCTGAGTTTTCATTGATATTTTGTGCTAGATTGCTATAGCCTGTAACTGAAATTTGCATATTATAGTCATTGATATATGTATCTTGATTTGATGGGACTTGTTTTTGGCCATTTGCGTCGGTAAAGGCATTTGGGCTATCTTTTACCGGAGTTCCACCTGGACCAGCTGGGTTTGCTTGAGTCATGTGGCCATCATTTTGGCCGTAGCTAGCATCGCCGGCTGGGTTTTCGAAGACGAATTGACCCTTTTCATTGACTGTTACTTTCACCCCATCATTTAAATTCGTATCTCTATATGTGGCGTTGCTATGTTCGTTACCGGTTGGAGCTGGTAAGCCATTAGCGGCGTTATTATTAGCATCTGGATTTCCATCGGCATCTAGCGGAGAATTCCACTCGTTGGCAGCAAATTGAGCTAATTTATCATTAGTTACTAGCTCTCTTATAGCTTCTTTTAGATCGTTGGCAGTAGTGTTCGCATTGTTATTATTCATTATTCCTTGTGCTGATCTTAGCACTTCTACTATCGTAGCTACGGCACCTTCAGAGATTGGGGCAGTTACGGCGCCTCTATCTCGTAAGCCATTAAATGTATCTTGTCCGTCTTGTAATGCTTGAGTTATTTGCCCATTTATTGTAGTTTTTATTTGCCCTATATTTTGACCTTTAGCTAGTTCTTCATCAATTATCTGTAACATTCTATTTGTTACATATGTCGCACCATTTACGGCATTTGAGACATTAGAGCCACTATAATTGACATACTCTCTAGCGTCTGTTTGCATAGCTTTTCTTAGATCTTCTGTGGTTCTAACTACCCTAGCAGCACTATCACTATATAGATGGCCCGCTTCAGTGCCAGCAGCTGATGAGTAGGTGTATTTATATGCGGTTATGATATTTGTGCTTTTGATAGATGTGCTATCATCTTCATATGCTTTGATCTTGATGTTTTTGGATTCATCGGTGGTGCCGGTGTTGTTGTTGTTTGTTAGTTGGAGTTCGTTGCCATTTATTACGGTGGCTTGGACGCCTGTTTTGTTAGTAAATTCATTTATCTTTTTGGCTACTTCATCCATGCTAGCGATGGTAGTAGCTGGTATCTCAATGCCATTTAGTGAGATATGTAGGGTGCGATTTTGCGCTTGGTTGTTATTTAAAGGGCCAAATGTAACCTTCGCATCAGCGTAGCTGACCCACATACCTTGGCCCTCTCGTAGATTTATCCCTTCTCCTGCGCCGTTAAATACCACGCCTAGATCCACGCCGGCTTCTTTGACGGCTACTTCTTTGTTTGAGTTTATATAATATGTGTTGGTGTTTAGGTCGTTTGGATTTTTCGCTTCACCATCATCCCAAAGGCCATTGCCATTAAGGTCTAAAAAGTCGTTGAATTCATCTAGCGCATAGATTGGGGAGCTTTTGGTGCCTATGTTTGAGCCGGAATTTAGATTGGCGATGATGGCTAGCTCGCTAGTTGGATTAGCCTCCATAGACATACCTGGTTCTATAACGATATTTTTAAGCGGTCCGGTAGGATCTATCATGCCGGTATCCTCATTTCTTAACCAACCTTGGACTATATAACCATTGCGATCTACGAAATTCCCCACAGAATCTAGGCTAAAATCCCCATTTCTAGTATATAGATAGGTCTTGCCACCATCTGGTGATACGACGAAAAATCCATCGCCTTGGATCGCCATATCGCTTTGTTTATCTGTGGTTTGGATGGTTCCTTGCTTGAAAATTTTGGTTACTGTATTGACTGTGGAGCCAAGGCCGATTTGCATAGAGTTTTTACCGCCCAGATCGCCTTGTGGAGCGGTGGCGACTTTTTGAGTCTGGCTGAATAGATCCGCAAAACTCGCACGAGAATACTTAAATCCTACGGTATTGACATTTGCTATGTTGTTACCTTCAACATCCATTGCTACTTGGTGCGCCTGAAGACCAGTAACTCCAGACCATAATGCGCCCATCATTGGTAATCCTTTATATTGGAATTTGATTTTTGGGTATGGGGAAAGCAAAAAGCGTTCCAAAATTTGGTTTTTGGATTTTGCTTTAACTTTTTATAAAAATTTTTTATAAAATAAAAATGCCAAACTGGGAAGGGGTTGGGATCTTAAGGGGTAACCCTACGCAGTAGGGACTTTAGTGTTTGCTACTTTAGCACGGACTTTGTTCGTGCGTTAAAAGTAGGTAAAAAATAGGATAGGGGAAACTGTTTTGGCTTTCAAATTTTAGTTTCCCCTGTCCCTTAAAAAAAGAATTTAAAAAGCTTTTATCGCAAAAATTCTTTTCCTTTTTTTAAGTGGGAAGGGGGATGCTTTTTTGGCAGTCGCTACCCCTTCCCCCTTAACAACCCCCAACCCCTTGAAAAAGCCTTCTAATGGGTGGCTTACGCCACGGATTTTGGTTTTTATTCCAAATTTTCGCCGTAAAACAACTATTTAGGTTATTTTACTTTTGCGAAAATTTTATAAAATAAAAATGCCAAACTGGGAAGGGGTTGGGATTTTTAAGGGATAGGGGAAATTATTTTTACCTACTTTTAACGCACGAACAAAGTCCGTGCTAAAGTAGCAAACACTAAAGTCCCCATAAATGGGGTACCCCACTTGTGGGGCTTCAGGTGGGTCAAGGGAGCGGAGCTACCTTGTCGCAAAGCTGGGCTTAGCTCAGCTGCGAAGTTAAAAATTTTAAGTGGGAAGGGGGACGCTTTTTGGCAGATGAGTGGCGCAATAGTCAAACGATACTAACTATCGTTTGATGGCACTACGAAACATAAGAGCGGAGCTACCTTGCCCTTCCCCCTTAACTTACACTCCAAATTTTCGCCAAAAACTCCTTCGAGTTTTTTGTTGCGAAAATTTTGAAAAAGCCTTTCAAGGTTGCTGAGCTTTCGCTCAGATTTAACAAAACAAATTTGAACCAAATAGGGTTACCCTACGAAGTAGGGACTTTAGGTGGGTCAAGGGAGCGTAGCTCCCTGTCGCAAACGACGACTTGTTGCCGTGCGAAGTAAAAACAGCCATAAAACATATCTTTAATGCTATAATACTCTTTTACAAAATTTTAAGGTGCGGTATGAAATTTGTATTTAAAGATTATAAGCTACTAAGCCCAAGTGAGAGCTTGGAGATTTTAAGCATTAGAAATAGCAAGGCAATTAGAGATATTAGCTTAGATGGCGGTATAATCGACATACAAACTCATAAAAATTGGATTTTAAATTTACCAAATAATTCATATTTTGCGATGATTTTTAATGATGAGATTGTGGGTGGGGTTAATTTTTATAATGGTTTTTGGGGGATTTTTTATAAAAGTGGCGTAGAGCCTTTAGTTAAATCAGCCTTTGCTTATCTATTTTTATCAAAAATTTTAAAAGATAGCGATCTTATCTACTCTAAGATTAAATTAAACAATCAAAACGCCCTAAGATTTAATCAATTTTTTGGCTTTGAGATAGTCAAAAGCAATGAGATCTACACTTTGGAGTTAAAAAAATCCAAATTTAACTCATTAAATAACAAGCTAATTAATAGGGTAAAATCTCTAGCAGATAGTAGCAAGGTGGAGTTTATCTAAGTTTTCTATCTTTTTTAAAGCGGTTTGTAAAGGTAATTTCATCTACGATATTTATCTTAACTGGGATTTTATACCGCTCCAATCTAGCCTTACAATGCGATTTTATCAGCTCTTTGGCATTTGATTTAGCTAGATCGCACACTACATCGCACGCCACCATCTGACCTAAAATCTCACACGGCAAAGCATATACCAAAGCATCTTTTATCTCATCTAGCTCTAAAATACAGCTCTCAACCTCGCTAGCTAGAAGTTTCTTGCCACCTACATTTATAATCTCCTTGCTTCTGCCTATGATTTTTAAAAATCCATCGCCATCTTGCTTAACTAAATCCCCACTATCAAACCACTGGTTATCACTATCTAAATTCATATAGCCTAAAAACATAGTTTTTGACTTTAAAAATAGCCTTCCATCTTTGATCTTATACTCATCTGGCTTTAGCTTAAAGTATGTTGATATTGATGATTTAGAAGTGGTGGGTAAAATCCCGCTCTCACTCGTGCCAAAGGTCTGGATAAATTTAACCTTTTTAAATATATTTTTAAGTCTAATTAGTATATTTTCGTCCATTCTCTCTGTGCCGTAGGTGATGAGCCTAAGGGAGCTTAAATCATAATTTTCATACTCCTTAGTCATTAAAAGCAAATTTAAAAAACTAGGCGTAGTAGGTAGGATATGGGCTTTGTATTTTGATATTAAATAGCATATATTTTTAGGCGAAAAATCACTGGCTATAATGAGCGTTGAGCCGCTTAATAAGCCACTTAGCAAGGTATTTATCCCGCCGATATGGTCAAATAGCAAAAATAGAATAATCCTTAATGAATTTGCCCTTTTATCTGCGAAATTTTTTACCATATTATCTAGATTGTGAATTATAGCTTTTGGCTTATTTAGGGTTCCGCTAGAAAAGATTATTAAGCCACTTTGGTTATTTAGCTCTTTGATTTTATCGTGCTTTGGTGGATTTAGGCTTTTTATATTGATTTGGCTTTTTATCTCTATTAGTTTGTTTGCGTTTGAGCTTTGTAGATACTCATCTAAATTTGGGCTATCTGGTAGTAGTGCTACTATATTTTTATTTAGATAAAGTGCGATAAACATAGCGATACTCTCAAAGCTATAAATAGCCCTTAACGCCACTATATCGCCATTTGAAAGCTCATCTTTGATTAGTGATTTATAAAGATTAATCCTATCTATAAGGTGTTGATATGAGTGTTCTTTGCCTTTGTCTATTATGGCGATTTTATCTTGATTTGATTTTAGGGCTTTTAGCATACTCCACCTAGATATATGGTTTGGGCTGTTATAAATCTGCTTTTATCACTGATTAAGAAATCAACCCCATTTTTAATATCTTCAAATTCGCAATAATCTTTTATTATCAGTTTAGATAGCAAGCTATCTAATTTATCTTTTGGTAAGGCTTTTATAAGATTGGTTTTAGTAGGGCTAACTCCTAGAGCGTTTATCCTGATACCATAATATCCAAATTCCTTAGCGCTGATTTGAGTAAATTTTTCTATGGCTGATTTCATACTAGCATAGACTGCTTCACCCTCTAAACTAAGCGGAGAGGCGATGCTAGAGATATTTACTATACTTCCTTTGCGATTTTTCATCATAATTTTAGCCACCTCTTTGGTAAATAAAAATGTAGTCCTAAAATTAACTCTATATATCTCATCTACCAAATCCAAATTTGTAGTGGCGATATGGTTTAGGGTGGTTGTGCCGATATTATTAATCAAAATATCTACTTTAAATTTACGCCCAATCTCTCTAATCATATCAATTACAGATTTCTCATCATTAGCATCTAATGTGTAATGATGGTAATTAGTGTGATTGATATTTGGGGTATTTCTAGAGCAGCCTATGATGGTATGACCCTCATCTAGATACAATCTAGCAAGAGCATTGCCGATGCCTTTGCTCGTGCCTGTGATGATAAAAACTCTACTCATTTAAAGACTTTTGGATATATCTAGATAGTGAGTTGATATTTATAAATGGCGAAGTTTTTTGGCTCATTGCTTTTTTATCAGATAGGCTAATGTTTTTGCCAAATTTATCATATATCGCCTCTTCAAGCTCCACAACTAGCTCAAGCAGCCCAATACTATCAAATAAAGCATTAGATCTGCCAAAAATATATGAATTTTCATCTACAATAGCATCTTTTTTGATGGTTTTAATCGTTTGAATTATCAAATTTTTAATCTCTATTTGCACGCCAACCCCCCCCCCATATTTGTAAAAATATGCAAAAATTAGTATTAAATTGTATTAAATTTAACCTTTACATATGTTAAAATATATAAAAATAAAAAAGGTTTATATATGAAAAATATAGTTATTTTTGGCACTGGAGCAGCCGGTAGAGCCATACATAGAGCGGTTAATGATAGGGATAATATAGTAGCTTTTATAGATAATAACAAGCAAAAGCAAGGCAGTAAATATATGGATATTCCTATTTATAGCGTTGATGAGATTGTAAAATTGGAATTTGATTATATCTATATAGGTGGGATCTGGGTCGATGAGATGGAGGCTCAGCTTGTAAATTTAGGTCTAAAAGACAAAATCAAGCTTATAGAGGATAGGGATATCTCATTTTCAACCCCTGATAGAGAGCGTTTGACTGATGAGGTTATGCGAATTTTAGATGGGTATTTTAATCAGATTAATATGGATTATTTCATTTGTAACTCTGGGCTTATATCTATATTGCGTAGCAAGGCTTTAAGCGTAGTTAGCGATGTGGATTTATATGTGTTAAAATACAGCGATCTAGAGTATTTAGCTAGGAATTTGCCTGATTTATTAGGTAGTAAGTATCAAGTAAATTTGCGTTATATCCAAGATGATGGCTTAAATCTTAAGGCTGGAGATATAAAGCGAATTACAATTACAAATAGCGATGGGGTGGTTATCGATATTGGATTATTTGATAACTATGGTAAATTCAAGGTTTGCGACTATGATGATGGGAGGTTTTTTTACTTTCCTAATGAGATTTTTGATGGTGGGCTAAAACGCTTAAATTATAAGGATTTTAGCCTAAGCGTGTTAAAAAACTACCACCAATATCTATGCTTTATGTATGGGGATAACTATATAGAAGTCCCAAAAAGATTTAGCTCAAATGACTATTTGAATTTAAAAACCAAATCCGAGCTAGATAGCCTTAATATCTAGCCACTACCCTTACGCAGACGCAACTTTCATCTTTGATGGGGGCAAATTTACTGCTCTCATCAATATAAACTATCTCAAAACCGCTATTTATCAAAGTTTGCCTTAACTCATCAAGCTCTATAAATCTACGATAATGATTATCAAATATAAATGCGTTTTTGCCCACATTCTTACCTAGGCCAAATTTCCCATCGTTTACGCTTCTTGCTTCTATGGCTAAAATTCCATCGCTTTTAAGCAGATTTTTGACATTTTGTATAAAGCCACTTTGGCTACTATCATCTATAGCATGAAGTGTAAATCTACTATAGCAAATATCAAATTTATCGCTAATATCCAAAGAATTGGTAAAATCCCCGCAAATCCATCTGATATTTTTATCCCTATTTTTTAAGCTATTAATGGCGATATTTGAGCTATCAATGGCGGTTACGCTTAGATTATTCTTAGCAAAATAGAGGCTATCTCTACCATTACCACAGCCAAATTCGATTAAATTTACAACGCTTTTATTTTTTATATAATTTTCATAGATGAAATTAGCAAAAAGCGTAGGCGTGGCAATATCTTTGTGTTCGTTTTTATAAAATTCATTCCAATATAGATTATCTCTAATCACATCTATCACCAAAATATATTAAATAGCACCACAGCCCAGACCATCACAGCTAAGCAAATAGAGATAAACACAGCCGCACTACCGCAGTCTTTAGCCACTTTGGCTAGTGGGTGAAAATCCGGACTAACAAGATCCACACACGCCTCAACAGCGCTATTTAAGCACTCCATCGCAAGGATAAACAATAGGCTCACCCCAAGGATAATCATCTGCATATAACTAACTGGCAAAAACCAAATAGCAATAAACAAAGGCAAAATTATAACCACCTCAATGCGAAATGACTT
This sequence comes from Campylobacter porcelli, assembly GCF_002139855.1. Taxonomy (NCBI): domain Bacteria; kingdom Pseudomonadati; phylum Campylobacterota; class Epsilonproteobacteria; order Campylobacterales; family Campylobacteraceae; genus Campylobacter; species Campylobacter porcelli. Next base: position 1,488,809 of record NZ_CP018789.1, read on the forward strand.
CTCACTACGCCACATAGCTTTTAAGCCGCTTAATGCGTAAATTGCATTATTGTAAAAGTGATATTTTGGTTTCATCGCTCTCCTTTTTAGTCGATTAGGGTGAATTTATCAATGTTGTAATTATATCTTTTTATTATTTAAATCATCTTTGAATATATAAGATATTAAATCTGAGCGAAAGCTCAGCAACCTTAGAAGGCTTTTTCAAAATTTTTAAATTCTTTTCTTTAAGGGACAGGGGAAACTACAATTTGAAAGCCAAAACAGTTTCCCCTATCCCTTAAAAATCCCAACCCCTTCCCAGTTTGGCATTTTTATTTTTACTCCAAATTTTCGCCAAAAACTCCTTCGAGTTTTTTGTTGCGAAAATTTTGCAAAAGCCTTTCAAGGGGTGGCTTACGCCACGGATTTTATAATAAGATTTTTTAAATTTTTAGAAAATTTAAATATCAAATAAACTTTTTTCCTTTTTTAATCTTTAAAGATTAAATTATGTAAAATAAGAATATAATAAAACGCAAAAGCTTGATATAAAAGGTTTTACTATATGGATAATATAAACAATACTAAACAACTATATATTTTTGCTGGAGTGAATGGAAGTGGCAAAAGCACATTTTATATTAATCAACTTTTAAAAAATGATTTTTATGGCTATAGGGTAAATAGCGATGAGTTAGCAAAAGAATTAGGCAATTACGAAAGTCCATATATACAAAATAAAGCAGGTAAATTGGCTATTGCTATGAGAAATAAATTTTTAAATAGCGGTGCTAGTTTTAATCTTGAGACTACACTTAGTGGAAAAGGAATTGTCAAATTTATAAAATTAGCCAAAAACAAAGGTTATAATATCACACTTTTTTATATAGGTTTAAAAAGCGTTGAAATATCTAAAAAAAGAGTAGCAATCAGAGTAAGCAAAGGCGGACATAATATCGATAATACAACTTTAGAAAGGAGATTTGGACAAAGTTTTGATAACCTAAAAGAGATACTTGGGGTATGTGATAAAATCTATTTTTATGATAATAGCAGTGAAATTCTAGATGACAAAGAGCAAACCCTATCAAATGCCAAATTAGTAGCATTTAAGCAAAATGGAGAATTTTCTATTATAAAAGATAGCTATGCTAATAAAATCATCGCTCAATACTATTTTTAACTTCGCAGTGGAGCAAAGCCCCACTTTGCGACCAAAGTTTAGCACTTTGGAAACGCACTAAAGTTATCTATCCGACAAATGCGGATGAAATTATGGTTTAACTTCGCCGCACGAGCTAAGCCCAGCTTAAGGGCAAGGAGCTACGCTCCCTTGACCCACCTCTTGTGCTTTGCACTCTCTTTGAGAAAGTCCCTACTTCGCAGGGTAACCCTATTTTAACTTCACGACAAATTTATAAAATAAAAATGCCAAACTGGGAAGGGGTTGGGATCTTAAGGGATAGGGGAAATTATTTTTAACTTCGCAGGTCAGCAAAACCAGCGAATGCGACCCCGAAGGGGTGGTTTCTGTAAAACCGACCTTTGCGACAAAATTTTCGCAAAAGCAAAATAACCTAAATGGTTGTTTTACGGCGAAAATTTGGAATGTAACCCTTGACCCACCTAAAGCCCCACAAGTGGGGTACCCCATTTATAGGGACTTTAGTATTTGCTACTTTAGCACGGACTTTGGTTTTTATTCCAAATTTTCGCCAAAAACTCCTTCGAGTTTTTTGTTGCGAAAATTTTGTGCGTTAAAAGTAGGTAAAAATAGTTTCCCCTGTCCCTTAAAGAAAAAAAATTAAAACTTTGCTAACAAAGAAATTCTTTTTATTTTTAAGTGGGAAGGGGGACGCTTTTTGGCAGACGCTACCCCTTCCCCCTTAACAACCCCTATCCCCTTGTAAAAGCCTTCTAATGTTGCTGAGCTACGCTCAGGTTTAATATGGCTTTTTATAAAATAAAAATGCCAAACTGGGAAGGGGTTGGGATTTTTAAGGGATAGGGGAAACTGTTTTGGCTTTCAAATTATAGTTTCCCCTGTCCCTTAAAGAAAATTTTCGCAACAAAAAACTCGAAGGAGTTTTTGGCGAAAATTTGGAATAGCAAAGAATTCTTTTCTTTTTAAGTGGGAAGGGGAACGCTTTTTGGCAGTTGAGTGGTGCAATAGTCAAACGATACTAACTATCGTTTGACGGCACTACGAAACATAAGAGCGAAGCTACCTTGCCCTTCCCCCTTAAAATTATTTTAACTTCGCACGGCAACAAGTCGCCGTTTGCGACAAGGAGCTACGCTCCCTTGACCCACCTAAAGTTATCCATCCGACAAATGCGGATGAAATTATAGTTTTACTTCGCAGGTCAGCAAAACCAGCGAATGCGACCCCGAAGGGGTGGTTTCTGTAAAGCCGACCTTCACTACAAAATTAAATATTATCTATGAGCCGATTACTCCGCCATCTTTTTTGCGTATTTGGACTATTGTGCTGCGTGGAGTGGAACTTTTGCCATTTGGGTAGTGGCTATTTGCTAGATTTTCTCCTGGGTGCTGGATACCTACAAACATAGTTGTATAATCACTATTAAAGGCAATTCCAGTAATCTCACAAGCGATTGGACCAGTTAGAAATCTTCTTACTTGCGCTGTGATAGGATCAGCACATAGCATTTGGTTATTTCCCATCCCTTCGTAATCATCTTTATTAGAGTATTTACCATCAGTTTGTATCCAAAGTCTGCCAAATTTATCAAATTTCAATCCATCTGGGCTATTAAACATATTTTCTACATTTATATTGCTCGTTCCTTTTCTTAAATCATTTGGATATTTAAGCGGATTTCCAGCAAGTAAAAATATATCCCATCTAAAGCTTATGCTTGTGTGATCGCCTTTAGGGTGCCATCTGATGATATGGCCGTAGATATTTTTATTTCTTGGGTTTGATGCGTTTGTTTGGGTGCGTTTGGTGTTATTAGTAAGTGTAGCGTAGATATATTTACCATTAGGATCAGCAGCTATCCACTCTGGTCTATCCATAGGAGTAGCGCCAACTACACTAGCAGCCAATCTAGCATGGATTAATACATCTCCTTGATTATAAAAGCCATTTGTCTCATCTAAACCATTTTTGCCATACTCTAAGGCTACCCACTCTCCTACCCCTTCAAAATCCTTTGTATCTATAAATTTAGCTGCGTATAGGGTGCCTTCGTTTAGAATATCCCTATTTGGCTTATTTGGGTTGTATTTAGCCTTGCTAACAAATTTATATATAAACTCATTAGCCTCATCATCTCCCATATATACCACGATTTTACCATCTTTGGCTATTACTACTTCAGCATTTTCGTGCTTAAATCTCCCTAAGGCGGTGCGTTTGATTGGTGTGGAATTTGGATTATATGGGTCGATTTCTACTACCCAGCCAAAGCGATTTGGCTCATTTTCGTTTTTAGCTATATCAAATCTCTCATCTAATTTCCACTCATAATTCTCGCCTTTGATACTAAGCCCGTAGCGTTTTTGCGATGGATTAAATGCGTAATTCTCATCGCTTGAGCCAAAGAAATCATCAAAATTCTCCTCACAAGTAAGATATGTCCCCCAAGGAGTCTTGCCACTAGCACAGTTATTAATCGTTCCAAGCACCCTTACTCCACTCTTATCGGCTCTTGTTTTTAATAGCTTATGACCTCTAGCCGGACCTTGTATATCTATAGGTGTCCCAGCTGTGATTTTGCGATTATATGGTGAGTCTAGCACAACGCTAAAAAACCCATCTTGGTTTTTAGCTATCTCAAATATACTCACACCCATTGAGTTTTGCTCGTAATAAACATCATCTAAGCTCATATTTTTACCTTGATGGTTAAACATTATTTCTGGATTTATATACTCATTATTCACAGCTAAAATCGCACGATTTTCATCTATATCAAACCACGCCATACCATCAGTATTATCTCCAAAAGTTAGCTTGGCATTTTCAACTGCGTTTTTATCAATTATCTTATTTTCATCAAATGGCGTTGCCTTGCTAAATAGCGGATCTGCCCAGCTAATGAGCTTTCTAACCTCATATCCATCTGGGACGATTACCTTATCTTGAGTGCTAGGTGGGACTTGCTTAAAGCCAATTAAAGGCTTATTTACATTAGCACTAATACCACTAGGCATAAATATCCCAGCATAAGCTAGCGCACCGCAAGTTGCTTGTAAAAAATCTCTTCTTTGCATTTAAAACTCCATTAATAAATTGTGATGGAATTATAAAATTAGCTTGTAAAATTTCTATGTTATTTTGGTTAAAAATATGTAAAATTTAGTAATTAATAAAATTAAATTTATCTAGCAAGATTGGTATGTGGTTTTGAGCTTTAATCACACTAGGATTAGGTAGATTGGCTCTACCCCCCCCCATATTATTTGAATTTTGCTCTAAGATTATTTTATTAAAGCTCTCTTTTGGGTTGGTTTCATTAAACAAAAAGTCAATAATACCTAAATATGGTATGAAATTTTTACCTTTTTGATTATATGCTGGGTGGGTGAAATTTAGATACTCTATATCGATTTTACTATTTGCGAAAATGTCCATTGAGTGCTTGGTTTGTAAGTAGCTTTTAGATCCTTGTGATGACAGGTATGAAGCTGCTTTTAAATCTTGGCAAATTCTAAGTAGTAGCTCCTCTCTTTTTGCGTTACTTTGAGATAGCTGGCTGGATTTGTAAATCGGCGTTTTAATATCCAAATCTTGCATAAATTTGGTTATTAGGCTTATATTTAAATCTGCTAGGCTCTCACACTGCATAATTGCACTGCTTAAAATTTGAAAATAATAATCAAAATTTACACTCTTTTTATAAGCGTGGTATATGGTGTTTAATATTTTTTTACGCCATTTATCTTCAGATAAAAGCTTTATATCGCTTATTTTGGTGGTTTGGGCGGTTTTTTGAGTGGATAGGGATATGGTAAATTCCCTATCATTTAGCTTAATTTTGTTTCTACTTTGCCAACTTCGTCTCTCAAATTGCACACTATCTAAAAATACAAATTTATCAACGCTATTTATCATATAAAAATAGCCCAACCAAGGCAAAAAGGTAGGCTGCATAATGGCTATTTTCAAGATATTTTCCCATAAATTACAATATCGCTATCATTTATTATATGATTATTTTTCATCAAATTTTGGTTTTCGTAAGTTAAAAGTTTGAAATCTTTTAAATTTAGTTTTTCTTGTAAAATTTGGATTAATTCATGCTCTTGATATAGAGTATTGATAGCACCTGGTTCGCCTGTAATATCATAATCATCAGCCATCTTAAAGCAGTTTGGCTCTATCATCTTGCCTACACCATATCTAAAGTCCCTAATGCTCCTTGTCCTAAGGAAAAAAATAGCATCTTTTTTATACATTTTATGCTCTTTTAAAAGTTCAAGTAGCCTTAAAAAATCAGCCCTTACAAAGTAATTTACAACATTTGGTATAAGCAAAATATCAGCATTTATACCACTATTTTTAGGTATAAAATCAAACATATCACTAGCAAAAAATGAGTAGTTTTTATACCCAAAGATATTTGCGAAATTATAGTTGGCATCTTCGATTTTTTGCGGATTTATATCTACACCTATACACTCATTATCATATGAAGCAAACAAGCTAAGATTATTACCATTGCTACAAGCTAGTTCTAATACCTTTTGATTTGTCAAATTATGCAAACCATTTTTAAAGAAAAATGGTATCATAGCACTATCTGGAAATTTCAAACCACTTAAATTTTTATACATATTTCTCTCCTAATTGATTTTTCCATAAATTATTATATCACTATCTTTGATATATACTCCGCTTTTTACATTTAAATTTTCGCTTGTAATAAGTGTAAAATCTCTTAAATTTAATTTTGATTTTAAGATTTCTACTAGTTCATACTCTTTATAGCAACTACAAATTATCCCCTTTTCGCCGCTATACTCATCGCCACTAAGGATAAATACCCCATCATCAATCTGCTCTCCAAGACCATATCTATGATCTTTTATACTTCTTGCTCTTATGAAAAAGTCGCTATTTGGCTCTATTAATTCATTTTTAATTATATTATCTAAAAGGGTTATAAAATCGGATTTTGTGATATAGTTTATCACATTTGGTATTAGTAAAACACCAGCTTTTAACCCTTTAGCACTCTTACAAAACTCCCTCATATCTTGATTAATAAATTTAAATTTATCAAATCCATATACATTAGTAAAATTAAAATTAGCATTTTCTACATTTTGCAAATTAAGCTCAACTCCGATAACTTCATAATCATAACTAGCAAAAACAGATAGATTATTACCATTATTACAGCCTAGTTCTAGGACTTTTTGGGGATTTGTGTTTAGATGATTTTTGAAAAAATAGCGTATAAGCTCAGCATCTGGATATTTAAAGCCTTTTAAATTTGAAATATAACCACTCATTAATCACTCGATAAGATAAAAATAGTTAGCAATTATAATAAATTTAAAATAATCATAGATAAATAGAGTTATTTTGGTTAAAAATATGTAAAATTTAGCCTTAAAATCTTAAAATACAAATTTACAATATCTAAGGAAAATAAGATGAGTAAAAAGATATTTATTACTGGGACTAGCACTGATGTAGGCAAGAGCTATATAAGTGCGTTGGTAGTTAAAAAAATGCGTGAATTTGGACTAAATGTCGGCTATTTCAAGCCAGTTTCAAGCGGAAATTTAGCAGATGATGAGATAATCCCGCTTGATGTAAAATTCGTGCGTGATTTTGCTAAGATTGAGCTAAATTACTCTCAAATGAGTGCTTATAATTTTATCAAGCCCTATTCTCCGCATTTATCAGCTAAAAATGAGAATAAAAGCGTAAATATGGACACAATCATATCTAAGCTTAATAATCTAGATGAAATTTGCGATTTTATGGTGGTTGAAGGGGCTGGTGGAGTGATATGTCCGCTTAGATATGATGATGAGAAGATAATGCTACTTGATCTGATAAAAGCTCTAAATTTAAGCGTTATAATAGTCGCAGACGCAGCCCTTGGAGCGATCAATCAAACTGGGCTAACTAGCTTTTATCTAAGGCAAAATGGCGTTGATATAAAGGGTGTGGTATTAAATAATTTTGATGAGAATTGCCCCATTTGCGTAGATAATAAAAAGATGATAAATGAGCTATTTGGTCTAAAAATTTTATCTTGTGTAAAAAGAGATGAGCTAAGCTTAGATATAAGCAAAGATGAGATTTTAAATATTTTTAATTAAGGATAAAATATGCTTTTGGATATAGCAAAGATGGATTTAGAGCTAATATGGCATCCGTGTTCGCAAATGTATGATTATAAGGAGCTACCGCCAATTGTGATAAAGCGTGGCAAGGGGGTTAAAATTTATGATGAAAATGATAAAGAGTATATCGATATAATCAGCTCTTGGTGGTGTAATCTACTAGGGCATTCAAATGAGTATATAAATAGTGCTATTAAAAATCAGCTTGATGAGATTGAGCATGTGATATTTGCCAATTTCACGCACGAAGGGGCTGTGAGATTAGCTAGTAGATTAAAGCAAATTTTACCGCCTAAACTAAGCAAATTTAACTTTTCCGATAATGGTAGCTCAGCTGTAGAGAGTGCGCTTAAGATGGCGTTTCAGTATCAGCACCAAGTAGGCAATACGCATAAGAATAAATTTATTTGCTTAAGTGGTGCTTATCACGGCGAGACTATCGGAGCGTTGAGCGTTGGGGCGCTTGATTTGTATGCTAAAATTTATGAGCCAATGCTCTTAAAAGCCATCCGCATAAAAGCCCCTGATATGTATAGAAGTGAATTTGAAGGTGATAGCGATGAGATCGCTATGAAATATTTCAAGCGGTATGTTGTGCCAGTTTTTGAACAACACGGCAAAGAGAGCGTGGCTTTGATAGTTGAGCCTATACTTCAAGCCGCAGCTGGAATGAAGATATATCCGCCTTTATATCTTAAGAAGCTAAGGCAAATTTGCGATGAGTATGAGGTGCTACTAATAGCTGATGAGATCGCTACTGGATTTGGTCGGACTGGGCGGATGTTTGCTTGTGAGCATGCGGATATTAGCCCTGATATTATGACACTTTCAAAGGGGCTAACTGGCGGATATATGCCAATGTCTATTACGGCTACTACTAATGAAATTTATGACGCTTTTTACGCACCATATTCGCAAGGCAAGGCGTTTATGCACTCTCATACATATAGTGGTAATCCGCTTGGGTGCGCTGCGGCAAATGCGGTTTTGGATATATTTGAGAGTCAAAATATATTAAGCCAAGCTCAAAATAACGCAATCTATCTAAAAAATGAGATAAACTCCGCTCTAAGCTCACATAAAAATGTAGGTCAAATTCGCTCCATCGGGCTAATAAATGCAATTGAGCTAGTGGAGCAAAAAGATGGTAAAAAGGCGTTTAACCCAGCCTTAAGAACCGGATATCAAATTTATAAAAAGGCTTTAAAAAATGGTCTTATACTAAGGCCGCTTGGCGATGTGATATACTTCAATCCGCCGCTAAATATCCAAAAAGATGAGATGAATGAAGCGATACAAAGATGCGTAAAAAGCATAGATGAGGTACTTGGGGGATTTTAGTTTTTTAAGATTAAAATAGCAAATTTATAACTTAGGCTAAAATCATTCTTAAAGTGCGAATTTAAGGCCTCAAAACTGCTTTTTGTAAGCTTAAATTCGCCCTTTATATTATTTACACCAGTATGTTTAAGATGGGTTAAAAGCTCTTTTAAATTGCTAAATTTAAGCTTGATTTGGCTCTCTTGTGCGTTTAAAATTTCAAAATTTTTGCTAAAAATTGCTCTTAGCTGGGCTAGATTTTTATACTCTAAGCTCTGATTTGTAAAGCTTGAAAGCTCCTTAAGTGTGCCATCTATAAATGTGCTAAAGGCTAAAATCCCGCCATTTTTTAAGCTAAATTTTAGGCTATAGCTTAAATTGTCAAGCTCATTTATCCATTGAAAAACTGAGCTTGAGATGATTAAATCTTGTTTATTTTTAATTTTTAACTGCGTAATATCGCCTATTTGAGTGCTAAATTTACTCATAAATTCACTCTCATAAAGGTCATTTAAAATCAAATTTTTACACTCTAACTGGCTTAAAATCAGCCTTGTCAAAACCCCGCTTCCAGCACCAATCTCATAAATATCATCGTAATTTTGCCTATAATTTTTAAGGCTATTTATCAAAATATCCGCAGCGTAAATTTGCGGTTTTGCGTAAATATCATAGAATTTAGCACCCTTAAATCTCAACTATCTCTCCAAAGCTTTTAAAGTTAAAAAATGCAAAATGTGGAGCATTTATAATCTTAGCTTTATCCTTAAAATATGCTAAAACCGCACTATTATCAAAGATCAAATCACGCTTACTAACATAAGCTCTGTTCCATAAAATATGGTTTTGGCAAGGTAAAATAGCATTTTTATAAAGATTTATAAGCTCGATTTTAGCGTTTTGATTAAATGTAAAATCTTGAAATTTTTGCTCATTAATGCCTAAAAAACAGAGTTTTTTAAAGCTTTCAAAATCAAACTCGCTTATACTTTTATAAAAAATATCTTTTTTAATCCCATACTTCTCATCTATACCAAAAGGGGTGCCATTTATGGCGATTGCGACCTTTAAGGGGGTGTTTTGTAGCGCCAAATTCGCAGCCCAAACGCCCATAGACCAAGAGATTAAATATATATCTTTATTAGCTAAAATCTCCCCATCAAACCTTAAATCGCTATAATCACTAACCACCAAAAGCCCATAATCTCCAAGCTCTAAGTGGCTAATGCTACTTTTATCAAAGCCATAACCTAAGAATAATACAATGAGTTTTTTAGAATCTTTAATGAGATCGATTTTCATCTAAAAGCCTTTTTAAATTCGCTAAATCACCACATTCCAAATCCGCTCTTAAGCTAATTCTAAGCCTTGCCTTGCCCTTTGGGACTGTAGGTGGGCGGATAGCTGGGACGAAGCAGCCAAGCTCATTTAAGGCATTTGATAGCTCTAAAGCCTTAGCATTTTCCCCAACCACAAAAGGACAGATATGGGTTGAATTAAGATTTAGAAAATTTATCAAATTTGCTAGATTTTCACGCCGTTTTGAGTGGTCTTTGGCTAGGATAAAATTACTCCACGCTACATTTATAGGCGGTATAGAGGTAGAATATATCAAGCTTCTAGCGCTATTTATAAATATATCTTTAAATTCCCCACTGCTTAAAATCACAGCCCCGCTACTTCCTACAGCCTTACTAAGCGTAACAAGGATAAAGTCAATATCACAACCCATATCGCCGCAAATTCCAAGCTCACTTAAAGCAAAAAACGAGTGAGCCTCATCGATATACAGCATTACATTATCATAACGCCTTTTTAATGATAGCATAAACTCTATATCAGCCCTATCCCCATCCATGCTAAAAATAGCTTCGCTTAGGATTATAATGCGTTTAACATTGCCTTGATTTTGCTTAATTAAACTCTCTAAGGCTTCATTATCATTATGGGCGTAGCGTTTGAAATTCGCATTTGCTAGCTTTAATGCATCAATCATACTTGCGTGTATTAATTTATCAGCTAAAAATAGAGTATCACTATCATTTAACGCACTGATACAGCTCAAATTCGCACAATATCCAGAGTTGAAAATTAACGCACTTTTTTTAAATTTACTCTCAAACCAACTCTCCAAACGCTCAAATTCATCACTTGAAGTATAGACTAGCCTACTAGCCCCAGAGCCAAAATACCAATCCCTATTAAGGCAAATTTTTAAAAATTCATCTCTTAAGGCTACACTACTTGCTATGCCTAAATAGTCATTACTACCTAAATTTAGCAGATTTTTGCCATTTAAATTTAGAAATTTTGAGCTTATCTTAGAGCGCTTTAACTCTCTAAAATTATCATCTTGCTTTGCTTTTTGTATATCAAACATTATAAACTCGCTTAATCTATTATAAAATTTAGCATTATATCAAAAAATAAAATTAAAAATAAAACAACATTTCAAAAACACCTAAACCAAAAATCTAAGATTATTTAAAATTCCACTTGGTTTTCTTAAAAATTTAAGATTTATTGTGATAAAATTTATTATTTTTTTAAGGTTTTAGTATGCTTGGAGTATTAAAAAATCTCGCATTTTGGGTTGTTTTAGCAATAATACTTGGTATTTTTGTAGGTTATACTTTTCCGCAAATTGGAATTGATAGTAAATTTGGAATTGACTATTTTATAATGATTTTAAAGTGGATGGTAGGACCCATTATCTTTCTTACCATTATTTCAGGCATTGTAGGCTTAGAGAGTCTAAGAGATCTTGGTAGCATAGGCTTAAAGGGCTTTATCTACTTTGAAGTAGTTAGCACGATAGCCTTAGCTGTGGGTATTTTTGGCTCATTGCTCTTAGCACCTGGGGTGGGAATGCATCTAGATCCTAGCTCCTTTGATGCTAGTAGCGTGGATAAATTCTCTGGAGCTTCTAAAGATGTAGGCTCGATCTGGTCGATACTAGCTGGTGCGGTGCCAAAAACTCCGCTTTTGCCTTATGATGATTTAAACACACTTAGCGGATTTGGCTTTGTGCTAGGTATGCTTAAAAATGCTCTTTTAGCCCTAAGTGTCGTTATCACGCCCTTTATCAAAGCTAACACAATTCAAGTGCTTTTTATGGCTTTGTTTTTGGCAATTGTGTTAAGCTTTACCCCAAAGAAAATCAAAGATCTTTTCATAAATCCCATTGAAAAGGCTCAAAACTGGGTGCTAAAAGCTCTTAGTATCTTTATGTGGCTAAGCCCCTTAGCGGCGTATTGTGCGATGGCGTATCTTATCGGTAAATTTGGTATTGAGAGTTTGATAGGTATGCTAAGTCTGCTTGGGACTATGCTAGTGTCGTGTTTGTTTTTTATTTTTGTGGTGCTTGGCGTGATTTGCTACACTGCTAAGGTAAATATATTTAAATTTATGCGATTTATTGCTAAAGAGGTGCTAGTTGTCTTTGCTACTAGCTCAAGCGAAGTTGCCCTAGCTCCGCTTATGAAAAAGCTTGAAAGTGCTGGAATTCATAAAGGTTGCGTAGGTGTAATTACCCCTTTTGGCTACTCTTTTAACCTAGATTGTACAAATATTTATCTCTCAGCTTGTGTTATATTTTTGGCTCAAGCTTTTGATATAGAGCTTAGTTTTTCACATTTGCTTAGTATTTTACTAATTTTGATGGTTACAAGCAAGGGTGCCGTAGGAGTAACTGGCTCAGGATTTGTGGTGCTTGCTGGGACGCTTGGCTCTATGCATGATGTCATACCTGTGGTGGCTGTAACGGTGCTACTTGGGGTGGATAAGTTTATGAGCGAGATGCGTGCGGTGGGGAATTTATGCGGTAACGCAGTGGCTTGTCTAATCGTAGGAATTTGGGATAAAAAAATCGATAGGCAAAAATTTAACTACGCTATAAACCACCCTGATGAGTTTGACTTTGAAAAACTTAAAGCAAAAGCTTAAATTTTTTATCTATTAAGCTCTCAAGTATATAGCAAATGAAACACTATAATCTGTTTTAAAGTAGTTTATAAGAAAATTTCTGCGATAAAATAGCCAAATTTATTAATTTAAAATAAATTTTGTGTAAAATAGTAACACTTGATTAAAAAATTGTAACAAATATTACAAAAATCATTTAATAATTTTGATTTTTTGCTATAATAAAACAAACTTAATAATAATAAAGAGAAAATATGAAAAAATTGCTTTTTTCATCAGTTTTAGTCGCCACTTTGGCTAGTTCTGCTTTTGCTGGTTATTATATAGATAGGTATGGCAATATACGATATCAGTTAGACATTCACACCGCAATTTCAAATAATAAAAACGCAAATACCAATCCACAAACAGATCATCAAAGCATCTATTCAAATGCTTTTTGTGCGCGGATAGGTTGTTTAGGCCTTTAGATTATGGTGCAACTTAAAGATATTAATTTTATTGGCTATGGAGACATAGCCTCTAATAATATTTTCTCAGCGGTAAAACAAAATCAAAATGAGCGTAGTCAAAATGAATTAGAAAGTCTTGATAAAAACATAGATAGCCTTACCAACACTAGCATTAAGGTTAATTTCAATGAAAGCACTTTTAAAAATCAAGTCTATTTCAAAGATGAAACAAGTGGGGAATTTATAAAAATTGGACTTAGCGATGAAAATTTAGCAAAACTCCAAAGAGTATTTGGGAAACAAGATTTCTTTACTAAAAGCGATGGTTCGCAAATACTTAGTGGCAAGGCTGAAAGCTTTGTGGCTGGGTGGTTTGGCGATATAGCTTACAAGCGTGGATATGCTAGTAGCGATGTTAATGGCGATGGATACCTAAGCCAAGATGAATTAGCAAATACAAACTCTGGTTTTACAGCACATGGAATGTATTATATAGGCTTAAAAGTTGCCGTGACAGACAGCACAGAAACCTATATGAAATATAGTAGTGATTTTCAAGCCAAACATAAAACAATGAGTTCTGCTGGAAAATACGCAAGTGATAGCATAGAAAAGGAGCTAAACAAAACAATACAAAATGATAAAAATAGTGATGGTTCTTTAACCTATGGGGAGCTTATGGATAAAAGCGAATCTGAGCAAGATGTAACAGATGTAATAAATTATATGTTAAAATATGGTCTTACCGAGCCAGTTGAATTAGGCGAAGACTTACTAGCTAAAGCTCTTTTACAACAATTTATGGGCGGAGTAAGCTCACTAAATGCTGAGCAAAAAGAAATTTTAGCAAAAGCAGGACTTCTAATGGATGAAAATACGCAAGATTTAAGCTCTGTGATAAAAAATATAGAAGCAAATATAGAAAATTCAAAGATAGATTTCAAAGTATAATTTAACTACGCTATAAACCACCTTGATGAGTTTGACTTTGAGAAACTTGAAGCAAAAGCTTAAATCTAGCCAATTCTAAAATTCGCTAGATTTAAATTTAATAATTTTTAAGCTTTATTATATTAGCCAAATTTAATATCTATTTAAGATATTTAACAATTAATTTTATTCTGATAAATCAATAAATTTAAATTCATTTATGCTTATTTATAAACTGAAAAACATTATCTTCTAATTTTTTTCTATTTTTGTTTTTAAAAAAATTCAAAATAGCATTTTTATTATGCGTATTTTTTTGCTCGTAAGCTTTTCTTATATAGGTTGTAAAGCCATATTCATTACTAAATTTGCCAGCATTTATTTTATCCCTAAAGCTCTTAGTCCATTTATTATACTCCTCATCTGTTTTTTGCCATAGTATTAATAGCTCTTCTCGCTCTTTTTTCTCTATGACATCATGACCTAAGAAAAAAGTTAAATCTCTTTGTTGATAACTAGCAAAAACATAAATAGAATTTTCTTTTGGGATATTTGAATTCCACATTGGTTTATTACTTGTTTTTGATGAAAACTTAGTCTCAATTGCGAAAATATAATTTTGGCAAAATACCAAAAAATCCGGGAAATTTTGACTACCATAAGGTTGCCAAATAAAAAAATTAGCATAATCTTTGCGGTTAGTGTTGTTTAAATAAATAGAATTCTTTAAAATTTGCGTGTCATTTTTGCTTAGAATTTTAGGTTTAATTTCTTTTAAAAATCTTTTTAGCCCATCATCTATAATAGTAAGGCTCATTTCATTAAAGCCTGAGCGTTTTAAATAGCTTTTAAAATTCTCTTCAAAGATTTTGCCATCTGGTGAACCTGTTATTTTGGCTCTATCCTTACAAATGCTTTCAAAAAATTTATTTAAATTATTCATTAAATATCCTTTTATACTCAGCCACTACATCAGCTTTTCCAAAGCCTGGTATTGTGGTATTTTTGCGTGATAAGCTCTCAAAATCAAGACTTTTTAAATTGAGCTTTGTTTTATTATCAAAAGCTTTAAAAAATATATATTGTATTTTTGGATTTAAATCATCTTCTTGTAAAATAAGGTGCTTATAATCATAAAAGCCTTGTCGCACAACAGCAAAGTCCCATTTATACTCTTTTTGGTTAAAATATTTTCTTGCCCCAATTGTGTTATTGTATTGCCACATCTCAAAATCTTTGTGAGTAGTAGGCGGTGCTTGTTTTAGTCTTAAATCTATCTTGCTAGGCAGTCTAGTCCATATTTGAAAACAGCATCTAATATAACAATCTTTGCCACCAAATATAAAAGAATTAGGGTCTAGAATTTCAGTAAAAATAAGCTTAAAATCTTTATTTAAATTCTTTTGAACGCTCCATTTTTCAAACTGCAAAGGCACTATAAAAGCTATATAATCACTAAATTCACTAGCGTAATTAAAAAACTTTATAGCAAGAGTGGCTCTTTTGCCAAATGGGGGATTTCCTATTGTTATTATCTTTTGCTCTTTTGGCTGGTAAGTGAAAAAATCTTGCGATTTTATATCAATAGACTTTGGGTCTAAATCAATAGCTTCTATTTTTGGCTCTTTAAAAGTTATCCGTAAAGCATTCACAAACGAACCAAACCCAGCACTAGGCTCTAAAAAAGTATATTTATCTAAATTTAATTTTTCTTTTAATGTTTTGCATAACTTCAAAGCAACTTCTTGCTTTGTATAAAACTGATCTAACTCTTTTTTCATAATCTACCTTTTTGTAATTATATCAAAATTTTTACTTAAAAAATTATTTATATTTTTGCATCAAAGATGCCTTATCAATCTCTTTAATATGTCTAAAATTAAAATATATTTAATAAATTTTTTAATTTAAGATATGCTAATTTAATGCTTGTTTTAAAAAATTATTTAAAATAAGCAATTTTTATTAATTTAAGGAGAGAGTATGAAGGTATTAATTTTAGATGGTGGTAAAAATTTTGGTAGTAGTGGTGGCAAACTAAATACCTTGCTTTGCGAGATAGCAAGCAGTGAGCTAAAGGCTAAAGGATATGAAGTGCTACAAACCAAAATAGACGATGGCTACAATATAGATGAAGAGGCAAAAAAGGTGCTAGAAAGCGATATAATCATCTGGCAATATCCTGGCTGGTGGATGGGCGAGCCGTGGATAGTCAAAAAATATCTTGATGAAGTTTTCATGGCTGCAGCTAGTAATCTAATAAAAAGCGATGGCAGACACGCTAGTAACCCTGAGTATGGATATGGCACAGGCGGACTAGCTACAAACAAAAAATATATGATAAGCACCACTTGGAATGCACCAATTACAGCATTTAATGATAAAAATGAGTTTTTTGAAGGGCGTGGGTGCGATGGTGTAACATTTGCTATGCACAAAGCGATGGAATTTTGCGGTATGAAGGCGTTGCCAAGCTTTATTTGTAATGATGTGGTAAAAAATCCAAAGGTAGATGAGTATATAAATAGCTACAAAGAGCATATAAGGGCGAATTTTTAAAATTTGATGGGTTGAAATTTGGAGCTTTTTAGCTTAAATATTGCTTAAAATTGCCAAATTTCAAAGCTAAATTTATTAATAGAATTTAACTTAAATAATTTAAATTCTATATTTGCTAAGCTAAATTTTAAGCGGATTAAAACGCTAAAATTTAGCCTAATCTAAAACCGCTTTATACTCACATTTTTGGCATAGATTTTCTACCGCTTTTGCCACTTTAAAGCCATCTATTATGGCTTTAGCTTTAGGTGAGTTTATGATGGTAGTTAGGCTTTGCTCTTTTAGGCTACCTAGATTTATGCTAGCCCCAGCATCAATGCAGCATGGCACCACAATTCCACTACTTTTAATGCCAATTTGCAAGATTAGGCCGTGGCAATATTTATGCGGATTTTGCGAATTTGGCTTTTTCCACTCAAAATACTCTTTAAAAATCAAAAATGTCTTATAATCTAAGCGAATTTTATCCGCATTATAATCAATTTTCACCCCAAAAAACTGCTCAAATCTATCTTTAATCATCTTAAATTTAGGCTCATTTATCATATGCTTTTGAACTCTAAAATTTACAAAAATATCGCTTTTTATCTCTTTTTTAAATTTACAAAAATCAAGTAAATTATCTATATAATCATCTTTAAATTTACCGTTTTTATCTATAAAAGCACTTAGAGAAAATGAAATTTGATGAGCTTTACAAAGTGTGGTAAAATCATGCTTATTTAGATATTTGCCAGTTGTGACTAAATCGACTTTAAAGGAGTTTTTAAAGGCCAAATCTAGATATTTATCCAAATTTAAATTAGCCAATGGATCGCCTAAAAGATGCAAACAAATCGCCCTCGTCTTGCCCCTTATCTGTGATAAAATATCGCTATAAAGCCCCAAATCCATAGGGCCAAATTTATCCACGCTCACAGAGGGGCAAAAGCTACACTCACAACCACAAATATCGCTAATCTCTATATAAACTTTTTGAAATTTAGCCACCAAAATGCCTATATGAAGTATTTAGCAGCTAAGCTTTTATCGCATTTTGTAGCTTTTATTAAATGGGTGCCGATTTTGGCTATATACTCTTGATTGTCACTACTTTTACAATAGCTTATGGCTAAATTCGCAGCTAATTCTCTATCGCTTTGAGTAGCATTTTTATCTATAAAACTTCTTGCGCCAATGATACCGCCGCAATCTATGCTATCCATCTTATCAAGTTTTAAAGCATCAAGCTTCTCATTATCATTTTGATCCCTGCCAATTATCATTTTAGCACCATCAGGAAGCCTTAAATGCCTACCATATCTTAAGCTTTGAAGGTCATCTTCGCTCATATCTTTATCATATTTGATAAAATCTCTAATTCTATTGCTAAAGCCCTCCATCGTGTATGGACAGCCCCCACCAGGACTTTCAAAATCGCTAAATCCAAACTCCTTAGCTAAGCTTAGTTGCGGCGTTCTACTTCTACCATTTAAGCCTAAAAGCTTATCTCTATCCACCCAGCCCTCACGCTCTGGCAAAGTAGGCTTTAGTAGCTTAGCACAAAGTGGTCTAAGGATTATATCATCTTTATCATCGGCTAAATTTTTCACATGTGCCATCGCATCGTTTCTTTGGCTCATTGGTCTTTGACCCACGACTTCTCCACTGATTACAAAACTTGCATTATAATCATCAAGCATAGAAATAGCTGTTCTAAACATAAACCCATGACAATCAATACATGGATTAAACTGCTTTCCATATCCAAATTTAGGATTAAAAAGCACATCTTGGAGATATTTACTACGCACATTTACACTCTCAAAACTAGCTCCTGCCATCGCTGCTCTTTTAGCTAGAGTCTCATTTTTAACAGGATCTGAGCCAAAGCCTATATCTATATTTAAGGCATGAACTTCTATGCCTTGTAGTGAGATTAATTTCATAGCTAGCATGCTATCAAGCCCACCGCTAAATAGGGCTAAACATTTTCTTTTCATCTTTTTCCTTTTAATATTGATATTCTTTTTTTACACTCAATTATCTCTTCAAGCGTTAGCTTTGCACTTTTTAAAAGTCTCTCATAATAGCCCACCGCAAGGGGTCTAATAGCATTATGAAGCTCATTTACACTTCTATACTCTTCTAAATTATCTTGCAATTCAAGCTCCCTTATATGCTCGTTATCTTGGCTTTGTGAGCCTACAACCGCTCTATACGCAGCCTTATCTTTAAAAATTTCAATACCATAATACTGCTTTACAATCTGGCAATACTCAGGATTTATAAGCATATTTTTTAAGATTGATAGCTCGGCAATATCTCTTTTTTCTCCTAAATTTAAAGCCTTATTTGGGATATTTACAGCTTTAGATACGCTCACATTTTTGCTTAATTTAAATGAGCTAATCTCAATTCCTAAAAGCGTAGATACAAGAGCTTTATAGGAGTTAGCCACTATAGGATCAAGATTAAAGCTAAATTCTTGGATAGCCTTAAGTGCTTTGGAAATCTCTAAAGGGGTTTTGGGATTTAGGTTTTTAACAAGCTGAGTTATATAAAACTCCCCAAGCTCAACCCCACCGCTTAATAGCTCTTTTAATTCCATCTCCTTACCACTTGCTACTAGCTCGGCTGGATCCTTGCCACCACTGATTAAGACAACCTTACCATCAATTTGATGCTCTACTAGCAATTTTGAGCTTTTAAAGGCTGCATTAACTCCGGCTGCGTCGCTATCAAAGCTTAAAGTAACCTTGATATCACCCCTTTTAATTAGCGGGATATGCTTTTGAGTTAGAGCCGTGCCAAGGACTGCTACAGCGTTATTTACCCCAGCAGCATGAAGCATAATACAATCCATATAACCTTCACAAATCACCACTGATTGAGACCTATAAATCTCATTTTTAGCCTTATCATAGCCATAAAATATCTTAGATTTATCAAAAATTTGGCTTTGTGGGCTATTGATATATTTAGCTGGATTATCGCTAATGGTGCGACCACCAAAGCCTACTAAATTCCCAAGATGATTATATATAGGAAATGTTATGCGGTTGATAAAACTAGCGTAGTATCCGCTCTCATTTTGCTTGATAGCACCAACTTCTAAAGCCTCTTTTGGCTCAATGCCCTCATTTTGGAGCAAATTTAGAGTATTTTGCGAGCCTGCTGCCCAGCCAAGCTCCCATTTTTCTATGATGGCATCGCTGATAGAGCGACTTTTTAAATAATTTATAGCTTCAGGATTTTTATACAAAAGCGTTTTATAATGGAGATTCAAATTCTCTAAAATTTTCTTATTTACTTTTGGCTCATTTTTGCTACTTGTGTATTCTAAGCTTACATTATAGATAGACGCTAATTTCTCAATCGCCTCAGCATAACCTAGCTTCTCATACTCCATAACAAACTTAATCGCATCTCCACCAGCCTTACATGAAAAGCAGTGATATATCCCCTTGCTTGGACTAACCGACATTGATGGGTGCTTGTCATTATGAAAAGGGCATACGCATACGAAGTTCGCACCTGATTTTTTAAGCGGTATATAGCTACCTACTACATCAACAATATCAATTATATTTTTTAAATTTTCTATACTATTTTTAGAAATCATAAGCGAGATTATACATTGATTTAGCTATAATCGCCATTAAATTTAGCAAGGTTTTTGTATTTGGACTTTTTTTTCATTGAGTATAGGGATCCTATTTTTGGGCTTATTGTTCTTTTTAGTGTTTTGCTTTTGATAGCGGTTTTAAGCTATTTTTGGGGAGTGTTTTCACTCAAAGATCAAAAAAATAGCATAGATAAATTTGTTAGCAAATTTCAATCCCAAAGCCAACTAGACCCAAAATACCAAAATATGCTATTAAACCTTGATATAGACTCAAATTCACTTGGGGTTTTAGCTGGGATTTTTGCTAGGAGTGGGGATTTTAACAAGGCTATTAGTATATATTTAATCGCTCTTAAAAAGGCTGCTAAAAAGGGCGAAAAAGAGTTTATATTTTTAAATTTAGGAAAAGCCTATTTAAAAGCTGGATTTATAGAGCGATCTACGGAGGTATTTTTAGAATCCATTAAATTAAGCACCAAAAATATTGACGCACTTAGCCATCTTGGGCTAGGATTTGAAAAGCTTAGAATGTATCAAAAAAGCCTTGAAGTTTTAGATGCTCTAAATGAGCAAGGCGTAGAAGTATCTAGGCAAATAGCATATACAAAAGCTCTACAGATAAAAAATAGCAATATGGAATTTAGTCAAAAAATCGCTAAATTTAATAAATTAGCTGATGAGTTTAATCTGATAAATCGTATGATTTTAGAAACTTATATCGCAAATAATAAAGATATAAATGAGATAAAATTAAAGCCAAATTTAGATAGTTGTATAGATATTTTATATCTTAATGATGGGATTTTAGAAGGTGATGAGTATAAGGAGTTATATAGTGCCAAAGGGCAAAATAACGCTCCAATTAGCGATTTTAATCTCAATCTTTTAAAGATTGCTAAGGCAAATAATCTAAATGCCACCTTAAGCTTTAGCTACATTTGCAATGAGTGTAAAAGCTCATATCCGCTATTTTTTTATCGGTGTAATCACTGCGCTAGGCTAGGAAGCTGTGCTATTATCCCAAATGTTATAAAGGAGAGCGATGAAAATAGTATCGCTTTTTAGCGATGGAAGTTGCTTAAATAATCCTGGAGTTGGTGGCTGGGCGTATATCTTAGAGTATGAAAAACACACTAAAAATGATAGCGGAGCAGTGCTAAATACCACAAATAACCAAATGGAGCTTTTAGCAATCATTAATGGCTTAAAGGCTTTAAAAGAGCCTTGTATTGTCAATCTTTATACAGATAGTAGCTACGCAGCAAATGGGATTAACTCCTGGCTTGAAGGGTGGAAGAAAAAGAGCTTTAAAAATGTCAAAAATATAGAGCTTTGGCAAGAGATAGATAGATTAATCCAAATTCACAAAGTCAAGGCTTATTGGATCAAAGCTCACGCTGGCCATCCGCAAAATGAGCGTTGCGATCAATTAGCCAAAGACGCAGCGACAAAACTACAAAAGGAGGAGTAGATGGATAAGATAAGAGAATTTCAAAAGCTTTTAAAATATAAATTTAAAAATATAAATCTATTAAAAGAGGCCATGACTCACAAAAGTATCAAAAACTCCACAAATAACGAACGGCTAGAGTTTTTAGGCGATGCGGTGGTGGATTTGATCGTTGGGGAGTATTTGTATCATAAATTCAAAGGCAAAAAAGAGGGCGATCTAAGCAAATTAAGAGCCTCATTAGTAAATGAAGATAGCCTTGCTAAGATCGCTATAAAGCTTAGAATTGGGGAGTTTTTATACCTTTCAACCGCTGAAGAAAATAACGCCGGAAGAGAAAAGCCAAGCCTAATAAGCGACGCCTTAGAAGCCCTAATAGGAGCGATATATCTAGAGAGTGGGATAGATACTGCTAAGAAAATTTTTATCTTGCTTTTAGAGGAGAATTTCCCTGATATTAGTCTAAATTCGCTAACTAAAGATTATAAAACCACGCTCCAAGAGCTAACTCAAGCTAGTATAGGAGTAGCACCAAAATATGAGCTAATAAGCTCAAGTGGCCCAGATCATAAAAAGAGCTTTGAGATGGCTGTGCTACTAAATGGCAAAGAGATCGCAAGAGCCACAGGAAGTAGCAAAAAATCAGCCGAACAAGCCTGTGCTTTAAAGGCTTTAGAGATATTAGAATAGTTAAAGGGTCAATATGAATACATTTGGGACTAAATTTAGATTAAGCACATTTGGCGAAAGTCACGGCGTAGCTATAGGTGGTGTGATAGATGGGATTCCAGCCGGTATTAAAGTCGATATGAGCTTTATCCAAAGTGAGCTTGATAGGCGTCGCCCCGGTGGCAAATACGCCACTTCAAGAAAAGAGAGTGATAAGATAGAGATTTTAAGCGGAATTTATGATGGTTTTACCACCGGTTGCCCTATTGGCTTTATAGTGGCTAATACCTCTCAACACTCCAAAGATTATGATAATATCAAAGATCTATTTCGACCAGGGCATGCTGATTATACATATTTTGCTAAATTTGGGATTAGAGATCATAGGGGTGGTGGTAGAAGTAGCGCTAGAGAGAGTGTAGCAAGGGTTGCTGGCGGGGCATTTGCGGGGTTGCTTTTAAGAGAATTTGATATAGATATCCAAAGTTGCGTAAGGCAAATTGGCGATATAAAAGCTGATAAAATCGACTTTGAATTTGCGAATTCTAGTGAGATTTTTTGGGCTGATGAATCCACAGAAGAGAGTGCTAAGGAGCTAATATTAAATACCAAAAACTCAAATGATAGCCTTGGGGCTAGTGTATTAACCATCATTCATAACGCTCCAGCTGGGCTAGGCGAAGTGCTATATAATAAGCTTGATGCGACCTTAGCTAGTGCTATGATGGGGATAAATGGGGTAAAGGCTGTAGAGATAGGAGATGGCATAAGCGTAGCTAGTATGCTTGGTAGTCAAAATAATGATTATATGGATAAAAATGGATTTATGAGCAATCATTGTGGCGGGATTTTAGGCGGTATTAGTAATGGCAGCGATATTGTGATTAAGAGCTATTTTAAGCCAACGCCAAGCATTTTTAAGGCTCAACCAACTCTAAATTTAAATGGTGATGAGACGATATGTGAGCTTCGTGGCAGACATGATCCATGTATTGGAGTGCGTGGGAGCGTGGTAGCTACGGCAATGGCAAGGCTAGTTATAGCTGATATGTTACTTTTAAACGCAACTTCAAATTTAAATAATTTAAAAAGGATATATAGATGAATAAAAATTTTAGGGGGGGGGTAATGCGATATTGTGATTTTTGCGTAATGCCAGATAGTAGGCCAGGGATTAAATTTACCACCTTAAAAGATGGAAGGCTAAAGTGTAGTGCGTGTATAAATCACGAAAATAAGAAAAATATCGATTACAAATCTAGATTTAAAGAGCTTGAAGCTTTATGTGATAAGCACAGAGGCCGAAATGGCAAAAATGACTATGACTGCGCTATCGCTGTAAGTGGAGGTAAGGATAGCCACTTTCAAGTCCATATAATGAAAGAGGTTTTAGGGATGAATCCGGTGCTTTTTAGCGTTGAGGATAACTTCACAATGACAAAAGCTGGTAAGAGTAATTTAAGAAATTTAAGCGAAGAATTTGGTTGTCATATAATATCTTTAAAACCAAATATCAAAACCCAAAAAGCCCTAATGCTCTACACATTTGAAAAATACGGCAAACCAACATGGTATATAGATCGCCTTATATATAGTTATCCATTTGCCATGGCGGCGAAATTTAATACTCCGCTTTTGGTATATGGCGAAAATGTTAGCTACGAGTATGGTGGTAGTGACGCAGTAGAGACTCCAAGCGCTAAAGATATATTTTTAAATGGCGTAGCAAGCGATATTGATTTAAGTGGCGTAGATATAGACCTTAAAGATCTACAATTATTCTATGACCCAAATAGCTCAAATTTGGATATAGATAGCCTTGAACCTATATATTTAAGCTATTTTATCAAGTGGAATTCATACTCTAATTATATCTTTGCTAAAAGCAGAGGCTTTAGCGATTTAAAGAGCGAATGGGATAGAACGCATACTATAGAGTCCTTTGACCAAGTAGATAGCGTAGCATATATCGTCCATGCGTGGATGAAATACCCTAAATTTGGCCACGCTATGGCTACTGATTACGCCTCTAGATTAGTAAGATATGGCTTAATGAGTAGAGATGAAGCCGTTAAATTAGTAAAAGAGAAAGACCACGCACTAGACTCTAGGTGCGTAGATGACTTTTGTAATTTTATAGGTATCAACAAATCCAAATTTTGGCAAATAATAGAAAAACATTATAATAAAGATATATTTATTAAGAATGAATTTGGCGAATATAAACTAAAATATGAGTTAAACTAAAACTTTATGATTAAAGGGTGGAAATGAAGCATATTAAAAAGTTAAAAGATATTGGTATAGCTAGTGGAGTGGGTGCCATCATAGCATTTGGCTTAGCGGGGTGTGGTAGCTCTGGGGATTCATCTATGGCTCAAGCTATCCAAAAGCAAGGCGCAACGGTATTTATAGAAAAAACCAGCGATGGAAGCTACAAAATTGCTGATGAATTCCCAAGCAATGAGACAAGAATATTTTTACGAGAAAAAGATGCTAATGGAGCAATGAGTGAGAGATTACTAAGCCAAGCTGAAATAGACAAGCTCTTACAAGAAGAAAATGCCAAAATAGACGCTGGAACAAGCGGTCTAACTAACTCAAATTTAAGTAGCGGAAGCGGTGGTCTAGGACTAGGCGAAGCCATCTTAGCTAGCGCAGCTGGTGCGATAATAGGAAGCTGGATCGGCTCAAAGCTATTTAACAATCCAGCCTACCAAAACACTCGCCAAGGAGCATACAACAACCCAAGCACATACAATAGAAGCGTAAATAGCTTCAATAAAGCCGCCACAAGCTCCACTGCCTCAAAAGCTGGAAGCAACGCTAGAAGCGGATTTTTTGGAGGCGGAAGCGGTAGCGGCTCAAGCCAAGCTACTGGGGGTTGATATTTTGGTCTAATTTTTGCTTATATTTTGCAAATTCACAAATTAAAGGCAAAATATGCAAATCAATGAGCTAAATACCCAGCTAATGAACCTAGCTATAAATCAAGCAAAATTTGATAAAACTGGCGAATTTGATAAAATTTTACAAAATTTAAAAGAGATAAAAGCTGAGTCTAGCTCTATAGACTCAACCATCTCAAATGCCACCAAAGAAGCAAATAGCGATGCGAAACTCTTTGCTACATTTGACTTTATGCAAGCAATGAATCAGCTATTATATGGAAATTTAGATGATAATGAGAGATCAAAGCTACTTACCAAAATGGAGAAAATCGCAAAAAGCGTCTAATGTAGCCTAAATTTACTGCTAATAGGCAAATGAATTTAGCGATTTTACCGCTATTGCTTTAAACTAATCTTATCAAGATTGCTAAATTTTAGTAAATGATAGGTAATGATTTATCAAATTTTTAGTAAATATTAAATGAAAAATCGTTATAATTTGAGAATTTATATTTCAATATGGAGATAAAAATGAAATTAGTCAAACTAAGCTTATCTGCTATTATAAGCGTAGCTACCATCTCAAGCGTATCAAACGCTAAGACACTTGAAGATAATGGGGGGGGGTATTCTCCTTTAACTACTTCAAGCGTGTCAAGTGCTGGGATACTTGAAGATACCATGAAAAATATAGATATATCAGGGTATTCAAGATATAGATATGATAGCGAATATAATGATATTGAAGGTTATATTAATAAACATAGATTTACATCTGATATAAATTTTCAATCTGCTTTAGATGATAATTTCTTTGGCGTTATCGGCTTTAGGTATGATAGCGGCGATAACTCTGGCGAAAATTCTGACGCTGCTACCCAGGTAGGGACAAATGATACGGGCTTTAACTATGATAATTATGGTCAAACATTCAATGTTCGCCAATTCTACCTAGGATACAAAGCTGGTAACACCACTATCACAGCTGGTCGCCAAGTGCTAGGCACATTCTTTACTGATGATATGGTAGGCACTGGTATTAAAGTGCTTAATAACGATATTAACGGGCTTACTTTAGCTGGTATGGCATTTGATAACCTTCAAAATGATAATGATATTAGGACGAGATTTTATTTCATTGGCAAGAGAAACTCCCCGCAAGCAGAATTTGTAACCGATAGAAATCTCTATAGCGTAGCTGCTATTGGCTCATATGATCTAGTTAGCTTCCAGCTATGGTATGCTGCTATTGATAGCGTAGCTCAACTATACGCTACTGATTTGCTAATAGGAGCAAATATAGCCGATATAGATCTCAGCTTACAAGCTCAATACGCTGGCTCAAGTATGTGGGCAGAAAATTTTAGACTTGGTTTAGTATTGCCTTTAGATGATGCTAAATTTGCAGCTATAGAAGCTGGCGCTAAAGCCTTTGGCTTTGATGCGAATGCCGGTTATGTATGGTTTGATACAGATGCAGTGTCGTTAATCTCATTTGAAGACCAAGGTAGTTTTATAGACGCTGGTGAAAATATACTAGAATACTCTTTAATAAGTGGCGAAAATAAATATTGGTTTTTAAAAGCTGGTTATACATTTGCTAATAAAGTAAGAGTAGGTGCTGACTATGTATCTGGCGAAGTAACACGCAAAAGAATCAACTCAACTACCAATGAGTATGAAGCCGTAGCTAGAGTGGATTATAAATATAGCAAAAAGCTAAATTTTAAAGCTTGGTACTCATATATCAATAGAGATACAATTATAGGAGATTATAAACATTTAAGATTTGAGGCTAGATATAATTTTTAATTTTATAGCACCCCCCCCCACAAAACCAGCGAATGCGACCCATTTAGGGGTGGTTTCCTTGAGTGGGGTACCCCTATTTTTTACTTCGCAGGTCAGCAAAACCAGCGAATGTGACCCCGAAGGGGTGGGTTTCTGTAAAGCCGACCTTTGCGACAAAATTTTCGCAAAAGCAAAATAACCTAAATGGTTGTTTTACGGCGAAAATTTGGAATTTTAAATATTTTTCGATTTTTATGTTAAGTGAAATAATCTATATTATTTTTATTTTTAAGTGGGAAGGGGGACGCTTTTTGGCAGTTGAGTGGTGCAATAGTCAAACGATACTAACTATCGTTTGACGGCACTACGAAACATAAGAGCGAAGCTACCTTGCCCTTCCCCCTTAACAACCCCCAACCCCTTGTAAAAGCCTTTCAAGGTTGCTGAGCTAACGCTCAGGTTTTAATAAAACAAATTCGGAGTAAATAGGGGTACCCCATTTATGGGGACTTCAATGTTTGCTACTTTAGCACGGACTTTGTTCGTGCGTTAAAAGTAGGTAAAAATAGGATAGGGGAAACTGTTTTGGCTTTCAAATTTTAGTTTCCCCTGTCCCTTAAAGAAAAGAAATTAAAAAAAGTTTATCATTTGATGACACTACGAAACATAAGAGCGAAGCTACCTTATCCTTCCCCATTAAAAATGATTTAACTTTTAAATTCCTATTAAAATAAAAACTCATCTTTTCCAAATTTAATTATAAAACCATTACAAATTTATTTAATAACCTAAATTTATAAATTTTCTTAAATTTTCATCTAGTTAATATCTAGAGTAATGTGATGAATTTAAGCCAAATTTAATGAAAATTTGAAAAATTTATATTAAATTTGCACTTTTTTTAAAAAAAGTGTTAAATCCCCCCCCCCCATATAAACAATTTAATCTACCTTGCGATATAATCAAATAAGCCTAAGCAAAGGATTAAGCTTAAGGCAAATTTCTTTTAAAAGGATATAATATGAGTTTTAGAATAAACACCAACATAGCAGCTATGAATGCTCATGCTAACTCAGTAGTAAATGATAGAGCTCTTAGTAGCTCACTAGGTCGCCTTAGCTCTGGTCTTAGGATACAAACAGCAGCTGATGATGCCTCAGGGCTTGTTATAGCTGATAGCTTAAAATCTCAAGCAAATTCTCTAGGTCAGGCTATATCTAATGGTAATGACGCTATAGGTATAGTCCAAACAGCTGATAAGGCTATGGATGAGCAGATTAAAATACTTGATACTATTAAAACTAAAGCTATCCAAGCAGCTCAAGATGGACAAAATAGTGATTCAAGAAGAGCTTTACAAAACGATATATCAAGACTACTTGAAGAGCTTGATATGATAGCTACTACTACAAGCTTTAATGGACAACAACTATTAAATGGTAACTTCTCAAACAAAAACTTCCAAATAGGTGCTTATAGCAATGAGACTGCTAAGGTAAGTATAGGGGCTACAAATTCAAATACTATAGGGCATACGAGGTTTGAGACTACGAATAATGGTATATTCTCTACTGTATCCGCATTGTCAGCACAAGATGTTATTGTAAAACTCAGTGGCGTAGATGGTTTTCCTAATGGATACACATTCCAAACAATCTCTGGAACGGTTTTAAAAACCGATGGCTACAAAGCAATCGCTGAAATGATGAATGGCGTAAGCGATAAAACTGGTGTAAAAGTAAATGTAAATAATACACAAATTTTTAGTACTGCCGTAAAAGCTGGAGATATCAAAAATTTAATGATTAATGGTGTAACAATTGGCAATATAAAAACCCAAGCCAATGACGCTGATAACGCTCTAATCGGAGCAATCAACTCTAAAAAAGATGAAACTGGAGTAGAGGCTAGTTTAGATAATGGTCGTTTAGTATTAGCAGCTAAAGATGGTAGAGCGATTGTTGTTGGAACATTCTCTGATAGTTATACGGCAATGGGTGGTAGATTGTCTGGTGCTTCTACTGGAAGCGTAGCTGGTCAAGGTGCAGTATTCTTAGGTCAAATAACCTTTGTCCGCCAAGATGCTAGAGATATTAAAGTTGGCATTCAAGGTATTTCGCAAGTTTCTGGTTTATCAGATGCGGCTATTAGTTTTGCTTCGGTAGCTTCAAATGCCTATAATCAAGCTTCGGTAAATTTAAAATATATGAATTCTGGAACTATTAGTTCAGCACTTGCTAAAGCAATGGGTTATTTCGATGGTGGAGCCTCTAATGCTGGTGGCTGGGGCGATCAAGCCGGTGGGGTAAATACTTATGGCGGAGCTCAAGCTATGGTAGATGTAGCTGAATCAGCTAGAAAAACGCTAGATAAACTAAGAGCAGATCTAGGCTCAGTCCAGAACCAATTAGTAGCTACGATTAATAATATCACAGTTACCCAAGTCAATGTCAAATCCGCTGAAAGCCAAATAAGAGATGTGGATTTTGCTAGTGAGAGTGCGAATTTCTCTAAATTTAATATCCTAGCTCAAAGTGGTAGCTACGCTATGAGCCAAGCTAACGCTGTCCAACAAAATATATTAAGATTGTTACAATAATTTAATCTGTGCTTTGCACAGGTTTAAATTATTGTTTTATTTCTAACTTCGCAGCTGAGCTAAGCCCAGCTTTGCGACAAGGAGCTACGCTCCCTTGACCCACCTAAAGCCCCACAAGTGGGGTAC
Source organism: Campylobacter porcelli (assembly GCF_002139855.1). Lineage (NCBI taxonomy): Bacteria > Pseudomonadati > Campylobacterota > Epsilonproteobacteria > Campylobacterales > Campylobacteraceae > Campylobacter > Campylobacter porcelli. The sequence goes on from NZ_CP018789.1 coordinate 1,518,441, forward strand.
CCCATTTATGGGGACTTTAGTTTGATTAAACTTTTCTAAAGTTTATCGCAAAGGTCGGCTCCGCTGACCTGCGAAGTTAAAATAATTTTAAGGGGGAAGGGCAAGGTAGCTTCGCTCTTATGTTTCGTAGTGTCGTTAAATGATGGCTATCCATCATTTAACTATCACGCTACTCAACTGCCAAAAAGCGTCCCCCTTCCCACTTAAAAAGAAAAAATTTCTTTGATATTCCAAATTTTCGCCAAAAACTCCTTCGAGTTTTTTGTTGCGAAAATTTTCTTTAAGGGACAGGGGAAACTATTTTTAACTTCGCAGTGGAGCAAAGCTCCACTTTGCGACAAGAAGCTACGCTCCCTTGACCCACCTGAAGCCCCACAAGTGGGGTACCCCATTTATGGGGACTTTAGTATTTGCTACTTTAGCACGGACTTCGTTCGTGCGTTAAAAGTAGGTAAAAATGGGTTTTCCCTATCCCTTAAAAATCAGAGCCCCTTCCCAGTTTGGCATTTTTATTTTATAAAAACTGAGCTATAGCTCAGTTTTCTTTTTATCTATTTATTTTAAATTAAAACTTATACTTAACCCCTAGTGTTCCATTATAGATTTTCTCATTATTTCTTAGTTTTGCTCCTATGTTGGCATTTATGCTAAATGAGTTATTTAGAGATACTTCAGCACCTAAGGTTGTGTTTATATAGGTGTGTTTTTTCTCATCAGCTTGACTTATTATACTATACTCATTTCCTACGAAATTTGCTACACTATCTGTGCCACTTTTGTATATATCTCTCTCAAGGGCTGGTTTGAAATAGAAGTAGCTATACTCATCATAGTATTTTCTAAGCTCAACTCCTAATTTAGCAGTGGCGTTTTTATTAGTTGTTTTATTATAGTGTAAGTTTATATCTCCACTCTCATTAAAATCTTTTGTTTTTATATAATTATAATTTAGTCCAATAAGTGGCTTTATAAATATATTATTAGTATCAAATACATATCCATACTCTAGCTCAATCCCAGCAAAATTAGTATCATAATCAGCTGTGTAGATACTATTTAATACATTCTTGCTATAATCACTCTTACTAATTCCATAGTAGATTTTACTATCTAGTTCTGAATTTCCAAAGAAGCTTTTTGAGTAGATACCAAGTTGGTAGTTATCACTACTATTTACTATATTATCTCCACTGCTTTTTGCTTTAGCATAGCTAAAGAATACTCCAACTATATCACTATCAAATGCATAATCATATCCAAATATAAAACCATATATCTTAGTATCTGGGCTATTTTTTAAATATGCTTTAGCTCCTAAGATATTAGCCCATAGATTATTATTAGTTTCAAATCTCTTTGTATAGTCTCTAATCATACAAGCTAAAGCCTCATCATCACAAGAGGCAAACTCTACCCCATCAAGGTTTTTTATAGCTGAGGCTAGAGCCATACTACTATTATTTGGATTTAATAAAGATATAACCCTAGCATCAAGAGCATTTTTACTTAAGCTTATTATAGAGTTTATATTTGTATTTAGCTTTAATGCTTCAAGGGAGTTTTGGATTGAGTTTTTCTCTAAAGATTGTAGTTCTTTGATGGCGGTGTTGAAGATTTCTTGGGCGAGTTCTACGGCAACTTTATAGCCACCACCATTATTACTATATTGACTAATATCTACTCCTAAATTTACATTTGGGTCTTCTATAAATTCTACTAATAAAAACTTACCCATTTGATAAGCATTTTTTCCATAAACCCAGTCATCACGATCGATAGGATTTTGGCGAGTATTTTGATAAGTTATCAAGGCCTCACCAAGAGCTTTTAAGTCAGAAAATTCTGGAGTTTTTGCTATCATATCTGCGTATTTATCGATTTGACTTTGGATTTGGCTGGCATCTAGATTAGGCAATTTATTAAACTCATTAATTTCATTAGTGCGTTGCTCTTGGGTTTTAGGCGTGCAAGTCAAACACACACCATTATTTACAAGCTCATAAAAGTCTTGTATATATTTATTAGAGTTTTTTGGGTCGTTGATAGGGTCATAAACCCAGTTAGCGTGTAGTGAGCCGCTTAAACCAAAGCTAATTATAGCCGCACTTGTAATTTTAGAAATTTTCATATTGCCTCCTTAAAATTGTAAATTTAAAGTGGGTATTATACCCCCCCCATTAATCTAAGCTTAAATTTTGATAAATTAGGTAAATTTAAATAAAAAATAAGTAAAATATTTGATTGTTGTTACAAATTGCCACACTTTTCAAGCTCCTTGTAATGAAAAAGACTATAATAAAATCATTGATAAAATATAGCTCAAATTTAATTTATTAAAATATAATAACCATTTAAATCAATTCATCAAAGGACAAAAGTGAAGCTAAAAAAGATTAAACCGCTTGATAATGGGTATTTAGAAAGCATTGGATTTGGCTGGCATACCGATCTAGATGGTAGCAAATATATCGCTGATGAGCTAGTAAGCATAACCCAAGATGAGGCCGAGAAATTCTATGAAGCGGCAAATGAGCTTTATGATATGTATGTGGCTGCGGCTGAGTATGTGATTGATAATGATCTATTTCATGAGCTTGGAATTCCATTTAATCTAGTTGATATTATTAAGGCTAGTTGGGAAAATGATGTTCACTGGCACATATATGGTAGATTTGATTTAGCTGGTGGGGTAGATGGCAAGCCTATTAAGCTTATTGAATTTAACGCTGATACGCCTACAAGTCTTTTTGAGACTGCGATTATCCAGTGGGCGATGCTGAAATTTAATAATCTTAATGAAGCTAAGCAATTTAATGATTTGTATGAGGCTTTGGTGGAGAACTTCAAACGCTTAGTAACCCTTGAGGAGGATACTAGTAGATTTGATGAGTATTATGAAGGGTGGAAAATCCTATTTAGCTCTATTGCTGGTAGTAATGAAGATGAGAATACCACAAGATTGCTTGAAGCTGCTGCTAGGGACGCTGGGTTTATATGCGATTTTGCCTTTGTAGATGAAGTGGGCTTTGATGATGAAGGGGGGATATTTTGGAATGAGAAAAACTGGGAGTATTGGTTTAAGCTTATTCCATGGGAGATGATAGCCATAGATGAGAGCGATCTGGCTCTAATAATTAAAAACATAATGAATAATCAAAAGGCCATAATCTTAAATCCAGCTTATACTCTACTATTTCAAAGCAAGGGGATTATGAAAATTTTATGGGATTTATATCCTAATCATCCGCTTTTACTAGAGAGTAGCTACCAGCCATTAAGTGGCAAAAAACAGGTCAAAAAGCCGTTTTTAGCAAGAGAAGGGGCAAATGTATCTATCATAAATAGCGATGGCAGTATAGAGACTCAAAATGGCGGCGAGTATGATAATGGCAAATTTTTATATCAAGAGTTTGCTAATTTTGCTAAAGATGATAATGGCGATAGCTATCAAGCGGGGGTATTTTTCGCTTTTGAGGGGTGCGCTTTGGGCTTTAGAAAAGGCAAGGATATTATAGATAATTACTCTAAATTTGTAGGCCATATAATAGAGTGAAGCTAATAGTCGCAATAAGTGGAGCTAGTGGAGCTCATCTTGGGATTAAACTAGCTAATACCACGCTAGATTTAGGCATAGATACCAGCGTGATAATCACTCCAAATGCTAAGCTATCAATGCAAAAAGAGAATTTAAGCCTTGATATTAATGAGAAAATTCAAATTTATGATAATAGCGATATATCCGCACCCCCAGCTAGTGGCTCAGCTATGTATGATGCGATGATAGTCGCACCTTGCTCTATTAATACTTTAGCTAAAATTAGCTGTGGGATAAGCGATAATTTGCTATTAAGGGCTGCTGCGGTGATGATAAAGGAGCGTAGAAATTTGATTTTAGGGGTGCGTGAGTCGCCACTTAGTGCTATATCCTTGCGTCAGATGGCAGATCTTGCTAGTATGGGGGTTGGGATAGTGCCACCGATTTTGGGATATTATACTCAGCCTAGCAGTGTTAGCCAGATTGAGAATTTCATAATAGCAAAATGGCTAGATAGCCTAAATATCAAACACAACCTAATAAGGCGATGGAATGGATAATGTATTTAATAAAAATTATAATCACCAAGTAGATCCCCAATCAGTCAAGGAACTACACCAAGCAATAGATCAAGATATTAAAGCAAATGGCGGTGCGAGTGCTTTTATACACAATATTATCGCTCTTTGCTCTATTAACTTCATCTTAGCCAAGGCTATTTATGATCTAAAAAGCAATAGTAAATTTGATGTATTTGCCGGTAAAGGCTTGCTAGATATAAATATCATCAATACCCACACAAAAGAGCCTATATATAGCGGTTTGCCAGCAAAGCACACAAACGATATGCTAAATAAATTTAAAAGAGATTACGCCCTTTATCCATCGCTATTTTTCTATGGACTTGGTAATGGCAACTTCTATAAAGCTCTACTGGAAAATAAAAATCATAAGAAAATTGTAGTATTTGAGCCTGAAATTGAGATATTTTTCATCGCTTTTCATCTAAATGATTTTAGCAAACATATGCGTGAAAATAGATTTATCCCATTTTGCGTTAGCTACTTAAATGATGCGTATTTGCATATAATTTGCAATCAAAAAGAGATTAAATATAATGCTAGAAACTATGGCTTTCACATATATAATGAGTATTATGAGAAAAATTATAAAGATAGTGCTAATAGTCTAAATAAACATCTATTAAATATCTTGCTTTTAAATATCAAAGCCGCTGGAAATTCTGCTGAAGATACCCTTATAGGAATGAAGCATGTGGTGGAGAATATGCCTAAATTTTACGCTAATTATAGCTTAAAGGATATTTTAAATTTAAACTCAAATCATAATAAAACCGCCATCATCGTCTCAACTGGCCCAAGCCTAACTAAGCAGCTTGAAATATTAAGGCAGGTATCGCCATATGCGATTTTAATCGCAGCTGATGCGTCATATCCGATTTTAAAACTACATGATATAAGACCGGATTTTGTAACTACGATGGAGAGAATAGAGCTTAGTGGGGCGTTTTTTGATAGTAAGGTAAGTGAGTTTGATAGCGATATAACCTTTATTGCTAGCTCACTCATTCACCCAAATACAATTAAGCTTTTAGATGGTAGAAATGTAGCCTTCGCCCATAAACCTTTGAAATTTGAAGAGGGCTTAGATGAAGATAAGAAAAACTATATGTGTAAAGGACCAAGCACGGCTCATTTTGCCTTTGATCTAGCTGTGGAGCTAGGGTGTAAGCAGATAATATTTATCGGTCAAGACCTAGCTATGGCAGATGATGGCACCACTCATGCCAGGGGAATGGTCTTTGGTGAGACTTCGCCTACTATTGCTTCTAAAGAGTATGAGCCAAATATAACCACCGCCTTAGGCTATGGCGGTAAAACGCAGGTTAGATCTATCAAGCTTTGGGATATGTTTAGAGAGTATTTTGAGGCGATGATAGATGCGATTAGCTCATATAGCGATGTGAAAATTTATAACGCTACCGAGGGTGGCTCTAGGATTAAAGGGACGATAGAGGCGCCATTTAGTCAGCTAGCAGGAGAGATTATAGGTGGCGGGGTAAAAAAGAATTTGATAAAGCCAGAGCCGATTTTACCACAAATAAGCCAAAACAAATTAAAAACTCAAAGAGAGCTAATAGAGAATTTTATAAAAGTTGGCAAGGATAAACAAGAGCTAATCAAGGAGCTATTTAAGCGAATTAGCAAGTTAGTAGAAGCGGCAAATGCGGATTTGTCAAATGGCAAGGAGCCTAGATATGCGAAATTCTATGAGTTAAAAGAGCGAATAGATAGGCTAAAGGCGAATTTAGATAGCGATAAGATCTTTGATAGCGTGTATATGAGTGCGGCGTATAACTTTTGTTTGCACCAAGAGCTTGAGTTTGCTACTTTGATGGTGCGTCCTGAGAGCGGTAAAAGCGACCGTGATAAGAAAATCTTTGAGTATGTCAAACAGCATGGATACTACTTTTTTAGCTTAGCTGGACTAGTACAAACCACGATCGATACGCTACAAAACGCATTAGATGGGTGGAGTGAGTAACTATATATTGTATTTTACACTCTTTTGATTTTAAATCGCATACCTAATATATTAATTATTTTATATATTTTATATTGTGAATTTTTTACTGATAATACCTTTTCCATTGGCTTTAATTTTTTTGCATAATTACGAATATGATATTTATCAAGATTTTTTCTTAAATTAGAGATATAATTTTTATCAGTTTGACTAATTGAAACAAACCCATCTTTTATAATCTCTTTCATAACCAAATTCATTTTAGATATATTATTAGCATTTACAGAAATTGCATTAGAATCTACGCCTAAAGTTACTGCATATTTACTTAAAGAACCCCATAATTCTTGATCATCATACGAATGAGGTGGCACAAAAGTTTCTATACCTTTTTGTTTTAATTTGTGAGATAAAGCTATATCCTCTCCAACAACCTTAAAATTTTGAAATGTATCAGTATTTTCAAACATATAATCTAGCCACTGGGTTTTTAAAAACCAACTATGACCAACAAAATCAACTTTAGCAGTATAATTTAAATTACCATCCCAACCAATTCTAAAATAATCTTTATTACATTTATTTGGATAGTTTTCTGGATTAACCAGCACAATACCTATTGTCCCATATAGACCTTCTTGGATACACATTTGTGTTAAACAATTTTCTAACCACTTAGCTCCAGGTATAGTATCATCATCAAAAATACAAACATATTGCGACTTTACTTGTTTTCTGGCAAAATCAAATCTTTTCCAAACGCCATAATTTTGATCACAAATTTCAACAATATCAAATTCTTTTAACAAATCATCATTAAAATGAATTTTATAATCTTGCGCTATTCCATCTTGAAATAACAATATCTCTTTTGGTTTTATACTTTGTTTTTTTATAGCATCTAGTTGAATGCGTAAATTTTGCGGCTTTTTATAAGCAGTTAAAACGACACTAACATCAACATCATAATCTTTTAGCATAACGCAATTTTGTTTGGCATAATTGCTATTTTCATCCATGTAAGATCTCGTATTTTTTTGATGTATAAAGTTATCAATACAACTACCAAAATCTATATAGCAATTATTTTTATTATTTTCATATAATTTGGCTATGATGGCTTCAGACATAGGTCCAGCTGATACAATATATAAAATATTATCTTGATTGCCAAAATCTTTTTTAATTTGCTCGATCATCTCATACCCTTTATTATTCCAAAAAGATATACAATCATCGCCTACTTCATAATGCTTTAAAATATTTAAATTTCCTATTTTTTTATTTTTTGCTCTATAATTGGCAATTAAGATAGCGTCTCTTGTTAGGGTAGCAAATTTATCTTTAAATCTTTTATAATTTGCATTAACCCAAAGATTGGCAAAGGTGATATTTTTATTTTTTATTTTGCTTAAATACCATACATAGGCAGCAGGATCGCAACATGGACATGATATTCCATAAAAAATATTATCATCATCTAATTCTAATGTTGATAACAAATCTTTTCCCAATTTAGATATATAATTTGGCGATTTCCAGCCCTCTATTGCTTTAACGATTTTACCACACATAATAGCGCGTTCTCCATCGCCATATCGTAATAGAGCAAAATTTTGTCCATTTTCAATTTTTGACCATATTCTATCAAATTCTTTATCTAAATATATTTTATCTTGCATAATATTCTTTCAAATTTAGAAATTTTCTTACATATTTTTCAATTCGTTGGCTTGCCATCCCATCACCATATGGATTGATCCCATCTATTTTTTGATTATTTTTTAAGGCAACAAAAGACTCTTTTATTATTAAATCATAATCAGCTCCAACAAGTTTAGCAAAACCAAATTCAACACCTTCTTTTCTTTCTGTTTCATATCGTAAAACAAGCAGTGGAACTCTAAAACTAGGAGCTTCTTCTTGAATACCTCCACTGTCAGTTAAAATTAATTTTGAATTTTTCATAATTAATACTAAATTTGGATAATCCAAAGCATCACATAAATATATATTTTTTTGTTTATATAACTTATTTTTTATTTTTTCTCTTACATTTGGATTAGGATGAATAGGTATTATAAATTTATGCTTTTGAAATTTAGATGCGATATAGCTAATAGCATTTAAAATATGTTCTAAACGATCCCCATGATTCTCTCTTCTGTGAATTGTTACTAACACAATATCATCGTTGTTTAAATCAATGCCAAAATCATTCCAAAAATTTTTAGCTTTATTTATAATTTCTTGTTCTAACAAAAATAGCGCATCAATACTTGTATTGCCAACTTCATAAATAGATGATTTGTGTGTCAAATTCTCATTTTGCAAATACTTTACAGATAATTTCGTTGGAGCAAAATGAATATTGGCGATCCTTGCTATCATTTGTCTTAAAGCTTCTTCTGGAAATGGTTCAAACAAATTGTAGCTTCTTAATCCAGCTTCTATATGACAAATTGGAACTTTAAAATAATAAGCACTTAAAGCACCACAAAATGCACTCATAGTATCACCTTGAACAAATGCTAAATTAATTGCGTTATTTAAAAATATCTCTTCTAACTTTGCTTGTAATATAGATTGTAATGAACTTAAACTTTGATTTTCTCTCATTACATTTAAACTAATGGTTGGGGTAATACCAAAAAATTTTAAAGTTTGATTTGATAATTCTTTTTGTTGTTCTGTGTTTATGACTAATACATTATAACACATTGGATATTTTTTAAATTCCAAAATTACTGGAGCCATTTTAATAACTTCTGGTCGAGTTCCAAAAATAAAAGCTATGTTTATCATTATATAAAAACTATTCCTTATTTTTTATTTTATTAAAAACAGCTCTATCCACTGCTTCATTATAACTTCTTTGCTAAATTTATTTTAGTTGTATCTTTAAATCATTCAAGATAAATCCCCATTTAAACTACAAACCATACCATATTTGGCTATAATTATACCAAAAAAGGTTAAAAATGTTTCACATTATATTTAGTGCTGATGAAAATTATATCAAATATACTGCCGTGCTAATAAATAGTATAATCAAAAATACAAATCTAAATTTAAGCTTTAAAGATATATGCCAAAATGGCGGATTTCACGCACCAAAAGATAGCTCATTTAGTAGCTATACAAATCTAAATTTCAATGATTTAAGCCAAGAGGAAAGGGCTGAAGGCTATATATTTCATATCTTAAGCGATAAAATTTCAACCACCACGCAATATAAATTAAAAGCCTTAGAAAGTAGGCTTAATCAAATCTACCCTTGCTTAATTCTTACGCATATTATAGATGAAAGTAAATTTTCTAGCTTTCCTGCCTCTGGTGCAGCGCACACCAATCTCTTGCCATATTACCGCTTAAAGCTAGATGAGTATTTAGACCATAGCGTTAAAAAGTGCTTATATCTAGATTCTGATATGCTCTGTCTTTGCGATTTAAGGGAGCTTTTTGCTATTGATTTAAAAGATAATATATTAGCCGCAGTTAATGATCCAGGCACCAAAAAACGCAAGATTAAATTTAAAAATAATAACAAAATAATTACGCATAAATTTACAAATGATTACTTTAATTCTGGATTTTTACTCATCAACGCCAAGGCTTATAGGGATAACCAAATAGAGCAAAAATGCCAAATGATCGCTCAAAATGCCATCTATATCAAAGCAGCCGACCAAGACCTACTAAATGCCACAATCACGCAAGATAAGCTATTAAAGCTACCTATTGCTTATAACTTTTCATCTATTAGCTTTTGCTTTGCCATTTGTAAAGATGAGCAAAACCACCGCCTAAACTGCACAAGAATGGAATTTATGCAAAGCTATAAAAATCCGAAAATCATCCACTATGGAGAAAAGCCGTGGAGATTCTTGCAAAGCTACACCGATAGCCAAAATAGAAATATAAATGAAATTTGGTGGGAGTATGCTAGTGATACTTTGGAGTTTAAAGATGAGCTTTTAGAGATAAAAAAGGCTATAAAAGAGTATAAAATTTTTGCGGCTTTAGGTGGTGAGATTTTACGAGTTGGTGGTGGAATTTACGGCTATTTTGCCATTAAAAAGCTTATAAATAATCCACAAAATGATCTAAATCTAAATAGCGAAATTCCAGATGATATTTTTGGGCTTTGCTGTATTTTAGGCGAGATGATTATCTATGCTAGAAGGCATAAAAAGGGCGCTTTGAGCGTTTTGTTAAAAGCACATAAAATGAAAAATATATTTAAAAAATATAACACAAAAAATTTTTTATAACCTAAATTTATAAAGTTGCAAATATAAATTCGCAACTTTATATAGCTTAAAAGCCTAAATTCACTCCACCATCTTCGCTAAGCTCATAGTTAGCATCACGACCTTGATTATAGCCCAAGCCACTGCCTAAGGGACGACAAATAAAGCCCTCTTTCATTTGTCCTTCTATGATTTTAGCGTAGCTTAGCTTTGACTCAGCCCTAGTAATCTCAACTTCGCCAACCCTACTCTCTACTCTCATATCGCTTGTGCTTTGCTTAGTGTAGCTATCTTTTAGGGCTTTTCCTTGAGAAAAGCACTCAAAGCGTTCGCCGACATTTAAATTTTGTGTAAATACCACATCTTTCCCATTTACACTAGCGATTTTTAGGGGATAAATCGCATTTAAAATATCGCTTGTGATTTTATCGGCAATTTTTTTGTAGGCTGTTTCATTTGATTTTAAATCATCTCCTACGCTTAGACTCATCGCTAAAGTGTTGCTATATTTAATCTCTCTTGTAGCAAATAAAATCACTTGATAATCCACCACCAATTCTGATTTTGTGATATTTTTGCCTGTGAGATTATTTTGTTTTGAGCTGGTTTTAGCAGATTTTACATCAAAAATCATAAGATAATCACTACCGATCACATTTTTAAGCTTATATATTTCATCGCTATTAGCATTGCTACTTTTAATCAAAGCCTTTTCCATCTCATAGTATCCACCATTATCTCTATCTAGGATATTAAATTTTCTTGACTTAGTTAGATTTGTGATTATATGGCTTTTTAGATTTTCACCAAGTGCTCTAAGATCTGTAGAAGTAGCGTTAAATACCACTAGACTTCTTCTTTGCTTATTATCTAGCCCTGGTGCTTTATAGCTTTTGGTTGTTTTTGAGTTTTTTATCTCTACTACTGCTACCCATTTGCCTGTGCTATCTTGATTAGCACTGATAATCTCATAGCTATCAACTCTACCTTTTGTGGCTTTATTTATATGCTCGTTGTATATATCTGTTAAATTTGAGCCTTTATCGCTAGTTATGGCTGTGGTTTGAGTTAGCTTAACTGAGTTTATATCTACGCCTTTAATCTTGCCTAAAGCCTCGATAATAGCGTTATTTATAGCCTCTTGCCTTGTTAATCCATATCCTTCGCCAATAGCTGTTTTGGTGCTAGTGTGAGTTATAACCTCAGCATTTAAAAAACAAGTCAAAAAAGCAAATATAAATAGATATTTTTTCATATCAGCTCCTAAAAATCATCTATCGTATTTACCACTTTTGAGCTCCTTTGAGTAGCCTTAGCTAGTTGGGTAGAAGTTGAAGTAGCGGTTGAGTTCTTTTTATCTGATACGGCATTTGTAACATTTAGATAGTTAGCATATGAGTAGTATCTAACGACCCCTACATACTCCACGCCATTTTCATCGGTATAATCCCATCTTTTTAGCGTCCTAATTCCACGGATATTACCTGAAGATTTTGTTTGTATAGTTTGAGAAACTCTATCTATTATATTCTCTAGTGCTTCTTCTTGGATTTGAATATCGTTTGATAGAAGATTTCTTGTCTCTTTTATATTTTGATTTAGAGCTTCGCCAGTTTCCCTCTCATCAGCAAACGATACACTAGTGCTTATAAACTCAATTATCCCAGCATCAGCTTGTGATGAGGCTGAGTCTTTGGCTATACTCTCTTGTCTATCTGCTATTTTGCTATTAGCATCAGGTAAATAACCCCAATTTCCATAACTTAAAATAATAGGAGCACCATTTTCATCATATACAAGTCTAATTCCATACTCTTGTATAAAACCAGCTTTTTGTTTTGGTAGATACTCTACTACTGGTTTGCCACCTTTTGCTTTTATGATCCAAGGGGTTCTATTTTTCATATCTTTTGCTATTTGTCTGGTTTTTTCGCTCATCACAGCGATAACACCTATTTTATAATTACCCCTTTTTGTCTGCGTTATAACCGTTTTTACCGGCACAAGACCGCTCATATTGCCAAAAGCTTTTATAACTGTTTTTTTAGTAAATTCATCCTTTAAAAGCTCTTTTTTTCGCTCTTCTTGTAATCCTTGTGTCTCTACGCCTAGCTCATTTAAGGCCTTATCGACTTGTGCGCTTGCTAGTTGTGTTAGCTTGCCTAAAATTTGAGAGATGGTGCCACCTTTTGGCAACTCTTCGAATTCTCTAGCATTGTCTGATTGGTCTGTTTTGTATCTATTTATACTGCTTGTAGCTATTCTACCAAAGGCATCTTTTATAAATTCGCCTTGTAGTTTTAGCATAGCTCTATTATAAGCATTTTGTAAAGACCTAGCGAAATTTTTATCAGTAGGCTTTAGCATTACTTCGCTACTTCCAGTGTAAAATGTCTTGCCATCTTTTGTGATACCATACTCTATGCCAAATTCATCTTTAAACTCATCAAAAAAATCATCCACACTTTTTGGCGTTATATCTTGGGTGCTAGCGTCGCTTATTTTATTTTGAATATCCACATCGGCTTGAGTTATCTCATTAGCTACCTTATCTTCCATCCCAAAAGCAAGAGAGGCAAAAACCGCCATTGATAAGAGTATTTTTTTCATTATAAATATCCTTTAACTAAAGTAAATTTAAGTTTTAAATCCTAAATTTCAATCAAATTTCACCAGCTTACGCTATCATTTGATCCAGATTTATTTATTGTTTTCTCATCTTCCCAATATACTAGACCTGAGTTTAAATCAGTCAATCCTAGTAAGAATAGATACTCCACCTTTATTTTGCCATTGCTTAGCTTGATATTGTCTTGACGAATTTTACCAAATAAAGAAAAATCAGGAGAGACTAGAGTGCCCTTTTTGGCTATTGTTTTTTGGTTAAACTCATCATTATCCCTCAGACCCCTAACATCTTCACTCATAGAGTCCAAAGCCCCACCAGAAGCCACGGCAGAGGTTAATATAAATTTGCCCGATCTTCTCATAGCTTGAGTTATCTTTCTAGTTAGTTTTTCTGTATCTAGTCTAAGTGCGGTATCATTAACGATACGCCCCATTGCTACAACCTTTCTTACGCCTGGCTTTTGATTTACAAAGGCTGGATCGCTAAGTAAGCTATTTATCATACTCTCAGCTGCTAGCTCAAAATCCTCATTGCTTAATCCAAGCGTGATTGTATCTCCTTGATTGATTTTACCACTATTGTCTGTATAAAATGGCTGTTTTGTACAGCCACTAAGCAACAAAGTTGCCACCACAACGCTAATTAAAGCAAATTTTCTCATCTTATAACCCCTTTGTAGTTAGATAAATTTTAAAACTCTTAGCTCTTTTATCTTGAGCTACTTTGCTTATGGAAATTTGGCGATAAGCATTAAGTCGTAATACCTTATAGCTCTCATCAATTGAATTTCTTAGCTCAAATCCACTCTCATCTAGCCAAGCCACTCTATAAGCCAAATCCATATCTTTAGTGCTTTTTAATATGATTTGAAACTCCAATAATCCAAGCTCATTAAATCGTTGATTTATATCTTGGATTATATCTTTATCTATGGCTTCTAAGCTTACTAAATTTGAGCTATAGCCTTGATTTTCCAATCTTATGTCGCTATTTCCAGCACAGCCAAAAAGCATAGCACAAACCAAAAACATTGCTATTTTTTTCATTTTTACCTCTGTATTATAATGGATTTTATCATATCTTTATCTGTTGAGCGTAGCCATATCAAAGCATCTTTTGTCCTATCTATTTTAGCGGTATCTATAACCTTACCACTACTATCTTTAATAGTATATGAGCCGCTATTTTCTACCATAGCGATACTTGCTATTTTAGGTAGTGTTTGCCATGACCTAGTATCTGCTTTATTTGTAGCTGATACTAAAAGGCTTGTAGCTAAAGATGCTACACCACCAACCTCGCTTGCTACAACACCGCTAGCTGTGGATTTAGCTACCATTGATAGTATGGATTTAGTAACTATCCAAGGGAGTTCTATTTTAAATTCAGTAGCAAAAATATTATCAAAATTGCTAATTTGAGTTGCTTTAATCCCATTTATGCTTATATCTTTATAGCTAAACTCACGCTTTTTAAGCGTTGGCAAGGATAAGTTCAAAGTCGCAACCCCATCGCCAATCATATATGGAATATTTATAGTAAATTCATCTTTTATAGTCCCAAGACCATCTTCATAGGCTAAAAATATATATCTTTTGCCACTATCTTTTATGCTTTTGGCTCTATTTTGTAATCTCTTATTTATAGTTGATACTAATCTATTTTTAGGATTAGCTATAGCTATTTCACGGAATTTATCTGCTGAGTTTTTATAATCCTTATCTAAATAAAAAAACACAGAAGCTGCGTAGGTAGCATATGGATTAATGAATACTTCGCTAGTTTTAAACTCTTTAAAAAGCCCAGAATATTCATCATATACTAATTTAGTATTTTTTAAATTCTCCTTATAATTTGGATCATTTTTTCTATTTTTAGCTAGTTCATCTTTAGCGGCTTTGATTTGTGGGGCGAAATAGTCTTTAGCTCTATCTTGGCGGATTAAGGCACGATTAAACTCCACTCTAGCACTCTCAAAGTCATTTAAACTCATAAAATTAAGCCCCTTATAGACATTTACCATTATTCTTTCATACAAATTCCCATCATAATCAGTAAATGTATCATTTAAAAGCACTCCAACAAGATTTTTAAGAGCCTTATTACCAGCACTCTCTAAATCCACATCATACTTATACCTATCTTCTGCAATATCTAAAAGCTCATTGCTAAGTGCGAAATTTTGGCAAATTCTTGCGATAGAACCTGCGTTTATAGCTGTATAAATCGGATCTTTTCCATCCTTTGCTCTTTGTAGCTCACTATCAAAATAGCTTTGCTCTAAGCAATCTAGTGAGCTAAATTTATTTGTATAATCAGCCGGTTTCATAGCTATGGATAACGCATTAGGCACAGCACAACCACTAAATCCAAGCACAATTGCTAAAAATAAGATAGCAAATTTTGCCATATTTTAACTATCCTTTTAATATTTTTTCTTAAAAGTATATTTTTACAAAGCAAATCAATGGTAAATTATGTATTAAATTTATATTAATTAATTATATTACTTTTGTTATATTTTTATAGATTAAGTATTTAATTAAATAGCACTACAACTATATAAATTCCATTAAACTAAATTTAAAATCTTAATAATATTAGCCATATCAATATCAAATCCCAAAACCATAGCCCCAAGCACTCCATCAACCATCAAAACACTAGGCAAAACCAGAGTTAATTCAAGCTTTGAGCCAGTTTTGATGGCGTAGTTTTTAGGCAAAATTCTAGCTACAAATTTCCTTTTAAAAGGGTAAAAATATCCATAAATTCCACTCGGCGTTAGCATATCCCCTAAATGATGGATAATCATTCCAAAGCCTATAGCTCCAAGTGCCAAATAGCCAAAAATAGCCCACGCTACAAACAGCAAAACTGGAATAAAAAGAAAATGAGTAGGACCTCGGTGGGTAAAAAATGTCGCCGTTACCCTAGAAATTAGCGGAAATTTACGCGAAATAAAACTCCTAGGCTCATCAATATCAGGCAATACAGAGCCTAGTAAAATCAGTCCAAAAATATAGATATTTTCAGCTCTATCCACAGCCCCCACAAAACAAATCGCCCCCAAAGCCCCAAGTGCAAGATGAGTTTTAAATGTCAAGCTTCTCTCCAATCCATAGCCCACAAACCGCAGCTATAAGCACACCAAAACTAAATATAAATGATAGCTTAAAATAATCTAAAAGTTTGATATTTACTCCACGCGATTTTAAACTAACAAGCCATAAAAGTGTCGCTAAAGAGCCAATGGGAGTGAGCTTAGAGCCGATATTGCACCCTAAAAGATGGGAATACACAAGCCCCACATCCGCCCCAAAATCCCTAAGTGCCAAATCCCCTAGCATAACCATAGGAAGATTATTTATAAGCGCTGAGCCAATACTAGATCCAACTGCTATGCCAAGCATAGAGGTAAATCTATCCAAATTTACAAGAGTATGGATATTTAAGCGTAAAAACTCTAAAATTCCAGCCATTCCCACGCCATAAACCATCACAAAAAGCCCAATGCTAAAAATCACTACCCCAAATGGAGCCTTGCTAAAAAGCTCGAATTTACCACTCTTTTGCATCATTATAGCAATCACCGCTACAATCAATATAAATCCACTAATAGGCAGCCCCATCGCCCCAAAAATCGCACTCCCAAAAGGCAAAGAAATCAATAACCCAAAAGTGATTATAAAATCAAATTTACCCATTTGCCTACTTGGTAAATGAAACTTTAAAACCTTAGGTAACTTCCTAATCAAAATAGCCCAAAATATCACACACGCAGCTATAAAAGCAAAGCATTGAGCCAAAATCATAGAGCCAAAATACTCACCAAAAGAGATATTAAAAAGCTTAGCGGTGATGATATTTGTAAGGTTTGAGATGATTAAGCCATTTGAGCCAAAATCGCTTAAAAATCCAAAAAATATTAAAAATGCCACCAAAGGAGAGTTAAATTCTTGATTTGTCTTAGAAAATATAGCAAACATCAGTGGTGTAAGCACCAAAATCGCCCCATCATTTGCTAAAAATGTAGCCACAAACAGCCCAAAAACCATCATAATAGCAAAAAATTTAAGCGTATTAATCCTATAACCATCACTATATCTAGCACAAGATAGTATAATCTTACTAGCTAAGGTATCAAAAAAGCCCATCTTTTCTAACGCCATAGCGATGATAATAAGCCCTACTAATACAAAAGTAGAGTCCCACACCATCGCTAGGACCTTCAAAGCATCTGCTAAAGTAATCACGCCAAATATCAGCGTAGCAAATCCCCCAAGAGCCGCACTAGCCCACACAGGCACGCTAAACGCTCTAGTGTAGATCATAAGCATAGAAATAGTAAAGATTATAAACGCCATTTAAACCTTCATATCAATCACATAGCGAAACTCTCCAGAGCCGTTTGTCAGCTTCTCATACACTTCATCGATTTGCGATGGACTAATCAAAATAGTCTCAGGGTAAATTTCATTTTCAAGCGAAAAATCCATCATCTCTTGAGTCTCGCTAATCCCACCAATTAGTGAGCCATAGACCTTCTTACCAGCTTTATGCACTAGCTCAATAACGCTTATACTAGGTGCTATCTCATAAGGCGGAAGTCCTACAATAGCCAACTCTCCGCCAAATTTAAGCAGATCTATATAATCTCCTATATTATATGAAGTTGGAATAGTAGAGATGATGAGATTAAATCGCTCTTTTATCTGATTTTGGTCTGTTGAAGTATAAAAATTTGTAGCGCCAAGCTCTAAGGCTTGAGATTTTTTCTTATCATTTCTAGCAAATACACTAACTTCAGCACCCATTTTAACAGCGTATTTTAAAGCCATCATTCCAAGACCGCCAAATCCAGCCACACCTACCTTATCCCCAGCTTTTATCTTAGAAAATTTAAGCGGCGAATATGTCGTAATCCCTGCGCACAATAAAGGAGCAACCTTATCCAAAGGAGCATTTTTAGGCACTTTAATGGCAAATTTTTCACTCACAACTATATTATTAGAGTATCCGCCATATGTGTTTTCATTATTGTGGAAATAATCAGTAGAATTATAGGTATAAACCGTCTTACCACTTTGACAAAACTGCTCCTTGCTAGCCAGGCACGCCTCACACTCCCCACAGCTATTTACCATACAGCCAACACCAGCATAATCGCCAATTTTAAATTTGCTCACATTTTTACCAACTGCGACTACTCGTCCAGCTATCTCATGCCCTGGAACGCACGGATACATAGTACCACCCCACTCATCTTTGGCCGTGTGTATATCACTATGGCATATACCAGAATACAAAATTTCAATCAAAATATCCCCATCACCCAGGCTATGGCGAGTAAATTCAAAAGGGGTAAATTTAGAATCCTTAGATAGCATCGCATAGCCCTTAGCTGGGATTTTACCTACAAAAACACTGCTCATATTAATCCTTTAATCAAATTTTGGCAAATTCTATCTAAATTTATTAATATTTGAGTTAAGCAAAGAAAATTTAAATTCAATTATTATTTAAATAATATTTAATAATAATTATATATAATACCAAACTAGTCTTATTTTTAGGAGATATTATGAAATTATCACTTATTGCATCAAGTGCAATAATCAGTTTAGGATTGGTAAGCAATGCTAATGCTAAATACATATATCCAAATCAAGGTGATTTGGAAGATTACTTTGATGTGCGTATAGCTAATGATACCGCAAGTATGACGATAAAGGATACTTATACAAACGAAGCGTTAAATATCCAAAGCAATGTAAATGATTTTGTCGTAGATAAAATAAATAAAGAAAATACATTTACATATATCAATGTAGGCACTCACTCACTTGATATAGAAAACATACGAGATAGTGAGCTAGCAGATACAGCATCTAGAATGTATAATGCAAACCTTAGCGCTTCTAATGTCAATTTAAAAGATATGAGTTTGGAGTATTATAAAAATGCAAATTCAATAAATGCAAATGTGAAAATAAGTAACGATCCGCAATCCAATACTTCAAACTCCTCTATTTTAGTCATAAGTAGCTTGTCAAATGACAGCTCTAATGCTTCCTTAAACATAGCTGGAGCTTTAGAGGCTAGTAAAACTAAATTTGAAGGAGCAGCTACTAATGGAAATTTGAACTTTAATGTTGGAAATAAAGCAAATATCACAGATTCTAGATTTTTAGTGCTAAATAGGGATTTAGGCAATCTAGCATTAAATAAATTTACATTTATGAGTGCAGAAAACTTCAATGAAGATATAACCACCAAAAATACAGCTGGAGCTAGCTTTTTTAAGAGAATTGATGAAGTTTTTAGTAAAGAACTCGCAGATAAATTCTCATCAATAACAAATGGTAGCTACCTTACTAGAATGGATTTAAAAGACTTAGTAGAGTATAAACTAAGCGTAGAAAAAGATGGAAATAAAGAGTATCTTATCATTAGTGGTGGTCCAACTAGCAAAATAAATAGCATAAAAGCCATACTTGAAACTGAAAAAGAGTATCTAAATGCTGTGATTAAAGACTATGATTTAGAAGAAAATGCCAAATTCAATCCAGTTATGAAAGATAGCTTAGAAAACCTAAAAACACAAATTGCCAATAAAGATAATCTTATTTCTAAGATAAATAGTAGCGGTGGTGATGAAAGCAAGCTAAGCACACAAGAAAAGATGGAAGCGATCGGAATTGAGATTACTCAAACTTCTAAATTTATATTTGAAAAAGTATCTAGCCTACAAACTAGACAAGCAAATGGCTATAAACTACTTCTTACCACAGGAGTAGTTGGCGGAGCGAACAATACTAAAAAAATATCTAACTCTATGCAAACATCAGGAAATATAGATGAGTCCAAAAATATATTTGATAGCCTAGTAGCTTCTAATATCGACCCTTCGATCGGCGTAAAAGCAATTACAGATGAAAACTTCTTTAAAAATGTTAGAGATAGCTCTAAAGGCAATATAAATATCTTAAATACTGGAAGTAGCATAAATAGTGCTATTAATATATCAAATGATATGAGTATAAACAAAAGAGTAGCAAGTATAAATAACCCTTATAATAGCGTAAAATTTGCTAATATACTTAAATCTACTCTTTTAGCAAATAGTGCAAATGTAGCAAGCGATGCTATCTATGACTACTATGGGGTAAGCAGCTATGACAATAGCGTATGGGCAAATACATTTGGCGGTGTAAATATCATAGATGGAAATAGCGGTGGACTATATGGTATTAGCGTAGGTGCTGATAGACAATTTAATGATAATTTGCTTCTTGGTGTATATGCTACTTATGCAAACTCAAATATCAAAGATAAGCTAAACGAGCAAGAAGTAAATAACTATCAAATAGGTATTTATAGCTCTTATAGATTTGACTCTTATGAGATAAACTCTAAGCTTTATGGGCAAATAGGGGATACAAAACAAGATATAAGCTTAGCTGGAAATGTAAATAGCTCAAATTTTAATAGAAAATTTGCTGGATTTAGCTCCAATATCGGCAAGATCTTTAGCGTAAGCAACGATCTATTTTTAAAACCTTTTGTAGGAGCAAACTACTACTATAGCTATACGCCTAACTACACAGAATCTGGTGCTTTATCAAGAAAGGTAAGATCTAATACTAATAACTCTGTTAGTTTAGAGCTTGGTCTAGAGAGTAGAAAATACTTTAGCCAAGACTCATATCTATTTATCGCACCTAAAATAGAGCAATATATAATCAATAATGGCGATGACTACATAGCAAACTTTATGGGCTCAAATACTGCATTTTCTATCAAAGGAGATGATAAGAAAAAGACTTATGGACAATTAATCATAGGCGGAAATGTCGCTTTAAATGATAGACTAAGTTTAGATGCTGGAGTTGGAGCTAAGCAAATTTTAGCCGGAAAAGTAGATTCTAAAAATGAAACCTATCTAAGCGGTAATATAGAGGTTAAATATAAATTTTAATTTTTATTGCGTATAAGGGGCTTAATTGCCCCTTGATTTAGCATTATTTCGCACAGGCTAGAAATATAACTTCAATTTATAAATTGATTTTTATAATTTCTACCCTATCGCAAAAAAGAGATTAATTTTTGCTATGATGAAGAGATATTTTAGCTTTTTGATCTTAGCTCACAACAGAACCTAAAATTGAAAAAGCTATAATAATAATGATAAAAGCTACAATCGGCACTGCGATACCTACATAAATAGCCCATTTAGCCACGCCAGACATCTGATAAAAACCATTTTATTATTCATATCCAAGGCTTTTTCAAAGCGTTTTATTACTAAATACTTACCAAAAATAGGAACATAAAACCCAATAAGAAAGTTTATCACAGGGATCCAGCCAAGACAAATACAAGCTATCAAATATATCAAGCCTTCTTTGTTTAGTTTTCTATAAAATAAAAACTACCCACCAAAAATAAGTCCCCACCACGACCAAGTAGGTTCAAATTTAAGCCTAGGTCTCATTCCAGCTTTAAAAAACTTCTCAGCTGCCGTGGCATAAATCTCCACCTTTTGTGGAGTGTCTAAAAATTTGCCAAGCTCTTGCCTTAAAAGCTCGGGATTTTCAAATACAGCTCCCCCCCCCCTATCTAAAAATATACTTAAATTTAAAAATATTAAAATAGATTTAAATAAAATAAGGATTGCGTATGGCTACTAATTTTACTTTTAAGAGATATAAATTAAGTTTTACACATAGAAAAAGTTGTGTATCGATATAAAAGAATTTAAAACTATATTTTGCTATAACTCCCTTATGGGGATATGCCATAGGGCTGGTACCACTATGGCAAATTTTGTCTCTATAGAAAGGAGATAAGTATATGCCATTTGTATTTGCGGTAATTATACTACTTTGTATAATTGTTGTCAAGGCTTATTAGTCTTGCCCCACGAAAGTGAGGAAATACAAACCCCCTATGGCTTCTTTTATTTTATCTTAAATTTTAATAACTCCAGCAAATTTTTATAATTGTTGCTTTTTATAGTAATAATTATATAGCAAGTTTCCACCACCACGCTCATATGAGTAACTTCTTGTTGCACAATGCCTATCATTTGGACTTAATTTATCATACTATGGTTATAGATATGAGCTCATAGGCACGATTAAAAATTTTCCAAGGCTTCTTAGCTTTAATAGCAAAAAAATCTAGCAAGTGGTGGATTGCATTCACTAGGGCGTGTTCCGCTTGAGAGGCAAAGCAACACTTCGCAAGCTGTTTTTCTATCGCCAGTTAAGGCATTTAAATTTGTAACAAATAATGAACTTATCATAATTAAAATAGCCAAATTTGCTTTTTTATTAATTTAAATTTTAATTAATTATAATATACTAAGCTCATAATCAAAAATGTAAAACTTAAAATGACTTATTAATTCCATATTAAATATTATAAATAAAAGCAGTCTTATAACTTTTATAAGTTTAATCTAATAAATTACCAAATTACTCACTTTATAATAAGCATTCAACTTCCAAATATAAAATATTTTTAAAAATTTATAATTATTATTTGAATAATATAAAAATTAATAATAAGATGGTATCTAAATTAAATTCAAATATCAATCCTAACTATTTAAATAAAATAAAAAAGAATAAGGTTTTATTATTTTATATATTAAATAATTCTTTATAAATCTAAAAATATTTTAACTTTTTATTTATAAATACATTCATTGCTTTAAGAGTTAATCCATAGTCTAATTAATTATATTATATGGGTTGCAATACTATTTTAATATCTATTTTTAAAAATGTCAAGTTGCTTAATATTACAACTTTGATTTAAATTTGTTATATTAATAAATCGCTATTATAATAACCATAATCACCATAAAATAAAAGCTCATTTATTATTCAATCCATATTCCTTAATTTAACATAACTAGCTAAAAATACCATAGCATAAGCCATATAACCAAATAAGCTTTACCATACAATCAAATAAAAACACTATAATCTAGCATATACTATCTATATTTTAATAGGAATAAAGATAATATAATAAATTCAATCTCGATATAAAACAACAACACCTAAAAACTAAATTTAATAACTAGAAAAATAAAAATTTAAAAAATAAATCTATATAAAATATGTAAAATACAAGTTATCCATATAAAATAACACCTAAAAACTAAATTTAAAAAACCAATTAACTCTAATAAGTTGATTTTTGTTTTGATAATAATATGAAATAATATGAAATAATATGAAATAATATGAAATAATATGAAATAATATGAAATAATATAAATCTTTTAAAATTTCTAATAATTGTAAAATGATTTAATAAATTGAAAAATAATTAAAAGTATAAAAACCACTCACTAACAATCATAAAAAGCTGATTTAAAATAAAAAAGATAGAGAATAAAAACAAAGCTCGCAGCAACCTACTTTTCCAGCATCCCAGTAAGGGAGAGTATCATCGGCCATGAAAAGCTTAGCTTCTTGGTTCGAGATGGAGCAAGGCGTTTCCTAATCATGTATAGCCACGAGCAGTGTTAAATAAAACATTATCTAAATAAGAGTAATATCTTATTTAACACTGCTAAAGCATTAAAGTTAAAAATCACTAAGTTTAATATCTAAAAATATTTTAAAAACCTAAAAGGATTATATTTTATCCTTAACAAGGAAGTGATGCTTATTAAGATAAGCAAACGAGCTATTAGTACTGGTCAGCTAAAGGACTTTCATCCATTACACACCCAGCCTATCAAACTAGTAGTCTACTAGAGCTCTTAAAAGAAGATTCATCTTGGAGTTGGCTTCGAGCTTAGATGCTTTCAGCTCTTATCACATCCCAGCTTAGCTACTCAGCGATGCTCTTGGCAGAACAACTGATACACCAGTGGCTGGTTCAACCCGGTCCTCTCGTACTAGGGTCAACTCTCCTCAATCTTCTTACGCCCACGGCAGATAGGGACCGAACTGTCTCACGACGTTCTGAACCCAGCTCGCGTACCGCTTTAAATGGCGAACAGCCATACCCTTGGGACCTGCTCCAGCCCCAGGATGCGATGAGCCGACATCGAGGTGCCAAACCTCCCCGTCGATGTGAGCTCTTGGGGGAGATCAGCCTGTTATCCCCGGGGTACCTTTTATCCTTTGAGCGATGGCCCTTCCACACAGAACCACCGGATCACTAAGACCGACTTTCGTCTCTGCTCGACTTGTATGTCTCGCAGTTAAGCTGGCTTATGCCTTTATACTCTACGAACGATTTCCAACCGTTCTGAGCCAACCTTTGTAAGCCTCCGTTACACTTTGGGAGGCGACCGCCCCAGTCAAACTACCCACCAGACATTGTCCTACCTAAGGATAACTTAGGCTAGTTAGCTACCCAAATAAAGAAGAGTGGTATCTCAACAATGGCTCACCATAAACCAGAATCTATGGATCAAAGCCTCCCACCTATCCTGCGCATCTTTATCCAAATAGCAGTGTCAAGCTGTAGTAAAGGTCCACGGGGTCTTTCCGTCTTGCCGCGGGTAGGAGGAATTTTCACCTCCACTACAATTTCACTGGATCCCTCTTTGAGACAGCTCCCATCTCGTTACGCCATTCATGCAGGTCGGTATTTAACCGACAAGGAATTTCGCTACCTTAGGACCGTTATAGTTACGGCCGCCGTTTACTCGGGCTTCGATCAAGAGCTTCGCTAATGCTAACCCCATCAATTAACCTTCGAGCACCGGGCAGGCGTCACACCCTATACATCCTCTTACGAGTTAGCAGAGTGCTGTGTTTATGGTAAACAGTCGGGAGGGACTCTTTGTTGTAACCTTCTTTGCTTTGGGAGTAAATCTTAATACAAAGTTAGGCACACCTTATACCGAAGATACGGTGCTATTTTGCAGAGTTCCTTAAAGAGAGTTCTTCCACGCGCCTTAGAATACTCATCCCACCCACCTGTGTCGGTTTACGGTACGGGCAATTATTACTAAACTTAGAAACTTTTCTTGGCTCGATAGTATCATGGATTCTCCATCTACTCCGAAGAGCGTCAAGAGCCTTTAAGATCTCGAATAAAGAGTGGCGGATTTGCCTACCACTCAATCTACATCCTTAGACTAGCACTTCCATCCGCTAGCTCCACTAACTTTAAGCGTCCTTCCATCGCACATAATAATTGGTATTGGAATATTAACCAATTTTCCATCGCATACCCCTTTCGGACTTTGCTTAGGACCCGACTAACCCTACGATGACGAGCATCGCGTAGGAAACCTTGGGTTTACGGCGAAGGGGATTCTCACCCCTTTTATCGCTACTCATGCCTGCATGCTCACTTCTATCCGCTCCAGCACTCCTTACCGGTATACCTTCAACGCTGAATAGAACGCTCTCCTACCACTTGCACTTAATTCTAACTACTCTACTTTTAGATTGATACTTTCTCATAATTTAATTTATGAGCTAAATTAAATTATGAGAAACATAACTTAATCTATTTAAAATTCTAAATTATAGTTAGAATTAAGTGCAAGTCTAAAGCTTCGGTACTCATTTTAGCCCCGTTATATTTTCCGCGCAGAATCACTAGACCAGTGAGCTATTACGCTTTCTTTAAAGGATGGCTGCTTCTAAGCCAACCTCCTGGTTGTTTCAGTAACTCCACATCGTTTTCCACTTAAATGAGATTTAGGGACCTTAGCTGTTAGTCTGGGTTGTTCCCCTCTCGACGACGGATTTTATCACTCGCCGCCTGACTGCTGTGATTACACTTTGCGCATTCGGAGTTTGATAGGGTTTGGTACATTGGTGTATGCCCTAGCCCATTCAGTGCTCTACCTCACAAAGTTACTACACAACGCTATACCTAAATATATTTCGGAGAGAACCAGCTATCACGATGTTTGATTGGCCTTTCACCCCTATCCACAAGTCATCAGGAGCCTTTTCAACGGCCGTCTGTTCGGTCCTCCACTGGCTCTTACACCAGTTTCAACCTGCTCATGGATAGATCACATCGTTTCGGGTCTGCAGCATCTGACTATACGCCCTATTAAGACTCGCTTTCGCTACGGCTCCGGGTTTCCTTAACCTCGCCAGACACCACAACTCGCAGGCTCATTATGCAAAAGGCAGTCCATCACCCTGATAAATCATAGGGCTCTGAATGATTGTAAGCAAATGGTTTCAGGTTCTATTTCACTCTGATCACCTCAGTTCTTTTCACCTTTCCCTCACGGTACTTGTGCACTATCGGTCTAGTAGTAGTATTTAGGGTTGGATAGTGGTCTACCCAGCTTCAGACAGGATTACACGTGTCCCGCCCTACTCAGGATACTGCTAAGTATAAACGCACTTTCATATACGGGAGTATCACCCTCTATGCTTAAGCTTTCCAGCTTATTCTATTAGATTGTTTAAGTCTATGTTGCAGTCCTACAACCCCACTAGCAAGCTAGTGGTTTGCCCTCTTACGCGTTCGCTCGCCGCTACTAGCGTAATCTCGTTTGATTTCTTTTCCTGTTGGTACTAAGATGTTTCAATTCCCAACGTTCGCTCCGCATTGCGGTAGTATATATCACTATATACTGGGTTGCCCCATTCAGAAATTCCCGGATCAAAGCCCCTTGACGGCTCCCCGAGACTTATCGCAGCCTGGCACGTCTTTCATCGCCTCTACTAGCCAAGGCATCCACCATTTGCTCTTAGTAGCTTACCTTTTTTATTAGATTATTATATATTCTAATTCGCATCACTTCCTTGTTAAAGATAAATATAATTAGTTAATCTTTTTTAAAAATAAGATATTTTATTTAAAGATATGACTATTAAATTTATAGTGTTTAAATATTAACTTATAAGACGGAAAGCATTAACTACTATTAAGTAAGTTTTAAAACTTAATAGATTGTGAAGTTAAACTTGATAGTTAATATATTTAGTTATTGGGATAACAGATTGTTTAATTAACTATTTGCTAAACTAAGTCCATATTTAAAGCTTTAACAAGTCCTGTAAAATTGTTTTAAATATTAAAACTTGATTGTGACTTTTAACAATAGGGAAATTAAATAACTTTAGACCATTTATAAAGTCTAATCAGAAAGCTCAAACGCAAACTCTCTGATTAAACCTTAGAAATATATCTTAACTATCTTTTAACTTGCTTTTAACTTAAACTATGGTGGAGAATAGCGGGATCGAACCGCTGACCTCCTGCGTGCAAAGCAGGCGCTCTCCCAGCTGAGCTAATTCCCCTTGTCAATCTCTCAAACCTAAACAAGCTGATTGAGACTATATTGAAGTGATAATTGTGAGATTATCACTTTGTACTCTAGAAAGGAGGTGATCCAACCGCAGGTTCTCCTACGGTTACCTTGTTACGACTTCACCCCAGTCGCTGATTCCACTGTGGACGGTAACTAGTTTAGTATTCCGGCTTCGAGTGAAATCAACTCCCATGGTGTGACGGGCGGTGAGTACAAGACCCGGGAACGTATTCACCGTAGCATGGCTGATCTACGATTACTAGCGATTCCGGCTTCATGCTCTCGAGTTGCAGAGAACAATCCGAACTGGGACATATTTTATAGATTTGCTCCATCTCGCGATATTGCGTCTCATTGTATATGCCATTGTAGCACGTGTGTCGCCCTGGGCATAAGGGCCATGATGACTTGACGTCGTCCACACCTTCCTCCTCCTTACGAAGGCAGTATATTTAGAGTGCTCAGCCTAACTGTTAGCAACTAAATACGTGGGTTGCGCTCGTTGCCGGACTTAACCGAACATCTCACGACACGAGCTGACGACAGCCGTGCAGCACCTGTCACTAAGTTCTAGCAAGCTAGCACCCTCGTATCTCTACAAGGTTCTTAGGATATCAAGCCCAGGTAAGGTTCTTCGCGTATCTTCGAATTAAACCACATGCTCCACCGCTTGTGCGGGTCCCCGTCTATTCCTTTGAGTTTTAATCTTGCGACCGTACTCCCCAGGCGGTATACTTAATCCGTTAGGTGCATTACTGCCATGACTAGCACAGCAACAACTAGTATACATCGTTTAGGGCGTGGACTACCAGGGTATCTAATCCTGTTTGCTCCCCACGCTTTCACGCATTAGCGTCAGTTAAGTTCCAGCAGATCGCCTTCGCAATAGGTATTCCTGGTGATCTCTACGGATTTTACCCCTACACCACCAATTCCATCTGCCTCTCCCTCACTCTAGATTATCAGTTTCTCAAGCAGTTTAATGGTTAAGCCATTAGATTTCACAAAAGACTTGATAATCCGCCTACGCGTCCTTTACGCCCAGTGATTCCGAGTAACGCTTGCACCCTCCGTATTACCGCGGCTGCTGGCACGGAGTTAGCCGGTGCTTATTCGTTGGGTACCGTCATGGTTCTTCCCCAACAAAAGGAGTTTACGCTCCGAAAAGTGTCATCCTCCACGCGGCGTTGCTGCTTCAGGGTTTCCCCCATTGAGCAATATTCCCTACTGCTGCCTCCCGTAGGAGTCTGGACCGTGTCTCAGTTCCAGTGTGACTGATCATCCTCTCAGACCAGTTATGCGTCATAGCCTTGGTGAGCCATTACCTCACCAACTAGCTGATACAATATAGTCTCATCCTATGCCGAGAGCTCTTAGTAATACACATAAAAAAGGTTTTAAAATTATTTTTATTAATCTCTTTTAAAGAAAATATTTTTAATTTAAAAACCACTTTATAATTCAGAATTTTACAAAAATCTTTAAAAGCTAACTGCTTCACTTTTTCTTGCCTTACTACTTATGTAAGACTTCAAAAAAGTTTATTGTTATCTTTTTAGCTTTTTGTTTTAAAATCCATTTTATATGCATTACTAAGAGCTACTTTCCCAACTTAACTTGTGTTAAGAAGGAGTATGGAGTATTAGCAGTCATTTCTAACTGTTGTCCTCCAGCATAGGGCAGATTAACTATACATTACTCACCCGTGCGCCACTAACTCATAAGAGCAAGCTCTTACTTGTCCGTTCGACTTGCATGTATTAGGCACGCCGCCAGCGTTCACTCTGAGCCAGGATCAAACTCTCCATAAAAATACTTCGCAAATTAGCAAAGTAATAATTTATTATGAAGTTTTAATCTAAAAACTTAATTGTTTGTAACTATTAAATTAGCAATTATTTAATTTAAATAATTAAAATTGCCTTTGGCTCAATCGATCACTTGTTTAGATTTCAAAGATTGACTATAAATGATAGTTTAACATTATAAAAATTAAAAAACAGAAACGATAAAGAGATGATTTATCCAACTATAAGAAGGTGCTTCTCAATTCGTGAGCTGGAATTATATAAGAGATATACTTAAAGTTTGCTGAATGATTGGGGAGGGGGATGGAATTTATTGAAATTTTTTTGTTTATTTATTAAAATATGCTAAAAATTTTGGAGTTAGCGTGATTAAATTTACCTTGGCATCTAATAATTTTTTAGATGAGTATGTGTTGAATTGCGAATTTTCTCATATTTGTAAAATTTCAAATGGTGCTTATAAATTTTGGAAAGAAGTGGTCGCGGCTTCATATCAAAACTCTCGCACTGTATTTTTGCATAAAAAATCAATTCCATCAAAGTATCAATATGCCATAAAATCCTGCACAAGTCTAGATGGTTTTGTGCTAGCAAGTGCATTTTGCTCATTTACTGGCGTGGCTAGTTCGCATTTGACTATTTCAAATGGCTCAAATTTAATTAATTTACTTGAGATTAAGATGGTTGATAAGTTTAAATTTGTCAATCTTAAAAAGCTTTATGATGACCTTGGGTTGCCATATTCAGCTCATATATATATAGAAAAATGTAAATATTTTTCGCCAACACCATTTGAAAAGCGTATCAAAATCACAGATACGCTCTGTCTTGGATATTATTAATTCTTATGCTTATTTTTTATCTTTATCGCTTCAAATATGAATTTAATATATCCGCCCTTATACCAACTTTTGTGTGCCTTGATTAAGGAGTTGCCTAGTTTATAGCTTAGATGATTTTTGAAATTTGCTGCTTTTTGGTAGCTAGTTTGTAAGGCTTTAATCTCATTATCTTTTTTAGATATCTGCTCTTTGAGAGAAATTATCTGATCTTGTAAAGATGGCTCTTGTGGTGGTTGTGGCGTGGTTTGTGGTTTTACTACAGATACTGGCTGTTTGCTTATTTGTATTAGCTCTTCAAACTGCATTTTTCTGGGATAAAATGGCTTTATAGTTTGGTTTTGAATTCTACTCTCTAGCTCATCTAAATAATAATTTATATCTTTCATTGCATCTATACCATCAAAATCTGCAAAATGATACTCCCACCATTTTAATTTTAAAAGCCTATTTCTTGTTGGCTCGTCAAAGCGGTATTTTAGTATTTTAGCTGGGCTTCCGCCTACTATAGCATATGGCGGTACATCTTTTGTAACGATGGCATTTTGAGCTACTACGCATCCTGTATGTAGAGTAATTCCTGGCTTTAAAAGAGCGTTTGTGCATACATATACATCATTTTCAAATATTGTTAGTGGCGATGGTGAAACTAAGTGATGACATGGGGTATGTGTATAAGATTTGCCAATTTGTCTTATGCTTGCATCTTTAAAAATATAAAAAGTTGGATTATATATAAAAGATGAAGTTGAAATAGTATCCAAAGAAAGATAAAAATTTAATTAATATTTAGATTAAAATTGATGGTAAAAGCTTGGCACCACGCCAAAGGGCGTAGCACACTAGTCAAATTCATCTTCATCATCATTGGAGTTTAAAAGCGTTACTTTAACGGCTCCAATGCTAGTTCCATCCATCTTTATAACTTCATAAATGCAGTTTTGATCCTCTATAGTATCGCCCACAACCGGTAATCTCTCAAATAGATTAAACACATAACCGCCAATCGTAAGCTGCTCTGTCTCTTCATCAAATCTAATACCCATTATCTCTTCAACGGCTTCTATCTCAAATCTACCATTGAATTCATATGTATCATCGGCAATTTTTTTATAGTTTTGGTCTTTATCATCGTGTTCGTCATTTATATCGCCCACTATCTCTTCGATTATATCTTCCATAGTAAGAAGTCCTGCTGTCCCGCCATACTCATCTACTACAAGGGCGGCTGAAATTCTATCTTTATTCATCATAACAAGAATTTTGGATATTGAGCTATTTTCTGGGACTATGATAAATTTTCTTACGATTTTATCCAAATTTTCTATTTTGCCATCTAGATCGTTTTGTAAAATATCCCTTATATGAATCATACCCAAAACGCTATCTTTGCTACCATCGATATATGGAAATCTAGTATATTTGCTCTTTATTATTATGTTCATATTTTCTTCAAAACTCAATTTTTTATTCAAGCAAACAACATCTTTGCGTGGAGTCATAATCTCCTTAGCCACTGTATCACTAAAATCAACGGCGTTTTTTATAATCTCGCTCTCCATGCTATCTAGCACACCACCTTTTAGGCTCTCGCCAACGATGATTTTAATCTCCTCTTCAGAGTGTGCTAATTCGCTCTCTCTAGCAGGTCTAATGCCAATTAGCTTTAAAAACATAGCCGCTATAAAGTCAAATGTGCGAATAACTGGGAAAAAGATAATCCAAAAAAAGTATAATGGTCTAGCTATCAAAAGCACGGCTTGTTCGGCCTTAGCGATTGCTACTGACTTTGGCACAAGCTCGCCTAAGACAACATGTAATAAAGTAATAAAACTAAAAGCGATAACAAATGATACTGTGTGTAAAGTAGTGATATTATCAATGCCAAATATTGATTTTAACGGCTCTCTAATAATATCAGCCACGGCTGGTTCCCCAATCCATCCAAGAGCAAGGGAGCTAAGGGTAATGCCTAATTGCGTAGCACTAAGATAAGTATCTAGCGAATTTGACATTCTTAGGGCGAGTTTAGCATTTGGTCGTCTCTCTTTGACAAGCTCTTCTAAACGAGACCTTCTAACCTTAACAATACAAAACTCAGACAAGACAAAAAAGCCATTTAAAAATATGAAAATGGCTGCCAAAATTATCATAATAATGGGGTAACTCTCCAAAATATGTCCTTAAAAATCTAGATAAATAGCTCCAATTATAGCATAAATTTTAGAAATTTAGACTAATTTGAGCTTTGCTGGATTAAATTCTCTCTTGTTTTATTATCTGTCTCATACTCAAAACCACCGCCAAAAGCCTTAAATACAGAAACAATGCTATTTACAGCTTCTAAATTCGCACTAGATAAGCTTAATTTTGCCGATAGCAAATTTCTTTGAGAATCTAGTAGCTCCAAATGACTGCTATAACCAGCATCATAGCGACTTTGAGCTATGTCATAGACCTTTTGTTGGCTTGATACTAAATTTTCCATACTACGGGCTTTCATAAGCGAATTTTTCCTATCATCAAGTGCGGTTCTAATCTCGCTAAAGGCATTTTTAACAGCCTTATCATAGGCTAAAAAAGATGCGTTTTGATCCAAATTTGCTAGTTCAACACTATTATATGTGCGACCAAAATCTATAAGCGGTGCTAGTAAGCTCCCGCCTACATTCCACGCTGTTTTATTAGAATTTATCAAATTATCTAAATCATTGCTAGTATAGCCAAACATACCTGTGATGGAAATTTGAGGTAGCCACTGAGTTCTAACTACACCGACTAAAAAATTGCTTGACTTTAATCTCTCAAGCGCACTTGCTACATCGGCTCTTTTTAATAAAATATCTGAGCTAATACCGCTTGGAACTTCAGGCAACATCGGTAAATTAGTAGATACATTCATATCAGAATACAAAATTTCATTTAAATCTCCGCCAACTAATATTACAAGAGATGAGTTAGCTTGTGAGATTTGCATTTGTAAGCTAGCTAGCTGAGCCCTTGCCTCATCAGCAGTAGCAACAGCTTGAGCGTATATCAACTCATCTATCTCACCAGCAGCTAATTGCATAGCTCTATACTCCACACTTTGAATATATGAATTTAGCGTATCTAGCAAGATCTGCTCTTGCTCTTTTAAGGAGACAAGCAAGAAATATGTATTTGCCACGCTACTTGCTAGGCTAATTCTAGCACTCTCATAATCAAATTTAGTAGCATTATATATAGACTGGCTTGCATTTGCCTTATCTCTTACTCTACCCCACAAATCAAGCTCATAGCTCAAAACAGCACTTAGAGAAAATTTATTTATATTATTGCTACTAGTATCTGCTCTACCATCTTTAGTCGCTTCGCCTTGTAATGAGATATTTGGAAGATACTCAAGCCTATCTAGCCTTAGATTGATTCTAGCTTTTTCTATATTATTTAACGCAATGAGTAGATCGCTATTGTTTTGTAATGATTTTTGGATTAATATATTTAACTTATCATCACCAAAGCTCTCCCACCACTTCTGACTAACGCTATAATAATCCATCTGGTATCTATACTCTTGCTCTATCTCAATCATATCAGGGCGAAGTGAGCAACCACTAATAATAGCTGCTATAAAAACCATAATAATCCTATTCATCTTTTGCTCCAAATTTAGCTCTTTTGCTATCTAGCCACTCATTAAAGCTCTCTAATATATAGAAAAATAGTGGCACAAAAAATATCGCAATTGTAGATGCTGCTATCATACCACCAATTACGCCAGTACCTAATGCGTGGCGTGATGCAGCACCTGCTCCAGTAGCTAACGCCATCGGTAAAACCCCTAAAGTAAAGGCTAGTGAAGTCATAACAATCGGTCTAAATCTCATCTTAGAAGCACTAATGGCCGCATCTTTTATGCTTTTACCAGCGATATGCTCTTGCATAGCAAATTCAACTATCAAAATCGCATTTTTAGCCGCTAAGCCTATTAAAAGAAGCAATCCAATCTCAAAATAGACATCATTGCTAAGACCACGCAAATATGTAAAAGCTAACGCCCCAAATACCGAGAATGGCACGGCTGTCACAACTGCTAAAGGCATTAGCCATCTCTCATATTGAGCTGCCAAAATCAAAAATACAAATATAAGACCAAATACAAATGCTTGAGCTCCTTTACCTGTGCTACTGACCTCTTGATATGCTGAACCGGCCCAACCTATATTATACTCATTACCAAGCTCTTCTTTTATAATCCTTTCAATCTCTTTAATAGAATCTCCAGAAGTATATCCAGGCTTTGGCTCACCCATAATTTTAGCGGCTGGAAAGCCATTAAATCTATCGACATTATCAGGGCCAAGACCCCTTGTAAGAGTAACAATAGAATCAAGTGGCACTAAATTTCCACTTGCACTACGCACATAAAGTAGCCCCAAATCATCAGGAGAATCTCTATAACTCTCATAGGCTCTTATATTTACCTTATAGGTCTTACCAAGGATGTTAAAATCATTTACATAGTATTGACCTATGGTTGAATTGATAGTATCAAATATATCATTAAATGAAATTCCCATCATCTTAATCTTATCTCTATTTAGCGTTAGATTATATAGAGGGAAATTAGTATCAAGCGTGGTTCTAACTTGAGTTAAAACTGGGCTTTGATTGGCTTTTGCTACGACCCTTTGCACATCGGCTTCTATTTGATTATAATTCTTACCGGTTATATTTTGTGCGTATAATTCAAAACCACCTGTCATAGATAGCCCCATAATCGGCGGTGGCGTAGTAACAAAAGCTAAAGAGTTTCTATCAGCACCATAGAGCATACCCATAAATTGCCCCGCCATAGTAGCGGCTGAATTTTCTATACCGGGACGCTCATTCCACGGCTGAAGAGTGATAAACATCATACCAGCATTCTCTCTAAGCGACCCAGCCATCATATCATATCCTGTTAGCGTGGTTACGCTTTTGACATTTGGATTTTTAGATACAACACTTTCTATAAATGCAGCATCTTCAAGAGTTCTTGGTAGGGTTGAGGCTGGAGGTAAATTTATGATAGTTAAAATACTTCCCTTATCCTCAGCTGGGACTAGTCCGCTAGGAATTATCTTAAACAGCTCAATCATCATAAAAATTATAATCCCAACGCTAATTAAGCTAATAATCACATGACGCAAAATCCTTGCTACACCAGCTGAGAATATCCTTGTTGAAAAGTCAAAAAATTCATTAAATTTACGCACAAACCAAAATGGTGGTTTCTCCTTTTTACGCAGTATTATCGCACAAAGTGCAGGAGTAAGAGTAAGAGCTACAAGCCCTGATATACACACAGATACAACCAAAGTTAGAGCAAATTGCTTTTGTATCACACCCACAAAACCTTCCATAAAAGAAACTGGGATAAATACCGCTGAAAGCACTAACACAATGGATATAACAGGTGCCATAATCTCATCCATAGCCTTGATGGTGGCTTCTTTGACGCTTAAATTTGGCTCTTCGTGTAAAATCCGCTCGACATTTTCTATAACGATAATAGCATCATCAACGACAATCCCAATAGCCAAAATAAGAGCAAAAAGGGTAATTAAATTTACAGAAAATCCCATTACATAAATTCCCGCAAATGCCCCCAAAATAGATACTGGAACGGTAAGCAGTGGAATAAAAGTAGCCCTAAGATTTCCTAAAAACATATATATAACTATCACAACCAAAATAATTGCTTCTATAAAGGTTTTAATAACCTCATCAATAGATACTTTGACAAATTCAGTCGTATCATATGCTACTCTATAGGTCATATCCCCTGGGAAACTCTCTTTTAACTGATCGACTCTAGCCTTTACAGCTTCAGCAGTTTCTAGGGCATTTGCACCACTTTGTAAAAATATAAGCACTGGCACCATACTACCACCATTAAAACGCCCAGCAAATGCATAACTTTGCGATCCAAGCTCTATACTAGCGACATCTTTTAATCTAATAATATTACCACTTAAATCAGCCCTTACTATAATATCTTCAAATTCGCTAATCTGCGTTAGCCTACCCTCTGGCTTGATAGAATATACATAAGGGTTACCAGTAGCCATAGGCTGCTCACCAATCTTACCAGCTGCATATTGTGAATTTTGCTCTCTAATGGCCGCTATTACCTCATTTATAGTCATATTATAGTGTTTTAGCATTTCAGGCTTGATCCAAATTCGCATAGAATACTCTTTATTACCGATTACTACGGCATCCCCTACGCCTTTTACACGCTTTAGCTCATCTGCTATATTGATACTTACATAATTAGATAGCTCTGTATCATTCATCTTTTTGCTTGGATCATAAAATGCTAAAACCTCTAATATATTACTACTTCGCTCATCAACCTTTACGCCAACCCTACGCACCTCTTCTGGCAATTTTGATAGTATCGGACTTACTCTATTATTGACATTTACTGAAGCCGTTTGCGGATTGGTGCCAATTTCAAAAAATATATTTAAGCTCATAGTCCCAGATGAG
Organism: Campylobacter porcelli; assembly: GCF_002139855.1. Taxonomy (NCBI): domain Bacteria; kingdom Pseudomonadati; phylum Campylobacterota; class Epsilonproteobacteria; order Campylobacterales; family Campylobacteraceae; genus Campylobacter; species Campylobacter porcelli. The sequence continues at coordinate 1,554,840 of NZ_CP018789.1, forward strand.
CTTGATGTGCTTTGCATATATATCATATCATCAACGCCATTTATAGCCTCTTCTAATGGAGCGGCTACGGCACTGGCTATGGTTTGAGCATCAGCACCACTATATGTGGCTTGGACGACGATTTGTGGTGGGGTGAGTTGTGGATACTCCTCCACGGCGGCATTTTTAAGCCCGATTAAACCAGCTAAAACAATTATGATAGAGATAACGCACGCAAAAACTGGGCGATTTATAAAAAATTTAGAAAACATCTATTCGCCTTTTGTTGCTACAATCTGCACAAGCGAGCCATCTTTGATCTTTTTAAAATTATCCAAAACTACCTTATCTCCATCTTCTAATCCACTTGAGATTACTACGCTTATGGCATCTTGAGAGGCAATTTTAATGGCTTTTTTTACCACTTTACCATCTTGAACGACATAGACAAATGGATTTACTAAATCTTGTAATACGGCAATTTGCGGAATTTTAAATCCATTTTTTTGATAAAATCCATGCACTTTAACAGCGGCAAATACTCCTGGGCGAATTTGGGTTTGGTTATTATCAAATTTAGCCTTTGCTTTTATCGTGCCACTATTTTGATCGATTACGCTATCGATAAAATTAATAGTCCCATTATACTCATTGCCATTACTTAGCCTAATCTCCACTTTAGAATCTAGCTGCTTCCACTGACCGCTTGCACTTTTTTCATCTATATTGAGCTTATCAGTATCAGAAATGCCAAATTCTACAAATATCGGATTTAGCCTTGTGATACGCACTAGATCATTATCAGTAGCACTCACATATGAGCCAACATCTTTAAGAGTATCGCCAATCACCCCATCAAATGGTGCCCTAACCACCGAATAATCCAAATCCACTTTAGCGTTATTTAAATTTGCTAGTGCTGAGCCATACGCACTACTAGATGCGTCAAATTCTTTAGCTGATATTGCATTTTTAGATCTTAATATCACTGCTCTATCATATTGTGCTTTGGCGTTTTTATAAGTTGCTAGCTTCTCATTATAATTGGCTCTATATTTTGCTTCATCGATTTGATATAGCTTCTCTCCTTGTTTAATCGTGCTTCCAGGGGTAAAAAACTGCTTTTCAATGGAGCCAACTACCTTACCTTTGATAATCACATCCATATCACTAACAACTTGACCATTAAATTCAAGAGTTATCGGAATATCTCCCATCTTTGCTACCAATACGCTTACTGGCAATGCTGGAGCGGTTTGCTGAGTGCTATTTTTCTTACTATCGCTGCAGCTTACCATCATCAAAGCAGTAAAGCCAAGAGCCAAAATTCTCCCTAATTTATTCATATATAGCCTTTCAAATTTTTGCGATATTCTACAACAAATTTAATAAAAAAAAATTAATATAAGCAGTTTTAACCAAAAAAATGATTAATATTTTCCAGTTTTATCTTGATATTTGTTATCAAAAGGAGAGCCAAATCTCCATTTGATAATTATTTTGAATTTAAAGCTTTTTCTAGCTCAATCTGTTTAGGATAGACAAAAATTGTTTTACGATCAACGCTAATTAACTCTTTATTATCATTAGCGTATGCATGAATCATAATATCTATTGGCGTATCGTGTCTAGTATCATTTACCAAAGTATGGGTGGTGCTTAGCACTACTATAATCTTCTTCTTGCCACCAGCTTTGAGAGTTATAGGCTTTAGAGGTCTATCGATTGCTATTTTAGTCTCATTGACATCAAAATAGTAAGAGTGCTCTGTATTATCTGTATTTTGGATTAAAAATGTATAGGCGTTTTGAACTTTTAAGCTATTATCATCAAGCACTTGAATGCTATATAGCTGGGTTGCTCTATTTATGTTTAGTAGCATATGCTCTTTTTTAGTCGTCATAACGCCAAGTGCGATTATAGCTACGCACAACACAACCATATAAGCAATTGTTCTAAATCTAAAATATTTAACCTTATTTCCAGTTTTTACAGCCTTAGCACTTGTCCAATTTATCAAACTTTTTTTACCAAGCTTACCCATCACTTCACTACACGCATCGCTACACTCTAAGCAGTTTATACACTCTAGTTGCATGCCTTTTCGTATATCAATGTGAGTTGGACAAACCCTCACACAAGCCTCACAGCCAATGCACTCTGCATCTGGGGCGGTAGGCTTTTTGCCTAATTTCATATGGCCATCATAAATTTTACCACCACGATTTTCATCATAGATTACTTGAATGGTATCATTATCAAACATAACGCTTTGAATTCTCGCATACGGACAGACATAAACGCAGAAATTCTCAGCCAAATACACCACATCAAATACTAAAAACGCACTAATTCCTATTAAAATTCCAACTAAAAGCTTATGCTCTGCTGGATTAGCAAGATAAGCAAAAAAATCCTCAGGTGGCACAAAATACCACATAAAATTACTCGCAGCGACAAAAGCAAGAGCTATCCAGATTATCACTGAGATAAATTTTTTAATGATGTTGCCATCAAATTCTTTTTGCTTGTCTTTAATATTTTTACGAATTCTAAGAATTTTGGTGCTGATTAAATCTCTATAAATTACACGAAATATCGTCTGCGGACAGGTCCATCCGCACCAAACCCTTCCGCCTAAAGTAGTCATAAAAAATATACTCAAAAACAAAATAATAAGCAAAAATGGCATCAAATATAGCTCTTGCATATCAAATGAAGTAAATAGCAAATGTAGCTGCTTTTTATCAAAGCTAAGCAAAAATAAATGATTGCCGTTAATACGAATAAATGGAGTTATCAAAGCTATTAAAGTAACGATAGAATAGACAATATAGCGTCGCTTCGTGTAGTGCGTAGGAGAGCAAGACATTTGGAATTTCCTTTGAATTTTTGGCGACGATTATATAACTTCTTATATTAAAACATAATTAATAAAAAATTTTATATTATTTGTAATGAGTATTTAAGTTAAATTTGATTAAAATTACAATTTTTAAATTTTAAACGAAAGGTGGTGAGGATCGTGCCAGGAGTTAAGGTACATCCAAACGAGTCTTTTGATGAGGCATACAGACGCTTTAAAAAGCAAACTGATCGTAACTTAGTAGTTACCGAAGTTCGCGCTAGAAGATTTTTCGAGCCTATGACTGAAGTTCGCAAAAAGCAGAAAATTTCAGCTCGTAAAAAAATGCTTAAAAGACTCTATATGCTTAGACGCTATGAGTCAAGACTCTAATACCATAATGACCGCTTCGGCGGTCTTTTTAACGCTATTTTTATAGCTTTTTTGAATTTAACTATATTTTCCATTGCGTTTTAGCTATGTGTAGGCAAATGATAGCACTCCGCAAAAATATTTATTAGTGATGGATTAGCAAAATTTAATCTTATAGCTAAATTTTACTTTAATATTAGCTAGTTTAAGTGCCTTAAAAAATTCCATAAAATGGTAAAAATGGCTAGTGTGGCAAAATATTTATCCTTTGGGGCTAGAGTTTTATCATTAAAGCTATCATCAAGATATTTAATAGCCTTATCAAATATTGAGTTTTCACTAACGATTGACGCTTCTATTTGTTTATAATCACTAATTAGCTTATTTGTGTCTAAATTTAGCATTTTTTCTCCTTTATTTATATTATTTTAACTTCGCCGCACGAGCTAAGCCCAGCTTTGCGACCAAAGTTTAGCACTTTACAAAAACCTCGGCTAAAGCCGTCGCATTCGCTGGTTTTCAAGGAAACCACCCCTAAAGGTGTCGCATTCGCTGGTTTTCAAGGAAACCACCCCTAAAGGTGTCGCATTCGCTGGTTTTGGAAACGCACTAAAGCCCCTACTTCGTAGGGTTACCCCTATTTTAACTTCGCCGCACGAGCTAAGCCCCACTTTGCGACAAGGAGCCACACTCCCTTGACCCACCTCTTGTGCTTTGAACTATCTTTGAGAAAGTTATCCATCCGACAAATGCGGATTTTTTTGGTTGGTTTTTCTATATCTTTTTAGCCTTTTTATAAACTTGATAAAGCTCATCTTGTGTTGGCTCGTTAGCTTCAGCTAGAAATTTAGCGTATTGCTTGGCTCTAGTTTCAGCTTTTTTATGCTTTGATTTGGTATAGTTTCACCCATAGCTTCTACTTCTTGTTTAGCTATTTGTGGGGCGTTTAAAGTAGAGAGCGTGTCCCCACCCCATACTATATCACCCTTAAATTTACCGCTATAAGCGGACAAGTTCGCGGTATCGCCTTTAACTTGTGAATTTGGCTTTCTTTTATCTTTATTCAGTTTTGGATTTCTAAAAATCATTTTATCTTTTATATTTCTATCAAAATAAAATGTTATAATATCATCAGTAACCGTAGGTTGTGGTAATTCGGCGGTCGTCATGTCCCTACGGCTACTATCAGCAACAACTCTAAATCTAACCCCTTCTTTATTTTCCCATTCGTAAATTCTAGCTCCATTTTTATCTATAAAAGGCTCTTTGTATGTTTTTATATACTCTCTTAATGAGTTGCCTAAATTTAAAAGCTTCAGTCTTGATATAAGTTGCTTTTTTATCATTATAAGTTACATTGTGGATGCCTCTTATCTCTTTTTTTAGCTTCAGATAAAGTTAAAAAATAAAAATTTTATCTTTATATATTTACCATAGATAAAAAATATTGATTTTAATTATCATTTAAGTAATTTATTGTTACAATTCCATTTAGTTTTTGATAAGCAATATCAAAATATAATATTTAGGAGTAAATTTATCTTTATTTACGGAGAATTTAATGTTAGCATATTTTTATACTGGCGGTCCATTTATGTGGCCTATATTTTTCCTTTTTGTTTTGTCATTTGGGGTAATACTTGAAAAGCTCTGTTACTTTCTGATTTACGAACTAGATGCCACGGCAAAATTTAAGATGAAGTTAGCAACTCTAATCAACAGCAACAAAGATGAAGAGGTAAAAATTTTATGCCAAAAATATAAAAATACAATTGCTAAAACTACTATTTTTGTGCTTGAAAGTGTAAATTTTAAACTAGATACAAAATCGCAAATAGACTACATTATTGAAGAGGCTATAAATGATAAAATTGTAAATTTGGAAAAACATAACTGGATTCTTAGAATGTGTGCAAGCGTAGCTCCGCAACTTGGGCTTTTAGGCACAATTACTGGAATGATTAGATCATTTGCTGGATTAAGTGGCGGAGCAAATGCACCAGAGGTAGCCATAGGAATTTCAGAAGCACTCTACACCACAGCAGCCGGTCTAATAGTAGCAATTCCTTGCTTAATAATTCATCTAATGATAAACAAGAAAATAGATTATATTTTAAATGACTTAAATAGAACAATTGGGCTTTTTAGCAGGAGAATTGCATGAAATTTGTAAGAAGAGAACAAAATAAAATCGGCAGAATTTCTATGCTAAATTTGATCGATGTTATCTTTGTTTTGTTGCTATTTTTTATGCTAACAACAACATTTAACAAACTTACTCATTTTAATGTAAATTTACCGCAGACTACTACTGAATTTGAAAAAGATAATAACTTGCCAGTAGAATTATTTTATGAAATAAATGAAAAAATTACATTAAAAATTGGCGAAATAGAGCAAATTTTAAGTATAGACGCATTAAAAAATTTCATCTCGAATTTGGATGAAAATCATAAAAATAGTATCAAAATAAGCGCCGATGAAGGGCTTGAATATAAGAAAATTATCGATCTTATTTCTATTTTAAAAGATGCAAATGTCAATAATGTAGAGTTAAATATAAGAAAAAATTAAACCAATAATTTAGGAGTTAAAATGATAAACAAATTTGCTATTTTTAGTCTATGCGCCACATCAGCTATCGCTCTTAATGCCGCTGATACCAAGCTTGATACCACAGTCATCACGGCTACAGGCTTTGAGAGTCCCTTAAAAGATGAAACTAGAAATGTTTCTATCATCACAGCTGATGAGATCCAAGGGCGAGGGTATGCTAGCGTCCAAGAGATCTTAGAAAAAGTTCCAAGTGTAACCTTCGTCAATCCTGGATTTGGCGATACGGTAGATCTTAGAGGTCAAGGAAGCAAAGCCAATACATCTGTAAAAGTATTGATTAACGGAATTGGGTTAAATATGCTAGACACTGCTCATGCTGTAGTTCCAATCAATATGATAAATGTCGATGATATAGAAAGAATTGAGGTAATCCCAGGCGGAGGAAGTGTGCTTTATGGTGGAGGTACTGCAGGTGGCGTTATAAACATAATTACAAAGCAAAAGCCTGAGGATTTTTTTGCTAATATTTCAGCTAAATTTGGCTCATACTCTCACAGATCTACAAATTTAGCTCTAGGGGTAAAAGCAACCGATGATTTATATTTAAAATTTAACGCAAAAGCCTTCAGCGAAAATGGCTATAGATATAATGAAAGAAATAGAGGATATTATACAAGCGGATCAGCTATCTATCAGATAACAGATACTCAAAACATAACACTAAATACAAACTACTATAGCTCAAAAATAGACACAACAAGCTCAATAACAAAAGATGAGCTTAATAATAATAGAAAAGCAGCAGGAAGTGATAAAACATTCCAAAAAGATAGACAACTCGATATTAGCCTAGACTACTCTATTAAGCCAGTTGATGAGCTCGAAATTCGAATAATGCCATATTATCAAAAAATAAAAATGACACCAGATATTTTCTCATCATATGTTACTTATGGTCTTTTCGAAGATGAAAAAAAGGGCGTAAAAACAAAAGGTAGATATGATTATGGTAGTGGCGAATTTGTAGCTGGATACGAATATGAGAAAAATGATGGAGCAAGAAGCTCTATTATGGATATGAATATGCCAACAGGGGGGCGCTATCATAATGATATAAATGTAGATATAACAAAAAATACTCACTCTATATACGCACTTCAAAGGCATGAGTTTAATAGCTGGTTTTCTTTAGGTGCTGGGGCAAGATATGAGTGGGCTGATTATACAAATAGCAGAACTACAAATGTGAATATGACAACAAATGGAATGCCACCTAGACCTATAAATACCACAGATAGCATACAAAATAACACTGATATTAATACTTATGCATTTGAAATTACGCCAAATTTCAAATATTCAGATACTGGGAATGTTTATTTAAAATTTGAGCGTGGCTTTATATCGCCAAGTCCAGTTCAATTAACAGATAAAGATCAAATCAAAGGCTACTCATTTAATAATTTAAAGCCAGAGATATTTAGGACATATGAAGTTGGTATAAAAGACTTAATTTTTGGTCAATTCTCAAGTGCTACAATCTTTAAAACAGATACAACTGATGAGATTGTTTATGAAGAGCTTGGTGGTGGTCGCCACGCTCAAGCTTGGAGATATTATAATCTCTCAAAAACTCGCCGTTATGGACTTGAGCTATATTCAGAGCAATGGCTATTTGACCAATTAAAACTAAGTCAAACATTCTCATATATTAATGCACAGATAAAAGAGGGCAAAGATAATGGAAAAAGAGTGCCACTTGTCCCAAGAACTAAATTTGTGCTAGGAGTTGATTATCTGCCAATTAAAAAGCTTACAATTTTAAGTAATTTTAAATATTTTGATAGCACGGTTGATAGCAACTATGATAAGATAAAAGATCGTTTTATCGTTGATATTGGCACAAAATATGACTTTGCAAAAAATATCTCAATGTCAGCTGGAATAAAAAATCTATTTAATGAAAGGTATAACACATATCAAAATAAAAAACAAAATAGCTATATTCCAGCACCTGAGAGAAATTTTTATGCTGAGTTTAAATACACATTTTAAGGCATAAAATGAGATATTTCTTGCTCTCTCTCATTATAAATTTGGTGATATTATTTTTGCCACTGCACTCAGATGAAGCAATAACTACCCCAAAAAAGATCACTATAAAATTAAATGAAACAAAGGGGCAAGAAACTCCAAAAATCGAGCCAAAACCAAAAAAAGAGGAGATAAAACAAGATCTAGTAGAGGAATTAACAAAAATCGAAAAGGCAAAAGATGAGCCTATAAAAGAAGCTCAAAAATCCAAACCACAGCCAAAACCAAAAAAAGTGCTTAAAGATATACACAAAGTAGAAAAAATAGAGCAAATAAGCGAAATTTCAATTCAAAATCAATTTGATAAATCACAAATTTCAAATAAAACAACTCAAAATATAGTTAATGAGTTTAAAAAAAGCGAAGATGTCTGCCTAGAAGGGGTTGGCTTTATAATCACAAATAAAATAGAACCAACCTACCCTAAAAAAGCACTTTTATTAAAGCTTAGAGATACTTTTAGAGTTGAAGTTGAATTTCAAATAAACAAAGATGGAAGTATTAAAATTCTAAAAGTCAATGGAAAGAGTGAAATTTTTAATGACCAAGCTAAAATATTAACCCAAAAGCTGGATATCAAGGTACTTAAAGATGGTATTAGTAATTGTAAAATTATAAAACCATATGAATTTAAATTTAAAGGATAAAAGGTGCTTATAGAGATAAAATGCCACAAAATGCCAAGCCTTAATAGATCGCAAATAGTAGAATTTTGTAAAATAGATGGATGCTTAAGCATTAAAAGAGAAATACTAAAATACCATAAATTTGATATTTTTTGGAAAAATAGTATCGCAAATATAGTAAGCTTATTTAAAAAGGATTTGGCGTGAAAAAAATTGTCATTGTTTCATCACTTACAGAAAATACAAAAAAAGTTGCAAATAGCATTGCTAGTGCGTTAAATTGTAAAAGCATAAATTATACCCAAATCTCATTACAAGAGTTAGAAAATTATGATTTTATAGCTATAGGATTTTACATAGACAAAGGCGATATGGATAGTGATTTTAAGGGCTTTACAAGCCAAATTCGCTCTAAAAAAATAGGGCTTTTTATAACAATGGGCGGAGATACAAATAGCGAATATGCAAAAAATGCTATAGATGGATTTAAGGCTAAATTTATTTCGCAAGGAAATGAGATTTTAGTTACTTTTTATTCCCAAGGCGCGATCGATCCAAAAATTATAGAAAAAATGCGAGAAATGGCAAAAATTTATCCAAATGATAAACGCTATAAAATCACGCCAGAAAAAGAAGCTAGATGGCTACAAGCAAGCACCCATCCTGATAAAACTGACTTAGAAAATGCAAAAAACGCATTTTTAGCACTGAAAATTTAGAGGTAAAAAGTGAAATTCTATTTAAAATCTACATTTGAGCTTATCTTGATTTTATTCTTAATTTTTGCCGTTATATCTAGAGCTATTATCACGCATTTAGGGCATAATTTTGTATATAATATTCGCTTAAAAATCGTAAAAGAGATATTAAATGCAAAATTTGAAAGCATAAATAAAATTCCAAAAAACAAGCTCTTAGCATCATTAACTAGCGATATAGCATATCTATCACCTGGTATTGGGATTTTGGTTATGCTTTGCCTAGCTGTTATGATTGTTATAAGTTTTTATTTTATGAAAAGAACTTATACATATTTTAACAGACATAGACTTGGCAAAAACACACTTTATAAGGATTATTCTGAGTGTATTGAAGGCCAAAAAAAGCGTTTAGCTCTTATAAATGCTCTTTTAGAAAATAGAAGTTTATTGCTTCTTGATGAGTGGGCGACTAATCAAGATCCAAACTTTAAAGCCATTTTTTATAATGAAATTTTACCTTATCTAAACTCACTTGGATTTACTATTATATTAATTAGTCATGATGGTAGATATTTTTATGCTGCACAAAAAATTTATGAGATAAAAAAATGAAAAGATTAAGATTTAGCTCAGATTGTAATGCAGCTTGAGCTAAACTTTAATTTTAAGGAGAAAAAATGAAAAATAATGCAATTAAGCATATGAATGAGGAGCACGGCGATATAGTCGAGGCAATGGCGATAAAATTTGGCTCACTACAAAATGCCAAAGATGCAAAAATAGTAGATATTGATGAAGATGGTTTGGATATTGATGTTGATGGAAATTTAATAAGAGTTCCATTTGCTAAAAAAGCCAATCAAAATGGCGAAGGATACAAAGATGCGATAATGGAAATTTGTAAAGATTTAAAGCCAAGCGGTGATAAGCTTGTAAAGATTTCAGCTCAATTAATTGAATTTATAGATAGCAATAATAGCGTCATAATTTCTAGCCTAAAAAATGGTATGCCATTTTCATCTTATGCACCAGCTATGAGAAAAGATGATGAAATTTTAGCTTTAATCTCATCAGTAGCACCTCACTATAAAAATTTAATATCAAATCCAGATAAGGTTTCAATTCTTTTCTTACAAGATGAAAGCAAGGCAAACACGATATTTGCACGAATTAGGGCTAGCTGGGAAGCAAAGGCAAATTTTGATAAAAATAGCCAATTAAGAGAATTTTTCTTTGACGAAATAACCAAAAAATTTCCACAAGATCAAGCGGCAAATTTTATAAGAGAAATGAGCGATTTTGAAGTTATTAGATTTAGTCTAACAAATGGTAGATTTGTGCGTGGTTTTGGTGCGGCTTACGATATGGTTGGGTTTAAGATTTTATCCCAAGCCGATGGCGTAAATCCTCACAATATGCCTCACAAACACGGAAAATAATATGCAAAAAGCTTGGCGGACAAATTTATTTTTTATAGCTTTATGCATTTTTTTGGTAATCTATTCGCTAAGTGTTGGTGGAGCAGATATAAGTTTTGGCGATATTTTAAAATTATTTAGCGACCCAAATAGTATAGATGAGGCGAAAAAAACAATTTTACTTGAAATAAGACTTCCAAGACTTATTATGGCATTATTGATTGGAATGCTTTTAGCAAGTAGTGGCGTAATAGTACAAAGCGTATTTTTAAATCCACTTGCTGATCCATATATTATAGGAATTGCAGCAAGTGCGACATTTGGTGCGGTTATTGCATACTTCTTAAAACTCCCAGATATTTATTATGGGGTTTTTGCTTTTTTTGTAGCCTCAGCACTATCTTTAGTGATTTTTAGCCTGTATAAAAAAGGGAAAAGTATAGCCACCTTGCTAATAATTGGTATCGCCTTTAGCTCTTTTTTAGGAGCATTTACGAGCTTTGCTACATATTTGATTGGCGAAGATAGCTTTAAGATAGTTGCTTGGATGATGGGGTTTTTAAGTGGAGCAACTTGGGAGAAAGTGACTATTTTGATAGTTCCAGTGATTTTTTCTACAATGTATTTTTACTTTAAAAGACATGAATTAAATGTACTTTTAAGCGGAGATGATGAGGCAAAAACCCTTGGCGTGAATGTTCAAAAGAGTAAGAAAATACTGCTCATAATAGCAAGTCTCGCAACTGCTTTTAGCGTGGCATTTACAGGAATGATAGGATTTGTAGGACTCATAATTCCACATACACTAAGATTAATTCTTAAAACTTCAAGTAATGCAACTCTAATTCCAGCTTCATTAATTGTGGGAGCTTTATTCTTACTATTTTGTGATAACTTAAGCAAAAGTATTTTATCTCCTATAGAAATTCCAATAGGCGTTGTTACAGCATTTTTCGGTGCTCCATTTTTTCTATTTTTAGCAATAAAACAAGGAAAAGCTAGTGGGTGAAATTTGCGTAAAAGATCTAAGCTTTGGCTATGATAAAAGCCTTATTTTAGAAAATATAAATTTAAGTGCTAAAAGTGGCGAATTTATTGGAATTTTAGGTGCAAATGGTTCTGGAAAAAGCACACTTTTAAAAAATCTTTTAAGGTTAATCGAGCCAAAAAGCGGAATTATAAAAATCAATGATAAACCACTTCAAAATTACACACTAAAAGAGCTAGCCCAAACCATCGGTTTTGTCCCGCAAAAATCGGCTCTATCTATGCCTTTAAGCGTTTTTGATATTCTCTTGATGGGTAGATTTTCATATCTAAAAAATAGCTTTGAAAACTACTCAAATATGGATATAAAAAAGGTCAATGAGATTATGGATCTGCTAAAAATTTCTAAATTTAAAGATAGAATAGCAAACTCATTAAGCGGTGGCGAATTTCAAAGAGTGTTACTTGCAAGAGCACTAATTAGTGAGCCAAAAGCCCTATTTTTAGACGAACCAACAAGCGCGCTTGATTTACACTATGCTGTAGAGATGATGAAAATTTGCAAAAATCTAACAAAAAAGTTAAATTTACTAAGCTTAATGGTAATTCATGATTTAAATCTTGCTAGTATGTTTTGTGATAGATTAATTATGCTAAAAGATGGCAAAATTTGCTATAGTGGTGCTCCAAGAGAGCTTTTTAAGAAGGAAATTTTGAAAGAAATCTATTGCCTAGATTGCGAAATTATCGAATATAATGGTTCATTTTTTGTTATAGCTTCAAAGGATTAAAATGAAAAAATTTCTTATATTAATTTTAGTTGCGTTTTTTGCTTTAAATTTAAATGCTAAACGCCTTGTTGTACTTGATCCAGCCATTATTGAGATGCTTTACATGCTTGAAGCTCAAGATGAAATTGTCGCTATCGCACAGCCGACAACTTCAAAAATTTGGCCCAAAAATCTAACGCAAAATCTCACTAGCGTTGGCACTTACACTAAGCCAAATTTAGAAAAAATTATCGAGCTAAAGCCAGATCTTGTGATTGCTAGTTTTCACTCCATCAATACAATAAGTGAGCTTAAAAAATTCGACATAAATGCCACAATCTTTGAGGCTAATAGCCTTGAAAATATATACTCAAATATAGAAAAAATCGGAGAAATAGTCCAAAAGAGCTCTAAAGCTAAAGAAATTATTTCTTCGCTAAAAAACTCATTAAATAATGCTATAAACTCTGATAATCTAAAGGGAAAAAAGATTGCGATTTTGTTTTCAACAAATCCAATTATGGCATTTAATAACCAAACTTTGCCAGGCGATATTATCTCAAAGCTTGGATTAGAAAACATAGTAACTGATACAAAAGCAAAATCACCCATTTTGCCAATAGAGATGCTACTTACTGCAAATCCTGATTTTATCGTAGTTATCGGAGATAATGAGCAAAAAAATAGCCTGATAAAAACATATCCAGCACTAAAAAGAGTAAAAGCTGCAAAAAATGGAAAAATCATATCCATTCCTTCATCGCTTTTATTAAGAGGAACGCCTAGAATAGAAGAGGGAATTCAAATTCTACTAAAAGAGATGAGATAGAGTAATAAACCAAATATAGCATAATCTGTTTTCTTAGTAAAAATTTGCTAAGAAAACATAAAATAATATTTTAGCTATAAAAGTCTAATTCAAATCATAAATAAACACTCAAAAGGCGTAAATTTTACATGATGTTATGCTATTTATTTTCATAATTTTTAAAGTTATACACCTTTACTACTAGGATATTTGGCTTAGCTATGATTTTCAGTGGCGGACAGAGAGGGATTTGAACCCCCGAAGGCTTTCACCTTACACGCGTTCCAGGCGTGCTCCTTCAACCACTCGGACATCTGCCCAAAACAACAAAAAATTAAAATGATTAAATAAAACACAAGCTCAAAAGAGCAAGTGTCTTTACAAAAAGGAGATTATTTGTTTAGGAGTTTTGATTATATAATTAATTCTTTAACATATAATAAATATAAACTAAAGTAAAAATTATTAAGACAAAATTTGATATAATCATAATAAAAAGGATAAAAATGCTAACTCATTTAAATGAAAAAAATATGCCAAAGATGGTAGATGTAAGCAATAAAGATATAACCAAACGCATAGCAATTGCTAGTGGAGTAATCACAATGTCTAAAGATGCCTACACAGCTATCAAGAATAATACCGCCAAGAAGGGTCCGGTCTTGCAAACTGCTGTGGTTGCTGCTGTGATGGGTGCTAAACGCACTAGCGATCTAATCCCAATGTGCCATCCACTTGCTATAAATTCAGTTGATATAGATATAGTAGATATGCAAGAATTGCTAGGATTTAAGCTCATTGCCAAAGTGGCAACTCAAGGCAAAACTGGCGTAGAGATGGAGGCGCTTAGTGCTGTTAGTGTGGGGCTTCTTACCATCTATGATATGATAAAAGCGATTGATAAATCAATGATAATAAGCGATATAAAACTAGAGTCAAAAAGTGGCGGAAAAAGCGGAGAATATAGGAGAGAAGATGGCTTACATTTGTGAAATAAATGGTAAAAAACCAGAAATAATCTACCCAACATTTTGGGAATATAAGATAATTTTTGATAGCTCAAGCGATGAAAAAAGCATAATCAAAGAGTGTGTAGGAGATAGAAAGCATAAGCTTAAAATCTCTCACACAAGCAAAAATGGTAAATTTAAAAGCTTCAATCTAAGCGTATTGGTAAATAGCGATACCGAGCGTTTGGAGCTATTTACCTTGCTTAAAAAATACTCTAAATTTGTATTATAAATTGACTTTATTTAATCATCTCTTTGGCTACATTTACTATATTTGTAGCACTAAATCCAAAATGCCCAAATAGCTCATCAGCTGGAGCTGAGGCTCCAAAAGAGCTCATTCCAAGCACATTATCAGCAAATTTATACCACTCAAGCGCACTTGCAGCCTCTACGGCTAAAACCTTAGTATTAGGCAAAAATACACGCTCGATATAGCTACCATCTTGCTCGCATAAAAGCTCAAAGCAAGGAGCTGAGACGACATTTACACCAATACCGCTATTTTCTAGCAATCTAGATGCTTCAAGGCATAATCCAACCTCGCTACCGCTAGCTACAAGTGTTATTTGTGGATTTTGGCTCTCTTTGATTAGATATGCACCATTTTCCACGCTACCAAATTTAGGCTCATCTAATGGATTTAGCCCCTGTCTTGAGCAGACAAAACCACAAGGAGCATTTAGCTTAAGGGCGATCTTCCAGCACTCCACATTTTCAGCACCATCAGCAGGACGAAAAGTATAGAAATTTGGCATAGCTCTAAATGTGCTAAGCTGCTCGATTGGCTCATGTGTTGGGCCATCTTCTCCAACGCCTATACTATCATGCGTCCAGATAAAATAGTGCCTAAGCCCCATAAGTGCTGCTAGTCTAGCCCCAGCCTTAAGATAATCACTAAATATAAAAAATGTCGCACTAAAAGGGATAAAAATCCCATATCTAGCATACGCGTTACAAATCGCCGCCATAGCGTGCTCTCTAATGCCAAAATGCAAATTTTTGCCATTTGGATAATCGCCAAATCCTTTTAGCTCGGTTTTATTGCTTGGAGCTAGATCAGCACTACCACCGATAAATCCAGGTAAAGCAGCGGCAATAGCATTTAAAATTTTACCATTGCTATCCCTTGTTGCCATCTTTTGACCTTTTAATACAGGGAATTCAATCTTGCTAAAATCAGGATTTAAAAGCGAATTTAAAAGCTCTTTTTTCTCTTTATCTAGCTCACTTACCCTCTTATCCCACACAGCATTTGCCAAATCGCCCCTTTCAAGTGCGAGATTAAACCAAAATTTCACATCATCATCAACAAAAAAAGTTAAATTCGGATCAAATCCCGCCGCCTCCTTAGCCTTAGCTATCACCTCTTCACCAAGCGGAGCACCATGTGCGTGATGGCTTCCTTCTAGCTCACCAGCGCCTTTGGCGATCTTTGTTTTAGCAATTATTAAGTATGGTTTTGTCTTGTTTTTGGCCTCATTTAGAGCAAATTCAATCTCATCATAGCTATGCCCATCAATCTTAGCCACCTCAAATCCCGCCGCCTCAAACCTTACCTTAACATCCTCAGACCACGCTATAGCCGTATCACCCTCTATAGTAATCTCATTGCTATCATAAATTATTACTAAATTATCCAAATTATGCTTACCAGCTAAGGCGCAAGCCTCATAGCTAATCCCCTCTTGTAAATCTCCATCCCCACATAAGCAATAGACCTTATGATTAATAATATCACTACCCAATAAATTCTCAGCTGATTTAGCCGCCATCGCAAAGCCAACAGCATTTGCAATGCCTTGACCAAGTGGCCCAGTAGCAATCTCCACACCAGGAGTCTCGATCTCTGGATGACCTGGAGTTTTAGAGTTAAGCTGACGAAAAGCCTTTAAATCATCTATGCTAATATCATATCCACTAAGATGTAAAAAGCTATAAACCAAGCTACTAGCATGACCACCACTAAATACTAATCTATCGCGGTTTAGCCAAGTTGGATTTTTGGGATTGTGATTTAAATGAGTGCTTAAAACCGCAACTATATCAGCTAGTCCCATCGGAGCACCTGGGTGACCTGAATTTGCCTTTTGTACCATATCAGCACATAGAAATCTTATCGTATCAGCTTGCTTTTTATACATTTTCATCCTTTTAAATATCTGTTTATTAGATCCAAGATTAACTCTTTTACTTTGATATTTTGAATTTGATCTACTATCTTAACTTCTAGCTCATCTCTAATGCGTTTTGCCTCATCTACGCCAAGTAAATTGGTAAATGAATTTTTAAAAGTATCGTTATTTGTGGGTTTCCCAGCGATTTGAGCGTTGCTAGTGGCATCTATTATATCATCGTGAATTTGAAATGCTAATCCAAGCTTTAGCCCAGCTTCATATATCTTATCACACTCTTTATCACTAGCTCCGGCAATTACTGCGCCAATTTGCATACTAGCTGCGATGAGAGCGCCAGTTTTGTGTAGGTGTAGGAATTTTAACTCATCTAAATTTAATTTTTTATTTTCAAAATAGCAATCAATGGCTTGACCAATTACCATACCATTAAGACCGCCATTTTTACTAAGTATCTGAATGGATTTAATAGCTATATCCGCTGGCAAATTTGAATTAGCCAAAACCCTAAAAGCTTCAGTATTTAAAGCATCGCCAACCAAAATAGCTGTGGCCTCATCATATTTGACATGCAAGGTAGCCACACCACGGCGAAGATTAGAATTATCCATCGCTGGAAGGTCATCGTGAATGAGTGAATACGCGTGTAGTAGCTCCACTGCTAAAGCCGCTGGATATGGATCACACGATGGATTTATGGCTTTAGCGGTGCCGATTAATAATTGAGCACGAAAATGCTTACCACCTGCTTTTAAAATCCACTCAATTGCCTCGTTAAAATGCGGATGAAAGCTATCTGTTTTGGGTAAATTTGACTCTAAATACTCCAAAAAACTCATTTATTTACTCGCACAAAAAACTGAAAATCATCTCTTGAGATTAGATAGTATGCTTGAGCATTTTTATTTTTCATAATATTATCCACTTCAATGGCACTTTTAATAGCAACGCCATCTATTTGCATAATTTTATCTCCAACTTTTAAACCTAGCTTACTAGCTTTGGAATTTGCTTTTACGCTAGTAATTGTCATTGTTTTATCCACATTTAGTCCAAATTCAGGTAGAAATTTTGGCTTTGGCGGAATCTTTTTAACCTCAGCGGTTTTATTATCATCTATAATATTTTTAGCTGTTATATTTGACATTTTAATATCATAATTTAAAATCTGCGAACCACGCTTAATCTCAAATTTAAGCAAAGAGCCCTTATCGGCAAATAGCACCATCTCATTTATCTCTCTTAAACTTGTAGGCTTTTTACCATTGACTGAGAGAATTTCATCACCACTTCTAAGCTCTTTTCCAGCACCAAATGGATTTGCGCTTACTACTTTTATAGTGGTATTGTTTTCATTAAATTTAACCCCAATATCCCCATAATACACATCATCATAACGCATAAAATGCTTTAAATATCTATTTGGTATAAATCTATCTTCTCCAAGGCTGATCCCAACCATCGAAGCACAATCACAAACTAGCATTCCAGCCTTGCCCGTGCTAAAGCTAAGCTCATCAAGCTGTCCAAGCTCACTACCAAAACTCTTTATATGCCCCATATTTACGATATTTTCTTCTAAGGTCATAACCCACATATCTTGCCTACTATCAAGTTCATCAAGCATAAATGCCCCACGCAAAGTAAATCCAGGCTTGATAAGATATAGCCCAAGATATGGATCAAATTTGATATAATCTGCCTTATTTAGCGGATTACTCTTATCATACACTACAGCTGCATACTCGCCATTTAGAGCGATTGCGATATTATCTTTATAGTTAAATTGCGACTCTCTCATCTTCTCATATATGGCAGCTCTATCAGCTATTGTAGGCTCTGGAGCCGCATTTAAAATCGCCCCAAGCATTAAGATAGCAACAAAAATCCTAATCATAATCCACCCCCAAAAGCACCAAATCCGCCAAGTAGCGATGAAGCCGCTTTTTGCTTCTCTTCATTGGCTAAATTTATAGCGTCATTTATGGCTGAAATTAATAGAATTTGCAAACTATCCTTATCTTCAAGCAAAGAATCATCTATGCTAATATCTAAAATTTCAGATTTACCATTAATTTTTACACTTATTAATCCCCCACCAGACTTACTACAAAACTCCTTTTGTGCGAGCTGGGCTTGGAATTCATCTGCTTTTTGCTGAGCTTGAGATAGCATTTGCGTCATCTTTGAAAAATCAAAATCTTTAAACATCTATTTACCTTTAAATTTTGGCGATTATAGCAAAAGTGCCTTTAAATCTTGCTTTTTAGCCATCTATTTTATTATTTGAATTCACATGGATAATTGTAGGTTGAAATTTCTTAGCCTTTTTAAGGCTCATTGAAGCGTAGCTTACAATGATGATTATATCGCCTACGCATACCTTTCTAGCTGCTGCACCATTTAGGCAAATTTCCCCATCTTTATCGCCTTTAATAACATAAGTAGCAAATCTCTCGCCATTATTTACATCAAGTATCTCTACCTTTTGAAACTCAAGCAAATTTGCTGCTTTCATGAGCTTTTCATCTATGGTGATTGAGCCAATATAGTTTAAATTTGCATCAGTTACAGTGGCTCTGTGAATTTTGCTAGATAGCATCTCAATTTTCATTTTTATCCTTTTTATCTAATATATCTTTTACAACTTCTTGGTCGCTAAATGAATATTTAACCCCATTTATCTCTTGATAACTCTCATCTCCCTTGCCTAAAATCAACAATACCTCATCATTTTGTATATCCATAGCCTTTGCGATTGCCTCTTTGCGATTTTGAATTTTAATCGTATTTTTAGGCATTAAAGCAGCAACTTGCTCTATTATATCATCTGGATCTTCACTCCTTGGATTATCGCTTGTTACAATTGCGATTTTAGCGTACTTAGCGACGATTTGCCCCATTATAGGGCGTTTGCTTTTATCCCTATCTCCACCAGCACCAAATACTACAATCAGCTCTTTATCACACATAGAGCTTAATACCTTTTGTATCCCATCAGGAGTATGAGCAAAATCCACAATAATAGTCGGCAAATGCGATACAATCTCCATTCTACCAGCCACGCCCTTAAAGTCCTTAAGCCCATCGCATATGGATTGTAAATCCAAATTTAATAGCTTTTTTGTAGCAGCGATCACGCTAAGAGCATTATATAGATTAAATTTACCATGTAAATTAAGGGATAAATTCGCCTTCTCATCGCCATTTATAATAGTTGCGTTTATGCCATTTTCTAAATTAATTTTATCAGCATAAATATCAGCGTGATTAGTTGAATATGTGAGCGAATTTATAGAATTATAGCTAATCTCTTTACAATCAGCGTTTATAATCTTATCGCACTCATCATTTAAAAAGCTAGATTTTACCCTTGCGTATTCGCTAAAGCTTTTATGATAATCTAGATGATCTTGGCTTAAATTTGTAAAAATCTTTAAGCTAAATTCTAAGCCTTCAATACGATTTTGTGCTATGGCGTGCGAGCTAACTTCCATTATAAAATATTCACACCCGCTATCAACGGCCTCTTTAATATAGCTAATACTCTCTAGAATTTGGCTTGTTGTTAGCCCCTTTTTGGCTATTTGTCTATCGCCGATAAATGAGCCACAAGTCCCGCTAACTGCACTTTTATAGCCCAAATTTGCTAAGGTATGAGCTAGTAAAAATGCGGTTGTGGTCTTGCCATTTGTGCCAGTAATACCTATAATTTTAATTCGGTTTTTAAGCCCTAAAAGCTCTATAGCCTCGCTTGGACTAATCAATTTTGCCCCAAGATCTAAGGCTTGAGCGGAGTATTTGGAATTTGAATTAGAAAGCACAAAATAGCAACCACTCTTAACTTCTTTAGAATTATCAGTAATAAATCCGCTATTTAAGGCTATTTTCATCTTTATCCCTAATCTTTTGTAGCACCATAGCCACCCTCTCATCGCCCATAAACATTTTAACCGAACTCTCTAAATACTTCAGCCCAATATCGCTAAATCCATTATCTACAAGAGAATTAACAAGATCAAATAACTCATCTTTATGCGTAATAATAATTTTGGTAGAAAATAAAATACTCTCAAATAACTCTTTAAAATCATTATCATTTAATAAATTTTTAAAATCTGCGTAGGTGATGGCATTTTGGCTCTCTAGCATTATAGCGCTCTCATCGTTTGCGTTTTGTATAAGCTCGATAATTTCAAGAATAGTTTGAGTATTATCCTTTTGAGCTGGATCAAAATATATCTCAAATAATGAAAGAGTGTCGCTTGGATTATCTTTTGCCGTGTCGCAAAGCTCTATAAAAGCAAGTATCTCATCGCTTGGAGATCTATTATAAGCAATATTAAAGCTCATCTTAGCTAGTTCAAATTTCCCTTGTTTAAATAGCTTTATTGCAATATCTTTGTAGTTTTGCCCCATCTATTTCCTCTGATTGCAAATTTACGATATGGATTAGAATTTATGGCTAATTATACACAAAATATAAAAAATTTAGATTAAATAGCACCGATTTCTAGGCTTATCTAATAATAATTAATTAAATCTATACGATAAGCCAAAATTTGCACTATATAGCTTATCATCGCTATTTATATCAGCACCTAGATTTAAATTGATACTTAAATTTTTATTAACTATATATAAAACACCTGTATCAATTGCGAAATTTGTATGCTTTTTATCCTTGCTGTCTATTATAAATCCAGCATTGCTGCTAGTAAATGAACTTCTTATCACGCCATCATCTACTATTAAATCTCTTTTAATTTTTAAATCTGTATATAGACTAAAATCATTGAATTCTTGTATAGTCTCAAGACCAATTTTGGCTTTTAAATTCTTAGCTGTGTTGCTTTGAACTTTTTGAGTTTCATATGAGTTTTTATCTTTTAATATATAATCTTCGCTTTTAAAATAGAGATAATCCGCACCAATATATGGCTTTATAGATGTTTTTTCATTTAAAGATACTCTATATCCATAACCCAATCCAAAGCTCATATAACCAATATCAAATTTAGAGTTAAAATATCTATCTAGATTTTGCTCTAAATTGCCATAACCACCAGCTAAATTAAAGTCAAATTCATTACTATCCATAAAATATCTAGTATAAAATCCAAGCTCATATATATTACTCTTAAGCTCTACATTATAACTTTTTGAGTTTGCATATGAAAAGTAAGTGCCTATCAATAAATCATCTACAAATCTATCATAACCAAAAATTCCGCCATAAAGCCTAGGATTTGTCCCATCTTTAAAATCGCCTGCTAGGGTATTAAAATAGAATGAATTTAAAAAATCATCCATCTCATCAGCCATCATAAAAGCAAAAATCTCATTATTTACACTAGCGAATTTCTCCCCTTGGAGAGATTTGATAAAACTAGCTATCTTGCGTGATTATAGCTCGGCTAGATAAGCGTTTATTTATATGTGTTGTGGTAAGAGAGTTAAATGTATTAGCTAAATTTTTAGCCAAACTCGGATATGCTACTACACTATGATTATTCATTGGTTGTGCTATCAAACTTCCCTATTTACGGCAATCTCTTGAGTGTTTGTAGGGATCTCTTGAGTAGTTTTGATGGTTTGCTCAGCAGATTTATCTGAGCCGCCACCACAGCCTAACAGAAAAAATATTGTTATAAAACTAATGCCAATATTTTTTAATACTCTAAATTTTATATCCAGTCCAACTAATAAATTTTCAGATAAAATCTATACCTTTTCTAGATCAAATTCTTGACCAATTGGGATATTTACCACTATTAATTCTGGATGAATATCATTTCGAATTTGCTTTTCAACGCCAAATTTTAGCGTTTGAGAGCTTGCGGCACAGCCGTGGCAATGACCGGTTAAACGCACATAAACAACTCCGTTTTTAATACCCAAAAGCTCCATACCGCCACCATCTCTTTGGAGCATAGGCAATACAACATTAAGACTTTCTAAAACTGGCTCATAAAGCTCTTCATCGCTAAATGGTATCATAAGTATCCTTTATATTTTTAGCAATTATATACAAATATAAAAAACTTAGATTAAATAATATTTTAGAAATTAGATTATAAAGATTATAAATTAGATAAGCTAAATTTGCTAGGATCTCTCCTAGCAAATATCATTCAGATACTAGTTCTATATAGGCCATCTCAGAAGCATCGCCTTTTCTAACTCGTGTTTTGATGATTCTAGTATAGCCGCCATTTCTATTTACATATTTTGGGGCGATTTGTGTAACTAATTTATTAGTTGCTTCTTTATCTTGTAAATATGCAAATACATATTTATGGGCGTTAAAATCGCCTTTTCTAGCTCTTGTGATTAATTTTTCTATATAGCTTCTTAGCTCTTTTGCTTTTGGTAAAGTAGTTTCTATCTTACCAGCCTTAACGATTGCGATCGTAAGGTTTTTAAGCAAAGCAGCACGATGAGAGCTAGTGCGGCCTAGTTTTCTATATCCGTGATTATGTCTCATTATATTTCCTTCGCTTTTATGATTTTAACTCAGCTATCTTTTTTCTGAGTGATTCTTTGCTATCACCTAGCTTATTTTCACCAAATGGATAGCCTATTTCAGCCATTACAGCCTTAATCTCATCAAGAGATTTTTTACCTAAATTTTTAAGATCTTTTAGCTCACTCTCTTCCATCAAAGCAAGCTCACCAATAAATTTAACATCAGCCTTATCTAAGCAATTAAAGCTTCTAGCTGATAAATTTAAATTCTCAATACTCTCTAAAAGTTTTGAGTGCTCGCTAGAGCCTTTAGATGACGCCATAGCCATATTTACATCTATATTTAGGATATTATTAAATATAGACATCTGCTTATACATAGCTTCAATTGAGTTTTTAAACGCCTCTAAAGGAGAGACCTGACCATCTGTAGTTATCGTTAAAACGATTTTTTCATAGTCTGGATTATCTTCAACCAAAACATTTTCTATCTCATAAACTGCATGTTTAACAGGTGTAAAAAATGCATCAAGTGCGATATATCCACTCTCTACGCTCTCTCTAATCTCTTCGCTAGGCACATAGCCAATACCTTTTTCTATAACCAAAGAGAAAGTTAGCTCGGCATCTTCATTAATAGTAGCTAGATACGCATCAGGATTTACTATCTCGACAATATCATTACATAGATCTGCACCGGTAATCTCTTTTGGACCTTTAAAGCTATACTCAATAACCTCATGCTCTGAATCATTTTTAAGCTTAAAGCGTAAATTTTTGAGATTTATGATAAATAGCGTTACATCCTCTAGCATTCCTCGCATACTATCAAATTCATGAGAGACGCCTTCGATTTTAACAGCAGTTGGAGCAAATCCAACTGTGCTTGTATAAAGTAGTCTGCGAAGCGGATGAGCTAGAGTAACTGCATAGCCGGTTTCAAAAGGATACGCTACTATTTTAGCCACATTTTCACTTATTGGGGTAACCTCTATGTCAGTAGGCATGTAAGCTGATGTTGTTATCTTTCTCATCATAATCTCCTTATTATTTAGAGTAAAGCTCGACTATATATCTTTCCTCAACTGGAATGACAATCTCTTCGCGTTCTGGAATTCTTGTGAAAATTCCATATTTTTTATCTTTTTCTACATCAACCCAAGCTACTATACCTGTTTGATTAGTAAGCTCGATAGCACGAACGATTTGCGGATTCTCTTTACTTTTTTCAACAATCTCTATTTTTTGACCGGCTCTTACTCTATATGATGGGATATCCACTCTTTTACCATTTACTAAGATATGGCCATGAGTTACTAACTGTCTTGCAAATCTTCTAGTCGATGCAAAACCCATTCTATAAACCACATTATCAAGTCTTTGCTCTAACAAAGAGATAAGAAGTGCACCGGTATTTCCCTCTCTTCTTGCGGCTTCGGCAAATAATCTTCTAAATTGTTTTTCGCTTACACCATACATAAATTTAGCTTTTTGTTTCTCTCTTAATTGTAGGCCATATTCGCTTACTTTAGCTTTTCTTTGTCCATGTTGGCCTGGAGCGTATGGTCGTTTTTCCAATGCGCTCTTGCCAGCTAGTCTTCTTTCGCCTTTAAGTGCAAGAGATACACCTAGGCGTCTTTCTAATTTTTCAACTGGTCCTCTATATCTTGCCATTATAATTCTCCTAAATTCTATCTACAATTACACGCGGCGGCGTTTTGGTGGTCTGCAGCCATTGTGAGCTAGTGGAGTTATATCTTTTAGATATAGCACCTTAATTCCTTCTACTGCACCGATACTTTTTACTGCTGTTTCTCTACCGCTACCTGGGCCTTGAACTTTGATGCCTACTTCTTTAATGCCATGCTCTTTTGCTTTATTTAATGCATCTTCTACTGCTTGTTGAGCTGCATATGGGGTTGATTTTTTACTACCTTTAAAGCCTAAACCACCAGCACTACTCCACGCTATAGCATTACCCATCTCATCAGTTACTGTAACCATTGTATTATTAAATGTAGCAGAGACATACACGATACCTCTAGCTATATTTTTTTTAACTACTTTTTTCTTAATTACTTTTCTTTTTGCCATATCTTATCCTTATTTAGTAGCAGCGCCAACGGTTTTTCTTCTGCCCTTTCTAGTTCTTGCGTTGGTTTTTGTTTTTTGACCACGCACTGGCAGACCTTTTCTATGTCTTAATCCTCTAAAGCTACCTAAATCCATCAAAGCTTTTATATCCATAGCCACGCTTTTTCTTAAATCACCTTCGACCATGTAATGCTCTTGAATCTCTTTACGGATAGCAGCAGCTTCATCTTCGCTTAACTCATAAACTCTCTTATCATAAGAGATACCTACAGCATCAAGAATTTTTCTTGAAGTATATAGACCTATACCATAGATATATGTAAGGCCATACTCTACTCTTTTTTTCTTTGGTAAATCAACACCTGCAATACGAGCCATACCTTATCCTTGTCTTTGTTTATGTTTTGGGTTTTCGCAAATAACATGAACTATGCCTTTGCGTTTGACAATTTTGCATTTGTCACACATCTTCTTTACAGAAGGACGAACTTTCATCTGAGTCTCCTAAAAATTATTTACCACTTTTACTAGACTGCACTTAGGTCTAAGAACACGCCTAAACCAACTATTTTCAAAACAAGTGGCACACTTTGAAAATACTTCTTTATCCAGTTTGGATGCAAAGCTTGGAATTGTATCTAAAATTGGCTTTAATTTTTATAAATTTAACAGAGCCGTAACTCTGTTAAAAACTTAAGAATTTAAGAATTTTTCTAAATCCGCCTTTGGATCTGAGCTAATTAGCGATAAATTATATTTTTCTACTAAGAAATTTAATATTTCGCTATTTAAAAATTTTGGCAAACTAGGGCCAATATGGATATTTTTTACACCTAAATATAATAGTGCTACTAATATTATTATAGCTTTTTGTTCCATCCACATTAGCACTATTGAAAGCGGCAAATCATTGATGGCTATCCCTGTAGCCTCACTTAGAGCCATAGCTATTTTTACTCCACCATTACTATCATTGCACTGACCCAAATCTAAATATCTTGGAATATTTGTCCCTTCTATTAAACCAAAATCTATATCGTTAAATCTAAATTTACCACAACTTGAAGTTAAAATCACGCAATCTTTTGGCACACTAAGGGCTAACTCCCTATAATACTCTCTGCCTTTACCTGGGGCATCACATCCTGCTATAACAAAAAATCTACGAATTTTACCGCTTTTAATCGCATCTAAAATCTCACTAGCCATAGGCAAAATAGCCTTATAATGATGACCCGTGCTGATTACTTCATCGCTATCAAAGCCACTTACATCATCAAGCTCTAAAGCCTTATTGATTAGTGGAGTAAAATCATCGCCATTAATATGAGCTATGCCTTGGGTGCTTGCGATATCATATCCAAACAATCTATCGCTATATCTAGCACTTTTGCGAAGTGGAACGATACAATTTGTAGTCATCAAAATAGCTCCACCAAATTTATTAAAAAGCTCAGTTTGGTCAAACCATGCTTTACCCAAATTTCCTTTTAAATGTGGATACTTTTTAAGCTCTGGATAGCCATGAGCTGGAAGCATCTCAGAGTGGGTGTAGATATTAATCCCTTTATCTTTGGTCTGCTCTAATAGCTCTTTTAGTGCGTGAAGATTATGACCGCTTACTAAAATAGCTTTGCCACTTGCTTTGTTTTGAGTGATTTTTACAGGAGTTGGGATACCAAATTTACTAGTGTGGGCATTGCTTAAAATATCCATAACCTCTACTCCAGCCTTGCCTACTTTTAGCAATTGCTCGATATGCTGATCGAAATTAAAATTCATATTTGTAAGTGTAAAATATAGAGTTTGAGCCATTATATCATCTACATTTTTTGTATTGGCTCCTAGTTCATTTGCATGGTGGCGATATGCGCTTAAACCCTTTAGGGCAAATATCATCATATCTTGCAGCCTTGCTAGTGTAGCATCTTTACCGCAAGTCCCCATACTTTGCCCTTTAGAGCCACACCCATCATTAGCACTCATCTCACATTGATGACAAAACATCTCTAAATCCATAAAAATCCTTTAAAAATAAATTAAATTTGGATTTTATAGAATTTTTATATTTTTGTATGTAATCACTTCACATTTCTAAATAAATTTTACCCCTTGATAAGGTTAAAAATCCATTTTTTTCTAGTTGTTTAAGATTTTTAGATACACACTCTCTTGTTACTCCTAGATGATTTGCTATTTGCTGATGAGTTATTTTTATGCCATTATTTATAGCATTTTTTCTGATAAATTCAACCAATCTATCACGAAATGGTATGGTTTTACTTTTTGAAGCCACCTCTATGCTCTTAGCAAATTGCTTAGCAAAAATAGTTAAAATATACTCACTAAGCTTAGGATACTTCTGTCTTAAATCTCTAAAAATATTATCTGGAATTATAATGATTTCTAAATCACCAAGCGCTTGGAGATTTAACTCTAGCTCAAGTGATTTTTGAGTACAAATTTGGCATATTACCCACTCATCACCCTTTTCAAGGGTGAGAATTGTCTTTTCTTGAGAGCCAAAAATAGTATAAACTCTAAGAGCTCCAGAGCCAATTATCAAAAGTCCATAATGACTCTTTGTAAGTAGCTTACCATCGCTAAATTTTCTAATTTGTAAAAATTTTTCTATCCTATCTAAATCTTGCGAAGCTACGCCAAATCTTTTGAGCTTATCTTTTAAGGCATCTATCATATATTATTTATAACGATATGTAATCCTACCCTTGTCTAAGCTATATGGAGTTAGCTCGACCTTAACCCTATCGCCTGGCATAATCTTGATGTAGTGCATTCTCATCTTACCAGCAATATGGCATAAAATTACATGCTTATTATCTAATTCTACTTTAAAGGTAGCATTAGGTAGAGCCTCGACCACATTGCCATCAATCTCTATAACATCATCTTTTGCCAAATTTTATCTCCTTAAATAAACTTAAATTTCAATCAACTACACTAAGTATCTCAGCCTTGCCATTAATCACTGCTACGCAATGCTCATAGTGGCTAGTTCTTAAGCCATCTACGCTAGTAACGGTCCATTTATCAGCAGCAATCTTTGGTGTGCCATCTTTTTGACAAATCATTGGCTCAATGCAAAAAACCATACCATTTCTAATTTTTGGTCCAGCTTTTGGCATTGTCCCTTCTAAGTAGTTTGGAATTTCAGGCTCTTCGTGCGGCTTGCGACCTATTCCATGACCGCAAAATCCCTTTAATGGCACATATCCACGCCCTAAGATAAACTGCTCAAGCTTATAACAAAGCTCTTTAAAATGCATACCAGCCCTAATCTCATCAATGGCATAATACAAAGCATCTTTGCTGCACGCAATCAAAGATTCATCGCTTTTTGAGATATTGCCTACTGGGTAAGTTCTAGCACTATCGCCAAAAAAGCCATTTAAATTTGATCCAATATCAACTGATACTATATCGCCATCTTGTAAGATATAGCCATTTGGAATTCCGTGGATTACAACCTCATTTACACTGATACAAGCAGTATTTGGAAAGCCATAAAGCCCTTTAAAAGCTGGTTTAGCTCCAGCAGCTTTAATCATATCTTCGCAAATTTTATCAATTTCAAGAAGTGAAATTCCAGGCTTAATAATCGTATGAAGATGATCTAGAGTAGCTGCGACTATTCTATTAGCCGCACGCATACTCTCTATCTCTTTTGGGGTTTTAATTCCTATAGCCATCTTATAGTCCAACTGCACTTAGAGTTTGATATTTACTCATATAGACTTGAGCTTCTATCTTTCTCATCGTATCAAGTGCTACTTGCACCACAATCAATACAGATGTACCACCAAAGTAGAATGGCACTCCCATAAATTTAACTAAAACCCAAGGCAAAGTAGATATAAGACCAAGGTATATAGAACCAGTCAAGGTAAGCCTACTAGCTACTTCGTTTAAGAAATTAGCCGTGCTCTCACCAGGTCTGACACCAGGGATAAATCCGCCTTGTCTTTTTAAATTTTCGCTTATATCTTTTGCATTAAATGTAATGGAGGCATAAAAATATGCAAAAAATAGAATAAACAAAAATGTTAAGATGTTAAAAAAGTAGCTATTTGGATTTAAAAAATCATTTATCGCTACTATAAACTCATTTGTGCTTGCTTGTAAAATTGTCCCAGGAAACATCAAAATAGCACTAGCAAAAATCGGCGGAATAACACCACTTAAATTTACTTTTATAGGGATATAATTCATTATTATCTTATTTTGATTTTGCATAACTGTTTTGCGAGAATATGAGATTGGCACCCTTCTTTCGCCCATTTCTACATATATTACCACGCCTACAGTGATTAGAATAACCAAAGCAAT
This sequence comes from Campylobacter porcelli, assembly GCF_002139855.1. Classification (NCBI taxonomy): domain Bacteria; kingdom Pseudomonadati; phylum Campylobacterota; class Epsilonproteobacteria; order Campylobacterales; family Campylobacteraceae; genus Campylobacter; species Campylobacter porcelli. The sequence continues at coordinate 1,584,050 of NZ_CP018789.1, forward strand.
TGCGATAACTACTAAGAAATTTAACTCTCCAGTATTTACCAAATCAATTGTACCGCCAATAGCACTTGGAATACCACTTACAATACCAGCAAATATTATAAGGCTAATACCATTTCCAATACCTCTTTGAGTGATTTGCTCACCTATCCACATAAGTAGCATTGTCCCAGTTAGCATAGATACGCAGCTAATAGCGATAAATAAATTCATATCTATCATTATAGCACTTGCGCCATCTTTGCCAGTTAAGCTTTGTAAGCCTATACTTACCCCAATTGCTTGTATAATGGTAATAACGATAGTCGCATAGCGGATAATTTGCATATATTTTTGCATACCATCACGCTCTTTTTTCATCTTGCCTAAATTTGGAAATGTAGCTGCTAAAAGCTCCATAATAATCGAAGCTGTGATATATGGCATAATACCTAATGAGATAATGCTTAAACGCTCAGCAGCACCGCCGCTAAACATATTAAACATTCCAAGTGCATTTGAACTATTTGAAGTAAAGAATTCCCTAATAACATCAATATTTACACCAGGGACTGGCACATAAGCCAGCACCCTATAAGCAAACAAAAATCCAAGCGTAATTAATATCTTGTTGATTAATGCTCTATTCATTAGTTATTTCCAGTTACCTTTATATTCTCATCTTTTATCTTGCTAAGTAGATCTTTAGCCCCAGCACCTATAAGTTTAACTTTTTTGATGCTATTTGAGAATTTATGTACTGTTTTAAGAGTATCTAGCGTAATTTCGCTTAACTCTTTAATAGCAGGATTTTTATCAACGCTAATTGCGTATGGTTTTTCAAATTTAGAAGTAAAGCCTACTTTTGGTAGTCTTCTTTGAAGTGGTTGCTGACCACCTTCAAACCCTCTTTTTTCATTATAGCCTTTTCTAGCTGTTTGACCTTTACCACCTTTTGTAGCGGTTTTGCCCCAGCCACTACCTTGACCACGACCAATTCTTTTAGTATTGCGAGTTGAGCCTGCAGCTTTTTGTAAATTTTCTAGTCCCATACTCTCTCCTTAACCTTTTAGCATGCTTAATGCTTTAATTGTAGCACGAACGACATTTGCAGAGTTATTTGAGCCAAGAGACTTAGTAAGTATATTTTTAATACCTGCTAACTCTACAACCGGACGAGCACCACCGCCAGCGATAACTCCAGTACCTTCGCTAGCTGGTTTTAATAAAATTCTACTTGCGTTATATTTAACTTCAATATCATGTGGGATAGTGCTACCTTTTAACTTAACTTCTACAATGTTTTTAAAAGCATCATCAGTTGCTTTTCTCATCGCATCTGGAACCTCTTTGGCTTTACCAAAACCAAAACCAACATGACCCTTTTTATCCCCTACAACAACAAGAGCTGTAAATCTAAATCTTCTACCGCCTTTGACAACCTTAGTAACACGACCAATATCAACGATTACTTCTTCGAATTCTTCTCTATTATACTTTTCCATCAATAATCCTTGCGTTATAGCTTAATGCCATTTTCTCTTAGAGCTTCAGCAAATGCTGCAACTACACCATGGTATAGATAGCCATTTCTATCAAATACCGCTTCTTTGATTCCAGCTTTTTCTAATCTGCTAGCAATATCTTTGGCAAGAATCACCGCACCAGCTTTATTTGCTTTGATGCCTAGCTTTCTACCATCGCTAGCACAAAGAGTAGTAGCGTTAATATCTTCTATCGCTTGGACATATAGAGTTCTATTGGATTTAAATATAGAAATTCTAGGGCAAGACGCGGTACCGCTGATTTTAGCTCTAATTCTTCTTTTTCTCTTAATTCTTAGAGATAATTTTCTTTTTAATACATTTGCTACCATTGCTTACCCTTATTTCTTAGATGTTTTACCGGCTTTGCGGATTATGCGCTCTTCAACATATTTGACACCTTTGCCTTTATATGGCTCTGGCGGTCTAAAGCCTCTTACTTCAGCTGCTACTTGACCTACTAATTGTTTATCGCTACCTTTGATAGTGATAATGTTTTTTTCAACGCTTACTTCTACGCCTTCAGGAAGTTCATAGTTAATAGGATGTGAAAAGCCTAAAGCTAACTCTAATACCTTACCTTTTGCTGCAGCTTTATAACCAACACCATTAATCTCTAGTTGTCTAGTAAATCCAGCTGTTAAGCCAATTACTATATTATTTGCTAAAGCACGATATGTGCCCCAGTAGGCTCTGCTTTGTCTATCATCACCCTTACTAGTAAATGTGATGATGCCATCTTTAACTTCTACATTAACATTGCCTTTAGTGTCTAACTCTTTAGTAGCGTTACCTTTTTTAAACACTAAAACCGAACCATTTAAACTAACATCTAAACCACTTGGAATAGATATTGGCTGTTTTCCAATTCTTGACATATCTTTCCTTTTTACTTGTCTAGGGTATTTCTACGCCGTGCGAATGGATACCCAATACCATAAAAAGATTAGCCTTGAGCAATGCGCTCAATAGCTAATTCAACTACTACCAAACTGTACAAAGCACTTCGCCACCAACACCAGCTTTATGTGCTTCGTCATTGCTTAAAACGCCTTTGCTAGTGCTAACTATAATCGTTCCATAGCCATTTTTAAATCTTTTGATCTCATCTTTACCTTGATAAACTCTACGACCTGGCTTTGAAACTCTTTTTAATTCATTTATTACACTTGCACCGCGTTCATCATATTTTAGAACTACATTAATGAATTTTTTATTATTCTCTTCAATTACATTATAGCTCTCAATATAACCTTTTTGTGCTAGAATTTTTAAAGTCGCCTCAACAACATTTGAGTGTAGAAGTTGAGTAGTCTCTAGTCTTCTCATAGCCGCATTTCTAATGCGTGTTAGTCCATCTGAAATTAAATCATTTATCATATTATTTCCCTTACCAACTTGCTTTTTTAAGACCTGGTATTAGTCCTTCGTTAGCCATTTTTCTTAGGCACACACGGCAAATTCCAAAATCTTTATAAACAGAGTGTGGGCGACCACAAATTTGACATCTAGTGTATCCACGCACGCTAAATTTAGGTTTGCGCGCTGCTTTTGCTATCATTGATTTTTTTGCCATATTACTTTCCTTTTGCAAATGGAATACCAAAGAGTTCAAGTAGTTTGAACGCTTGTTTGTCATCGTTAGCTGTTGTAACTATAGTTATATTCATACCATGTGTTCTTAGAATTTGATCATATACAACTTCTGGAAACATTAGTTGTTCATTTAAACCAAAGTTATAATTACCACGACCATCAAATCCATCTCTAGGCAAACCACGGAAGTCTTTTACCCTAGGAAGCGCAATGCTAATTAACTTATCTAAGAAAGCATACATTTGCTCTTTTCTTAATGTTACTTTTATACCTACTGGGAAGCCTTCACGAACTTTAAAGCCAGCAACTGACTTTTTAGCATTTGTAACAACTGCTTTTTGTCCTGCTATCAAAGATATTGTATCAGCCATATTTTGAAGCAATTTTTGATCTTTGGCACCCTCTCCAGCTCCAACGCTAATTACGATCTTTTCAATTGCTGGAATAAGCATAGGGTTTTTAATATCAAATTCTTTTACTAGAGCTGGTTTAATACTCTCATTATATTTTGCTTTTAATCTCATATTTAACCCTCAACTTTTGCAACATTTGAAATGTCAATAGGCATCTCTTTGCTTATAAAGCCACCATTTGGATTTTTCTCACTTGGTTTTACCGCTTTTTTAGCAACTTTTACACCTTCTACTATTACTTGAGCTTTTTTAGGAAGCACCGCTAAAACCTTAGCAACTTTGCCTTTATCATCACCTGCGATTACTTTTACCTCATCGCCTTTTTTGATTTTATATTTTACTGCCATTATAGAACCTCCGGTGCAAGAGATACGATTTTCATAAAATTCGCATATCTTACTTCTCTACCCACTGGGCCAAATATACGAGTACCTATTGGCTCTCTTTTATTATCAAGGATAACAGCAGCATTCTCATCAAAGCGGATTAGAGAGCCATTGCCTCTTTGAACCTCTTTTTTAGTCCTTACTACTACTGCTTTTACAACTTGACCTTTTTTAATTTTGCCATTTGGTAGAGCTTTCTTAACTGAGCAAACGATAACATCGCCAAGGCTTGCATATCGTCTTTTACTACCACCTAAAACTTTTATACACATAAGCTCTTTTGCGCCACTATTATCTGCTACTGCTAGTCTTGTAAAACTTTGTATCATTATTCAACTCCTGTTTTCAAAACTGATTGTAAGCGGAATTTCTTTCTAGCACTTAGCGGTCTGCACTCAACAGCTGATATAGTATCTCCCACTTTTAGCTCATTTTTCTCATCATGAACTAGATACTTTTTAAAGCGTTTTACAAATTTATGGTATCTTGGGTGCATAACTCTTCTTTCAACCAATACAGTTGCAGTTTTATTCCCAGCTATGGCTACTACGACACCTTGAATTTCTCTTTTCATTTCTACTGCCATCATTCACCCCTTACTTCGCAGCACTAATTGCAGTATTGATCCTAGCTATATCTTTTTTAGCTTCACGGATCTCATTAGGGTTAGTTAGCTGCATAGTTTTTAGCTTTTGTCTAAGTGTAAATAAAAGCACCTTTTTCTCTTTTAATAAAGCGTTAAGTTCGCTTAAATTTTTCCCACTTATATCAGTATATTTCATTTTCGCTCTCTCTTGTTACAAACTTAGTTTTAAATGGTAGTTTGTGCATAGCTAATGTCAGAGCCTCTCTAGCAAGCTCTTCAGATACCCCAGCCATCTCAAATATTATTCTACCTGGTTTGATATTCATAACCCACTCTTCAACTCCACCTTTACCTTTACCCATACGAGTTTCTAAAGGTTTTTTAGTAATAGGTTTATCTGGGAATACTCTAATCCAAGTTTTAGCTTGTCTTTTTACATGACGAGTATATGCTTGACGAGCTGACTCTATTTGGCGAGAGTTGATTCTACCAGCTTCTACAGCTTTTAATCCAAATTCGCCAAGCGCTAAAGCTGTACCGCGAGTTGCATAGCCACGATTGCGGCCTTTCATCATTTTACGATATTTCGTTCTTTTTGGTAATAACATTATTTACCCCTTCTAGCGCGTTTTGCTTTTTTAGGAGCTGTCTCTTCGCTCTTTTCAGCTTGGATACCTTTTTGTAACACTTCGCCTTTAAATATCCATACTTTTACACCTATATTACCATAAGTTGTATGAGCTTCAGCAAAGCCATAGTCTATTCTAGCCCTTAAAGTATGTAAAGGCACACGACCCTCAAGATACCACTCAGTTCTAGCCATTTCAGCACCACCTAAGCGACCTGATACGCTTACTTTAATACCTTTGCCACCAGCTTTTTGAGCACCTTGAATGACTTTTTTCATAGCACGGCGGAATGCCACACGACGCTCAAGTTGCATAGCTACATTTTCTGCTGCTAATTGAGCTGAGCTACCAGCTTTACGCTCTTCTTTGATATTGATAGCTACATCTTTATTGACTAATTTAGCAACTTCTAATCTTAAATTTTCTACTTCGCCACCTTTTTTGCCGATGATGATACCAGGGCGAGCAGCAACTACTGTTACTCTTAGTTTTTTAGCTGTTCTTTCAACTAAAATTTGGCTAACACCAGCATAATATAGCTTAGCTTTTAGGAATTTTCTTATTTTATGGTCTTCGCCTATGTTTTCTGGAAGTGTTGCTTTTGATGGAAACCATCTAGACTCCCAGTTTCTATTTATACCTAGTCTAAGACCTATTGGATTAACTTTTTGTCCCATTTTATGCTTCCTTCTCTGTTTTTGCTGCTTTAGCTACTTCTACTAAGATATGGCTAGTAGGTTTGCGAATTCTACTTGCACTTCCTCTTGCTCTTGGGCGGAATCTTTTTAATACAGGACCTGCATCTACTCTACAACTTTTCACAACTACCTCTTCAGGCTCAAATCCGCCATTAGCTACAGCTGAACTTATAGCATTTGCGATATACTTTGCTCCACGATTTGGCATAAAGCTAAGGCTTGCTAATGCTAATTCGGCATTCATTCCTTGAACTTCATTAGCTATTAATCTAGCTTTTGTTGGAGATAGTCTTATGAATTTAATAATAGCTTTACTCATAACTTCCCCTTATTTACCTATTTTTTTCTGAACAGAGCCTTTATGACCCTTGAATGTTCTTGTTGGTGCAAATTCGCCTAGTTTATAACCTATATGATTTTCTGTTACATATACAGGAATAAAGCTTTTGCCATTATGCACATTAAATGTCAAACCTATCATTTCAGGTGTGATTGTGCTTCTTCTTGACCAAGTTTTAATTGGTTTGTTATCATTAGCGGCTTTTGCAGCGATGACTTTTTTCATTACATGGTCATCTACAAAAGGACCTTTTTTTAGCGATCTAGCCATCGTTATTTACCTTTCCTTCTTGATATTATAAGTCTATCACTAGCTTTTTTACGGCGAGTTTTAGCACCCTTAGTTGGTTTGCCCCATGGAGTAACTGGATGTCGACCTGAGTTTTTCTTGCCTTCACCACCGCCGTGTGGGTGATCTACTGGGTTCATGGCACTACCTCTAGTTTGAGGGCGAATTCCTCTGTAGCGATTGCGTCCTGCTTTACCGATAGTTACATTTGCCCAATCCTCATTACCAACTACACCGACTGTAGCCATACACTCAGCTAAAACTTGTCTCATCTCACCACTTGGAAGTCTTAGTATTACATACTTCTCTTCTTTACCCATAAGTTGAGCGTAACCACCAGCACTTCTAGCCATTTGAGCACCTTTACCAGGTTTAAGCTCTATATTATGCACTATTGTACCAACTGGAATGCTTTTTAATTTCATAGCATTGCCTGGTTTTATATCAAGACCAGCTTCAGCTGCACTGATAACATCGCCTACATTTAAGCCGCTAGGGCGGATTATATATCTTTTTTCTCCATCAAGATAAGATATAAGAGCGATACGGCAATTTCTATTTGGATCATACTCTATAGCTTCAACTTTGCCTGGAATTCCAAATTTACGACGCTTAAAATCAATAATACGATATAGTTTTTTCGCACCAGCCTCTTTATGGCGGCTTGTAATTCTACCATTATTATTTCTACCAGCTGCGGCAGGAATTTTCACAAGTAGGCTTCTTACGCTAGCTTTAGCTGTGATATCTTCACTGCTAAGACTAGTCATAAATCTTCTACTTGGAGTATAAGGTTTAAAACTTCTTATTGCCATCTTATGCCTCCTGACTTGCTAGGCTTACGCCATCTGGTAGTTTGACATAGAATTTTTTGTAATCATTTCTTACGCCAACTCTACCTCTAAAACGCTTAACTTTGCCATCTATTCTAAGTGAATTTACTCTAAGCGGTGTTACACCAAAATACTCTTTTAATACCTCTTTTAGACTATTTTTAGTCATTTTTGGTGAAGTTTGGATTACTACTACACCTTGTTCTTGAAGGCCAAGAGTTTTTTCTGTATATACTATAGTTTTAATATCTGTTATATCTGCCATTTTTAGCCCTCTTTTACTATTGATTGTAGTGCTGATTTTTCAGCTATAACTGCACTATAGACTGATACTAAATAAGCATTTACTTCGCTAGCATCTACCACATAGCAATTTGCTAGATTTCTAAATGCTAAAAGTGTCTTAGCATCAAGCTCATTTTTAATGATTAACGCATCTCTAATACCAAGTTTTTTGATAATAGCTACTGCATCTTTTGTCTTACCACTCTCAATAGCGATACTATCTACTGCATAGAATTTGCCATTTGAAACTTTCTCATTTAGAGCAAATTCAAGCGCTAATCTTTTTTGTTTTTTATTAACTTTTTGATTATAATTTCTATTATTTTTAGGACCAAATGCCACAGCACCGCCAACCCAAACATTCGTTCTTGTTGAACCAGCCCTTGCACCACCACGGCCTTTTTGACGCCAAGGTTTTTTACCACCACCGCTTACATCTGAGCGACCTTTTGTGTGGGCGGAGTTTGCTCTCATACTAGCAAGGTAGCTTTTAACATATAGATATAAATTGTGTGAATTTACCTCAGCATAGCTTGCTGGAAGCTCTAATTCACTTGTTTTTTCAAATTTATCGTTTAAAACTGCTATTTTACTCATTTAACTATCCTTACTCTGCCCATAGCACCATTAAATCCTGGAACTGAGCCTTTTAATACTAAAATTCCATTAGCACTATCAAAGCTTACAACTTCGTTTTTAACGGTAGTTTTTTCATTACCATAGTGTCCTGCCATCTTTCTACCTGGTTGGACACGACCTGGCCATTCGCAGTTACCTATAGAGCCTGGTCTGCGGTGAAATCTTGAACCATGACTTGCTGGACCACCTGAGAAACCATGTCTTTTAATAACACCTTGAAAGCCTCTACCTTTTGTATTAAAGCTAACTTTTAAAACTTTAGCCTCATTTAGTGGAGTTGTATCTAAATCACCAGCTTCGCTATTTGCCACGCTTAAAGTTGCAAATTGGTTAAATTCGCTACTTAAACCATATTTTTTTTGCTGACCTTTTATAGCTTTGTTGTTTGCTTTTGTATAAGCATAAGCTACGATAGCTCTGCTATTTTCACCTACTTCGCACACTTTAGCTGGTAAAAGTCTAAGCAATGTAACAGGAGTACTTGGGTTTGAGATAGTTCTGCTCATACCTATTTTTTCTACGATATATTCCATCATCTCTTCCTTTTATACTTACTTGCCCATAGCACGAACTTCGACATTTACCTCAGGGGCAAGGTCAAGCTTTGTTAGACTATCAACTGTATCAGGTGTAGCTGCTACAATATCTAGCATACGAGCGTGAATTCTCATCTCAAATTGCTCACGAGAATCTTTATTTACATGTGGAGATTTTAACACTGTATAGCGTTTAATCTTTGTAGGCATTGGTACTGGCCCACGAACATCGGCACCAGTGCGTTTGACAGCTTCTACTATGGCTGCAACTGTGCGGTCTAGAACTCTGTGGTCATAAGCTTTTAGCTTAAGCCTAATTCTTTCCATATTTTTTTCCTTTAAAAATAACTTGTCGCCAACTTGCGACCTTTTGATATAGTGCTCTTGCAGAGGCTTATAACCAAACTTCAAGCATACAAGCAAAGCTTACGCTTCTCATCAAAAGACACGAATTATATCCAAAATAAGTTTTAAAATCAAATTTTACCGATATTTTTCTAAATTTTATAATATTTTTTTCCTTATTATTAGGAATAAAATAATAGTGTTAATAATTTTAATATCAAGCAATTAACTATTTTTTGATACAATACTTCTTGTAGGCTTAGCCTAAATTTAATATAAAGGATTTTTATGGATAACTCTTTAGAGGCATACACTCAAAAGTATGATAAGGAGGGCTACGGACTTCAATATCCAGATGGTCATGTGATTAGATTTTATGAGAGAATTCTTAAATTTGAACTCCATAAAACTAGCGGGAATTTACTAGATTTTGGCTGTGGAAATGGCATTCACTCACAATATTTCAAGGATATTACTGGGGGGGGTATTGAGCCTTATGGCGTTGATATTGTGCCTAGCTTAAGAGAGGTTTGGGACAATAATAAGACAATTAACCCTAAAAACTTCCACATAATAAAACCAAATTCAAGTATAAAAGATCTATTTTGTGTAAAAATGGATTTTATATTTGCCAATCAAAGTTTATACTATCTTACGAATTCCAGCTTCAAAGAGACAATTAATGAATTTTACAATATGTGTAATGATGGTGCGATAATCTTTGCTACGATGATGAGCGACAAAGGCTATAGTCAGTATCAAAGAGGTGAGATTATGCCAAATGGGCTTTGCGAGGTAAAAGGTTGTCCAACTGGCAGGATAAAAGGCTCATCATATATCAGATACACTCATAGCATTGAGCAATTAAAAGAGGATTTTAGGCCGTTTAAACCGCTATTTTGGGGAGATTATGAGCTGATGAATTTATATAATTACGAAGGTAGCGTAGAGCACTATATCTACATAGGTCAAAAGTAATTACATCTAAAATTAGCTTATTATATAGCTACTCTTGCCATATTTTATGAGTTTGCCACTTTTGATAAGCTTGTTAAATATGGTTGAGACGCTTTGGCGTTGAGCACCTAAAAGATTTGATAAGGTAGCAATAGAAAATGGAATTTGAACTACCTTTTTATCCCGCACCATCATATGCTGCTCATCAGCTAAGCTATGTAAAAAACTTACAATTCTACTTTCTAAACTTCCAAATACTATATCAGCGACAATCTGACGTGTCATTATCGTGGTGCGAATGAGCGAATTTACCATCGCCATACTAAATTTCTCATTCTCAAAAAGCTCTTTTATATCGCAAAGATTTAACTCCATTGTCAAAGAGTCGCTCATAAACTCTAAAACACTATCTTTATCAACTAATACAATTGAGCCTTTATTTATAAAATTTATGATAAATTCATTTGTTCCACTGATATAGCTAAGCTTTGCTTGACCGCTTTTTAGGATTATAAATTTGATATTTTGTGCGTAAATTAGCTCAGATTTGCTATATTTTTCTTGACGAAATAGCGACAAATCCTCATTGCTTAATAGCTCAAAATCATTATAACTATCTTGATTAAATCTACTAATATTCATCGCACGCCACCATAAATTTTTTAAATTTAACATAAATTTGATTAATTTTAAATTTAACCCCTTCGCCAACGAAGGGATTAGAATATTAGATATTTTTTACACCTTTTGGAGCGTTAAATGCTTCAAGTTTAGGAGCGTTGCCTTGATATTTTTCTATATTGACAAGTCCTGTGTGAGAGATATTGCCATTTGATAATTTGCTTGTTGGAATATCTAGAGTTAGGACATTAGCACAACCATTTTTACATAGTCCATCGCCAAATCCATCATACCACGCACCCTCTCTAAGCCTTACAACGCCTGGGATAATATCATTGCTAACTTCTGCACCAGCTAGCACTTCGCCACGCCTATTAAACACTCTTACCAAATCGCCTTGTTTGATACCCAATTTGACTGCATCTTTAGCGTTAATCAGCACTGGCTCACGACCTGCTATAGCATAATTATCCCTTAAAGATGTATTATTTTGCTGTGAGTGAAGCCTATCTGTAGGATGAGCTGTGATAAGATGGAATTTAGCCGGTTTATTCTTCATACCTAGCCATTCAGCTGGTTCAAACCACTTTGGATGAGCCGCACAATCATCATAATTCATATTCTCAATTGCTTGGCTATAAATTTCGATTAATCCAGATGGCGTCCCAAGCGCGTTTAAGATCGGATCTTCTCTAAAGTCAGCCATTCTTACCCAACTCTCGCTCTCTAGAGTTGGCGCAAATGTAGTTGGCTCATTCTTGTTCCACCACTCATTAAATTTAGGCATAGTGATACCAAGAGCTGTGTTAGCATTTACCGCATTTGCTGCTACATTATAAAACTCCTCTAGCCAATCCATCTCCGTTTTGCCACCTTCAGTAAATGCCTCCACTAAGCCATCAGCATAAGCCTTACATAGATCACTAAATATCTCATAATCATTCTTAGCAAAGTGCTGTCTTTCTACTACTTGCTTCATCGGACAGATATTTTGGTTTGAGTAGTCTCCTGTCATTGTAAGGTCATTTCTCTCATACTGCGTAGTTACTGGAAATACTATATCAGCCATCTTAGCTGTAGGAGTCCAGTAAATTTCATTTACGACTATTGTTCTTGGGCGTCTCCAAGCCTTTAAATTTGTATTTGTATCTTGATGTTGGGTTATAGGATTACCACCAGCCCAGTAGATAAAGTCTATATCAGGATATGTGATTTTAGTCCCATTATGCTCTAAAATTTTGCCAGGATTTAGCAAGGCATCGGCTATTCTAGCTACAGGGAAGGCATAATCAGTCCCAGCATTTAACCAGCTTTGAGCTGCTTCATCGCCACTTGCTTGACTAGCCAAGCCTTGATATTTCCCATCTTTGATAACTCCTACGCTAGCGGCATTTATACCGCCTAAAACTCCACCTACGCAAGTAGGAGCCCCGCCATTACTATAGTGATAGCTAAGACCAAATCCCCCACCAGGCAAGCCAATCTGTCCTAGCATAGAAGCTAGAGTAACTAGCATCCAGTGTGGCTGCTCTCCGTGGTGTGCTCTTTGCATTCCCCAGCCACTCATTAGCATTGTTCTATTAGCATAAATGGTATCAGCTAGATTTTTAATCACGCTCTCTTTTACGCCACAAATTTTAGATGCCCATTTGATTGTTTTTGGGATTTTATCGCTTTTTCCTAGTAAATATGGCAAGAATTTATCAAATCCAGTAGTATAATTAGCTATAAAATCTTTATCATATTTACCGCTTGTATATAGATAGTAAGCCATACCAAGCATCATAGCAACATCTGTATTTGGTCTAGGTGCTATCCATCTAGCTTTATCGCCAAAGAATTTGCCAGTTTCGCTCCACAATGGATCAATTATGATAATCTCTTTGCTGCTATCTTTTAATTGCTCGAAATATTTTAGCCCTTGGTCATCTGTAGCACTCCAAGCAATTCTTAGAGTAGATATAGGATTCATACCCCATAAAACTACTACTTTTGAATGCTCTAAGACTACAGGCCAACTGGTTTGTTGCTCATAAACTTCTATACTACCAACCACATAAGGCATAATAACCTGACTAGCACCAGTAGAGTAATCCCCTAAACTACCAGTAAATCCGCCACTTAAATTCATAAATCTATGTAATAAAATTCTAGGATTGTGAAGTTTGCCACTACTATACCATCCATAACTTCCAGCAAATACGCTTTGCATACCCTTTTGCTCTCTAGTCTTTTTAAGCTCTCTTGCGACTAATTTAATGGCATCTTCATATTTTACTTCTACCCACTCATCAACCCCTCTTAATTCAGGTTTTGGGCTATCTGGGTTTTCTAAATAGCTCTTTCTTACCATTGGGGCGGTAATTCTAGTTTTATAGACTAAATCTGCCATTGTATTTTGAAGTGGATTTGAAATTTTAGATAACTCTTGATATGGCTTTGAGCTTATGATCTTACCATCTTTTATAGTTGCTTTTAGCATACCCCAGTGAGCCGCTGTAAATACCTCTCCATCTTTGATAAGCTTAGTATCAATATTATTAGCAAATATATTACTTGGTAGCATTGGAGCAAGGCTTAATGCCGCACCTAATTTTAAAAATTCTCTTCTATTTGTTTTCATTTTATATCTCCTTTTGAAGCTTTTTGTAGATACTGTATTATTAGCCACTCATCTTTTTTATCAATTGGCGTTCTAGATAGCATTGACCTAAATAGAGAAGGCCATTGATTTGGATTGTATTGGCTCTCTTTATGGAGCTGATGACAAATCGAGCAACTCTCTTGATATGTCTGTTTAGCCCTATATATCATAGGTTTTAGCTCATTTTCTAGCTCATCATCTGTAGTGTAAGCAACCACCCTTACTTCATCGAATTTGCCATCTTTTGCTTTTTGGATTATCTCATATTTAGGAGTTTTAGTCTTAGCAAATGATAAGGCTATAATGCGATCCCCATTGCTGTAATATATAACATTTGGTGAAGATGGATTTACATAGCCTTTTAGGGCAAATTTAACTCTATCGCCAGATTTTTGTAGAATCTCTATAGCATTTGTAGGCAAGAGCTTACCAGCTACATCTTTGGAATTATCATCTAAATAGACTGATTTTACCGTAGTTGAATATAAGATTTTAGCATTTAAACATCCAGCTAAAATCAGACTAACCAATATGATTTTACTCATTCTCATCCTTTCATAAAAATAAATTTATTTAGATTATATAATAAATGCAAATTCGGATTTGTCAGAAATATGACATATCTGCTATATTTGATAAAGATTATAAATTTCACAACTACTTAACAAATCGATATTAGAATTAAAGATTACAATTAAATTTAAGGAACAAATATGCTATTAAAAAAGAAAAAGTGGATATTTAATATTCACTTAATAGTCGCTATGATACTGGTAATTCCACTATTTATAATATGTATTAGCGGAGCTATGCTTTCATATGATAAGCCAATAGCAAATGCCATAAATGCCATCATCACGCCAAATTCTAATAAGATTTTAAATCCAGATTTTGCTGATTTAATAAGCAAATTTAAAGCCCAAAATCCATCGCTTGATATATCAAGCATCTCCTATGAAACTAATAGTCGCTACTATACAATATCCACTAATCAAAATGGCAAAAATATTAGCTATTTAGTTAATGACGATGGCGTAATTTTAAGTAGCGATAATGGAGCTCAATTTATGCGAACAATCCGCTCGTTACATAGATGGCTACTCTTTAGCGAATTTGATAGCACCACTATTGGTAGGCAAATTGTCGCAATATCGGCTATTGGGTTTATAATTCTTACTTTAAGCGGAATATATCTCTATTTACCAGCGTTAAAAAATAATTTCATTAAAGCACTTACTATTAGCTTTAAATCTAAAAAGCTAATGTTAGCCTATAAGTCTCATACCGCACTTGGAGTGATATTTGGCATTATATTTCTAACAATGAGTTTTACAGGGCTATTTTGGCCATATGATAGCGTCAAAAAGGCATTTGCGTGGGCTTATGGCGTAGAAATCCAGCAAAGACCAAAAGGTGGCAATAAAACTTGCCATAATAGAAAATAGATTTAATAGTGATGAGCTTAAAACCGCATTAATAGCCATAATGCCAAATTTCACCAACTTTGATAGCATATCCATTTCGCAAAGCAAACCTAAACACTATACATTTAACATTAAAAAAGCAAATGAGCAAAGGGTAGTAACAATTGACATAGATAATCCAAATTTACTAACACAAACAGACGCATCGCAAAATAAAAATCTAGCTAGAAAAGTTTTAGATTTACACTCTGGTAGAGCTTTTGGCTTTATAGGTGAGTTTGTATTTTGCGTAGCTTCTTTTATAGGAGGAGTGATAGCAATCCTTGGCTTCATCATAACATACGCTAGAATAAAGCCAAAAAGTGCTAAAAATAAAATCTAAGTATAATCAAACTCTAAATTTCTTAGAGTTTGAGCTGGGAATTTAATGGCTGCAGCCACATCCAGCGCCACAGCAACCAGCCACTGGGTGAAGTTCATCAATGTAGAATTTAACAGATTTTAGCCCCTCTTTTTTCGCCCATTCATAAGCTGTGCTTACAAAATCCCAGTTGATATTTTCATAGAATTTTTCTAAATACGCCGGACGAGCATTACGACTATCTATATAGTAAGCGTGCTCCCACACATCAACTACTAAAAGTGGCACTAAGCCATCAGTTACTGGAGTAGCTGCGTTTGAAGTGTTTTTGATCTCTAGTTTATTTGTATTTGGGTTATAAACAAGCCAAGTCCAACCAGCGCCAAAAAGAGTTGTAGCTGAGTTTATAAATTCAGCTTTAAAATCTTTAAAATCGCTTTTTAAAGCTGCTTCAAGCTCGCTGCTTTTATCACTTTTTTTAGCTATACAATCCCAGTAAAAATCGTGATTATATACTTGAGCGGCGTTATTAAATAATCCGCCTTGAGAGCTTACAAGCACATCATACAAACTAGCATTAGCTAGTTCGCTATCTTTTGTTAGGTTGTTGTAGTTATTTACATATGTTTGGTGGTGTTTGCCGTGGTGATAATCACAGGCTTCTTTACTCACTACTGCGTTGGAATTTGGGTCAAATGGTAGATTTCTTAACTCTAACATATCATATCCTTTAATGAAATTTATAGATGCCAATTATAGCCTAAAATATTAAATAAGAGTATAAAACTCTTAAACAAATTTACAAATATTGTTAAATTTAATATTTTCAGCATTAAATGTATATTTTTTCTCTAGCGTGTGATAAGGCGGATTGTAGTTTATCACCTTATCCTTTCCTATCCAAATTTAAAGATGGCATACTGCTCCTTTGGCTATCTTTGCTCTGTCCCATCAAGTAGCGGGACAAATACGCATTCATCTATGATTTTACTGCTAATTTGATTATTTGATTTTTTATATTGAGTTATGTATTGCTTGCCATCTTTCTCAACTGGAGCTACTAAAATTCCATCATCTTTAAGCTGAGAAAATAGCCTATCTGGCACACTTTTACAAAAGCAACTAAGGATAATCCTATCATATGGGGCGTAGCTTCTCCAGCCTAGATTGCCATCATCAAATCGTATAAATACATTATTTATCCCTAAATTTTTCATTAGAGATTTTGCTGAATTGGCTAACGCTTCGATTCTTTCCACGCTAAAAACTCGCCTTGCGACCTTAGCCAAAATCGCCGCTTGATACCCACTGCCACAGCCAACTTCAAGTATATTATCGCAATTTTCAGCCTCTAACGCCATTGTCATCTTAGCCACAGTTAGCGGAGAGCTTATCCATTGATTAGATCCTATCGGATGAGCATCAAGCTTAAAAGCATTTATAGATACTGGCACAAATGGCGTCCTTGGCGTATTAATAAACGCTCTATAGACCATAGGACTAAGCTGAACTAAACTAGCTATCTCATCGCTCATTGTTTGACATTTTGCACTTTCTAAATTATCCATCATCTATCCCAAGTGATTTTTTAAATTTATCTATTAAATTTATATCAAATTTCATATTTTCGCTCCTTTTGCCATCTGGAGCAAATATGGATTTAAATCTCAAATCCATATCGCTACACGCAATTACATAGGCTCTATTTTGTAAGGCTAAGGCTTGGCAAAGCACCTTATAATGAGCCTTTCTAGCTTTACCCCACATAGCTGGGACTAAGATTATACTAGCACCCATTAATCTATCCCAAAGCTTAATAAAACGAAGCTCAAAGCAGATTAAAACTCCGATTTTAACCCCATTTATATTATGAATTTTAATCCCATCTAAGCTACCGCTAAGAGTGATTTTATCCTCGTTATTTGGCTTAAATAGTCTATATTTATTTTGCTTAAATTCCACGCCTTTGGAGCTAAGCAAAATAAACTCATTATAATCATTAAAAATTCTACTAAATCCAAGATAAGCGCCACTCTTTAAAGAGCTGATTAAATTTCTTTCTAAATCCTGCTCAAATTCATCTCCAAGCCTCTCATATCCACCAACACAAAGCTCAGAGCAAAGCGCTAAATCCCCATCTTTTAAAGAGGCAGCAAAATCGCACAACTCACTAGCCCTATTAATAGCACCAATAGAGCTAAGATTGTGAGCTATGAGATTAGAAATCATCAAAGCTTAGGCTACCTTTGCTATAATTTGTAACTTTACTTTCAAAAAAGTTGCTCTTTTGATCGTTAAATTTAGCAAAATCATCAACCCATTTTATCGGATGAGAGACATTATATAATTTTTTTAACCCAATTGAAGTTAGCCTATCATCGATTAAATATTTGATATATTGGTCTATAATATCATCTGTAAAGCCCATTATTTGATTTTGCGTGATATATTTTCCCCACTCAATCTCTAGCTCACCAGCCTTTTGAAACATCTCATAAATTTTAGCTTCAATCTCACTTGTAAAGAGATCTGGACGCTCCTTGCGGACTGAATTTATCATATTTTGAAATAAAAGCAAGTGAGTTATCTCATCACGCTGGATAAAGCGTATCATCTGAGCGCTGCCAAGCATTTTCCCAGCCCTTGCTAATGCGTAAATCGCTGTAAATCCACTATAAAAATATACGCCTTCTAAAATTTGATTTGCCACCATTGCTAAAAGCAATTTCTCATCAGTTACATCTCCAGCAAGCTCCTCATACACGCTTGAGATATAGTCATTTTTGCGTCTTAGGACCTCATCGTGCTTTTCCATCTCATAGATCAAATCTGTATTATCGCAAATCGCCTCTACCATTACTGCGTATGATTTACTATGATTTGCCTCTTCGTAGGCTTGACGAGCTAAAACCGCATTTATCTCTGGAGCTGTGATATATGGATTTATATTATCAGCTAGGTTATTTGTCTGAAAGCTATCCATTGAGATTAGTTGGCTCCATACTAGATCATACATACGCTTTTCAGCTGCTGTGAGATTACAAGCATAGTCACGCACATCATCAGTGGTATCAACCTCTTTTGGAAACCAAGTATTTGCCTCCATAAGATCCCAAAGCTTAAGCGCCCAAGTGTATTTGGCCTTTGTGAAATTTAAAATTCCATGCGGATTGCCATTAAAAACTTTTCGCTCATTTAGCGTCTCATTTGAAGCTGGATTATATATCTTTTTTCTATACATTTCATATCCTTTAATTTAAAAGTGTAAATTTATCTAAAATAGGTTCAAGAATTAATAGATTAATCATACTCTTTAGCCCTAGATCTAATATCATCAAAGCTAAATTTACGCAAAATCTTACCATCTTTAAATACCTTAGTTAGCCAATTTTGCCTACCATTTAGCTCATCAAATCTTATAGTTTTATAAAGCTCATTCTCTTTAATTAAGGCTAAGCGGCCAGATTTTGAGCGCTTTTTAGGATCTGTGACTGGATTTTTATATACATCTCTCCAGCTTATCCCATCGCTACTTACGGCATTTACTTTCATCGCAAATCTTAAAGTATCCCTATTTAAGTGCTGAAGCAACGCCCCACCCATACCAAAAACGATATTATCGCTACTAATTTTTCTAAATTTAAGCTCATTTAATATATCTTCTATGCTTTGCGGATTTATCCCATCACCATAAATTAGCCTTATATGATCTGGCAAGACCTTATAGCCTTTGGAATTTATACTATATCCAGCTAGGCTCATCATCTTCTCGATACACTCACTAGCCATCGTTACTGGATTACCGCTATCTGGGCGAAGCACCACCTTGCCGCCTTGCTTTTTGACCTTATCAAAGAGCCTTCCCCATAGATCAATGGCATTTAGCGTATCATAGCTATCTATCACACAAGCAAAAGTCCCATCGCCATAGCTTTTAACCATATTTTCATAAGCTTGAAATTCCCCATCTCTCCCCCACGAAGTCATCGTGCTATGCTCGCTAGCTGGTATGCTAAAAGCTGCCATATCCGCACCATAATATTTTTTGGCAAAGAGTGCGCCAGTGATGGTATCTGAGCCTTTGAAATTCACCATATGAGCGCTACCACCAATCCCAGCACTCTCAAAGCTACTAACCCCCCTAGCGCCAAAATCATGTAAGGCAAAGTCAATATTCTCAGGCGTTCCGCTCTCTTTTAGAAAATGTAAGATATTTTGCTTACAAAAATAGCTATTAGTCGCTACAGCCACCGGATACCAAATCGAGCGTAAAATCGCCGTTTCAAAATACCCCACAAGCCACGCTAAATTCGGATCTGTGTTTTTAATCTGTAAAAGCACATTTTCGGTTTGGATAATGCTACCTTCAGCGACTGCTTCTATCTCTAAAGGCAAGGCTCCGCCATGATGCTCTACTATATATTTCCAGCCATCTTTATTAAATTTCATTCCGTGTGCTTTGATGAACTCATCAGCCTCATCTATATCATCATAGCTTATCTTTTGGCTTAGATACTCCATCAAAAATATCTGCAATCCATAAAAAAGCAAGCGATTCCACCGCCCACCACGAGACTCTATATATGAGCTGATAAATTTAATATCTTTTGGATATTGTAAATAGTGCGAAATCTTGTAACTATCGGTATTTAATATTGGATTCATATCTACTCTTTTGATAAATTTGGCTAGTATTTTATCAAATTTAATTTTAATTTTAAGTATAATCAGCACAAATTTAAACAAATGAAAGTAGTCATACCAAGCTTCTAAATGAGCTAAATCAAATTTGCTACTCAAAAGAGCCTTAGCAATAAAGCTTAAAATATGCTAAAAGCTTTTAGCTAAGGCTAGTTAAATAATCAAGCCAAATTTAACCAAAATAGCCACGCAAGCAGCAGCGATAAGCCCAGCAAATCCACCAGCGACCATATCATCGCTCATTACACCAAGGCCGCCTTTGAGATTGCGATCTAGCCTACCGATGATACTAGGCTTAGTAATATCTAAAATTCGAAAAAACACAAAAGCCAAAACCACGCTAATCCAGCCAAATTTATCTACCTCAAACTGCTCCCAGCTAGATAAGGCTATAGATATAGCCACCCATACCCCAGCAACCTCATCTATAACTATGGAGCTATCATCGTGGGTGCCACTTTTAGCCTCATAAGAGTCAATTATGCTAATACTAGCTAAAAATAGCAATATACTAGCTAAAAATAGCGTCTCAAGCCCGATATAATAATATATCGCCACTCCAACTATAGCCCCAGCTAAGCTCCCCCAAGTCCCAGGTGCTGGCCGCAACAATCCAGAGTAAAAAAATGTTACAAATAGCTTTTGCATACTAATCCTTATGTAAGTGAAGTTGTCTGATATAATCCCATTAAATCTAGATAAAAATCATTTTGGGTGCGCTCTTCTAATAGCCCAACATTTGGGAATAGATCATTACAAATTTTTTGGAAATTTTCAAATCTATCTGGAAATAGGGTGCTTAATATCATAGCTGAAATCTCCTTTCGCATTAAAATAGCAGGAGGCAAAATCCCACTAAATAAAAGCTCTTTTAAAGTATCGGATTTATACTTAATGTGGTGGTGCTGACCATGCGGACAAGTCTTAGTGCTTACAATCGTGCGACACTGATTACAATAGACTAATTCAGGCATAACTATAAGCTCTATATCTAAATTTTTTGTTACACTATCTAAGATTGTATTTGGCTGATTATGGTCATAAAACATTCCAATACCGCCGTGATTTTGCCCTACTACTAGCTTTGTCGCACCAAAATTATAAGCAGCTAAGCACTCTAAAACTGGATTTATATGATTGCTAAATAGATATGTATTTTCAAATGGCACCACTATAACACGCTCACTAGGCAAGAAGTTGCTTACAAAATACTCTAGCGTCTTTAGCCTTAATTTAAAATCCAAATTTCGCCTATTTTCAAGCGTGCAAATTAAGAAAATTATAGTAATATCCGCCTTATCAATAGTCATTCTAACCAATCTTTCATGAAGTCTATTAAACGGATCTGCTGTGAGCATTAGAGCCGTTACCTTTTGATAATTCTTCTCTTTTATGGTATCTAGAACTCTTTGTTTAATATTAGCTAGTGAGTTATCATAAATTTCAAATTCCCCACTTATAGCGTATTTACCTGTTTTATTATCATCGCTAAACTCAATCTCCCTAGCAGCAAAGATGCTATTATGCGAATTTTCTAGCTTATAAACTGATGAGACTATCATATGCCCTACTATATTGCCATTTAGAGCAAATTCTAGCTTTTGACCTTGCTTAACTGATCTAATTATAGCTTGATTGCGTCTGCCAAATGGTGCAAATGTATAAGCATACGGCATAGGCTCACCTCTAAAATAACCCGTTTGATGGACGATTTTAGCCTCATTTTCATCCATAAGCCTTTTGAATTTGCCTAGAATTTGGTTTTTGATTAGGCTTAGTGTGCCATATGTATCTTGATTTATATTTATAATGTTATTTTTGTCTATAGATACCATGCTTTTTTCTTCTTTCCCATATTGATTTGCGTGATATTCCAAGCTTTTTTGAAATTTCAGTATCTGGCAATATATCTTGGTATAATAAAATCATCTGCTTAACATACTCATCAATTGATAAAATATCACTCATAGTAGCAGCTCTAGAGTGGCTTAATACCATAAAATTATATCCTGCATACTCCTTTTTGCCATGGATAATAACTGGCGAGTTTTTAAAGTAATCAAGTAAGCTCTCTTGCTGTTTTATATCAAGTTCATCTATATTTCTAATATATAAAAAGCTCTTTGGCAACAAGGTCTTAACATCAAATCCAACCCTAGCATCTACAATCTTACAATTAAACCCACTCTCCTTAGCATATGAAAAAGCAAATCCATCGCTAATTTGAATTTTACTAGAGCTAATAATTAGTGGGAGCTTTATCTTTTTATAATCCAAATTCGCTGGTTTATTGCTTAGCATTGCGGATTCTAGCATAATATCATAGGTTTGATTTAGCATCTCATAACGCTTAAATGATTCAAAAAATTTAATCTTTCTAACTAACTCTTCTATCATAAATGGCTTTTGGATATAATCACTCACCCCAGCCTTAATAGGATTAGATACAGTATCAGAGCTAATATAGCTAATTAATAAAATTATAATTGAGCTTTTGTGATTTTCTATAACTTTATAAAATTCATTTGAGTTAAAGCTTGCTGATAGCAATACCACATCATATCTATCTTCTCTTAATGCCTCAAAGGTATGAGTAGCAATCTCACAGCTATAGCCAAATTCAGATAGCTTACTGGCGATACTTTGAGCTAGATAAATCTCATTTTCTACTATTAAAACTCTCATAGTCTAGTCCAATCAAAATATTTTAAATTCGCATTTGCTATGACTGCTACACCCTCTCCACGCCCTGTAAATCCTAATTTCTCGCTTGTAGTGGCTTTGATATTTACTCTAAATCTGCTTAGTTTCATCACATCTGCTAAAATTTTTGCCATCTCATCTTTATATGGCGATATTTTAGGCTGTTCGCAAATAATAGTCAAATCCACATTTACAATATCAAACCCAACAGAACGCACAAACTCCACGCTACGCTCAAGCAAAATTTTAGAGTCAATGCCTTTAAATTTCATATCATTATCTGGAAAGAGCTGACCAATATCAGGTGCACTAGCCGCCCCTAAAATCGCATCACAAAGTGCGTGAATCGCCACATCGCCATCGCTATGAGCCTTAAAAGCCTTATTAAATGGCACCTTAATCCCACCTAAACTCAAATAATCCCCATCGCAAAAAGCATGCACATCAAAGCCATTTCCGCAAAAAATATCAGGTGAAGGCGGCTTAAGATTAATAAGCTTCAAATCATCTTTATAAGTAAGCTTTCTAGCTCTCTCATCACCACTAACATACCAAACCTTACCGCCAATAGCAGCTATAGCTGAGCTATCATCTGTGTAAATTTTATCGCTATTTAAAGCCTGTTTTAATAGCTTGGTTTTAGAAAGTTGCGGGGTTTGAATTCGCTTTAGCTCATCTCTATTTATATAACTATCCCCATAAACTGCTGTATCGCTTACTTTAAGCACTGGGACGATACAATCAGCCAAATTTGCATCATCTATTAAGCGTTTTATCAATGATTGTGGGATATCAATTCTAGCTATATCACTTACCATTACATAATCGCTATTTATGTGATTAAGAGCGTTTTTAAGGCTATCTTGACGAGTAGCACCACCTTGGATAAATTTGATATTTGAATCAAACTTAGACATATACTCGCACTCATTACTAACAACAATAATCTCTTTAAAATTATAATTTGAGTTTATATTTTTAGTTGCTTTTAGCCATAGTGGAGTATCGCCAGTGCGTAGCCACTGCTTTTTAGCAGCTAAACCAAATCTTGTAGAGCTTCCAGCACCTAGCATTACTAAAGATATATCAATCAAAGTAGATCCTAAATTTAAAATTATGTTACTAAATTATACATTTTTTTTAATTTCATTTGACTGAAATAAGAAGAAAATTTAATCCAAATTTAGCCATTTAATAGCCAAAATTTAGATATTATCATCTATAAATAGGTTAAATTTGCTTATATATCTTACTTAAAAGATATGTTTAAAATATATTAAATTTAACGCTTTGAAATGTGTAATCTCTTCCCAGTCTATACTCTTAAGGATAAATTTGTAACACTTAGATTAAAATAGCAAACTAAAATAAAGAAAATTTAAATAAATATATTTAAGAGTTGTTTTGTATTTAATTATATATTGTAAAATTTCACTTTCAAAAGCTTAAAAAGGATAAAAAATGAGAAAAGAGTGGTGTCAAGAACGCCAAAATGACCCTACTCCAACACAGATGTATTATGCTAAAAACGGCATAATCACCAAAGAGATGGAGTATGTAGCAAAAATAGAAAGGCTCGAAGCTAGTAAGGTTAGAGATCTAGTCGCAAGTGGAAAACTCATAATCCCAGCTAATATCAATCATCATCATCTAATCCCAATGGCAATAGGTAGAGCCGTAACTTGTAAAATCAACGCCAATATCGGCTCAAGTGCGATAATTAGCAATATAAACGAAGAGATAGAAAAGCTAAATGTATGCTTAAAATATGGAGCTGATACCGTTATGGATCTAAGCACTGGCGGGGATTTGGATGCTATCAGAAAAGCTATAATAGCAAATTCAACCGTTCCAATTGGCACTGTGCCAATATACCAAATCATTCACGATATTAAAGATTTAGACAATCTAACACCGCAAATTATGCTTGATTGTATCGAAAAACAAGCCAAACAAGGCGTAAGCTACTTCACTATTCACGCTGGATTTTTGCTTGAGTTTATGCCATTAGTGGCTAAACGAAAAATGGGGATTGTCAGTCGTGGTGGAAGCCTGATGGCTAGCTGGATGATGAAACATCATAAAGAAAATCCATTCCACACCGCCTTTGATGATATATGCGATATATGTGCTAAATACGATGTCTCTTTATCCTTAGGCGATAGTTTGCGTCCTGGTTGCTTAGCTGATGCAAGTGACGCAGCACAAATGGCAGAGCTTAAAGAGCTTGGAAACCTAACTAGAAGAGCATGGGCTAAAAATGTCCAAGTAATGGTAGAAGGCCCTGGTCATGTGCCATTTAATCAGATTGAATTTAATATGAAAGAGGAGCAAAGGCTTTGCGACGACGCTCCATTTTATATCCTTGGGCCACTTCCAACTGATATAGGTGCTGGATATGATCATATCACAAGTGCTATTGGTGGGACTATGGCTGCGTATCACGGTGCTAGTATGCTATGCTATGTAACGCCAAAAGAGCATTTAGGTCTGCCAAATGCCAAAGATGTAAGAGATGGTATCATAGCTCACAAAATCGCTGCTCACTCAGCCGATATAGCCCTGAATAGACCAGGGGCAATAGATAGAGATCACGCTATGAGCGACGCTAGATATAAATTTGAGTGGAATAAACAATTTGAGTTAGCACTTGATCCAGATAAAGCAAGAGAACTTCACGATGAGAGTTTGCCTCAAGATGTCTTTAAAGAAGCTGAGTTTTGCTCTATGTGTGGGCCGAAATTTTGTGCTTATAAAATAAGTCAAGAGATAGCCAAAAATAGCTGTGAGAGCTATCCAAAAGAAGATGATACAAAAAATATATAAAACAAGGAAAATTTACGCCGCTACTATCTTAATCATTTTAGCGGCGATCTCAATTTTTTTAGCCACTTTTTTAGCTGATTTTGGTATAAGTGCTTTGATAATTGCTGTGATTTTAGGAGCGCTTTTAGCCAATACCAGCAAAAAAAGTGTAAATTTAGTAGCTAGAAGCGGTATTTTAGGCATATCTACAAAGCAAATTCTAAGACTTGGAATTATCTTATATGGCTTTAAAATCAGCCTTGATGATGTGCTTAGTATCGGTTATGCTGGTGTTTTGAGTGCTTTTATCATTGTTTTTAGTAGCTTTGTTTTTGGATATTTTATATGCCGTATTTTTGGCATTGATAAGAAACTTTCTGTATTGATAAGCTCTGGATCTAGCATTTGTGGAGCGGCTGCTTTAATGGCTACTCAAAGCATAGTAAAAGCATCACCAAATGCTGTTGCTATCGCACTTTGCTCGGTTGTGGTATTTGGTAGTTTGGGTATGTTTATCTATCCATTTATACTTAGTGGGATTGATAATATAAAGGCTGGTTTTATAATCGGTGCTAGCTTACATGAAGTAGCACATGTAGCAGGGGCTAGTGCGTATGATGTAGTAGCTGCCAATAACGCAATAATCATCAAAATGCTAAGAGTGCTTATGTTAGCCCCATTTTTGATAATCTTAAGCCTTGCAAGCGGCTTTTTCTTAGGAGAAAAATCTAGTGTAAAATCGAATTTTCCATATTTTGCTCTATGGTTTTTTGTAGCTCTGTTTTGTTCTGGATTTATAAATCCGCAAATTAAGGAATTTATATCTTTGGTTGATAATTTCTTACTTAGCGTTGCTATGAGCGCACTAGGACTTACAATCACCAAAAAAGCACTAAAAAATGCGAATTTAAAGGTATTTATAGCCTCTAGCTTGATATTTTTATGGCTTATTATTTTGGCTTTTGTTTTAGCAAATTTACTATTTTAACCCTAAATATCTAAAAAATTTTTTAGTATCCTTTTGCCCTGCTCTTGTAATATAGACTCAGGGTGAAACTGCACTCCATAACAACTATATTTTTTATGTTTTATAGCCATAATAACCCTTTTATTCTCCACTTTTATATACGCCAAGATATCAAATTCAGATATGTTTTCTACGCATAAGGAGTTATACAAAGCGATTTTTAGTGGCTTTTTCACCCCTTTAAAAAGTGGGGATTTTTTAAATTCACACTCCACTTTTACACCATGAAAAGGGCGAGGCATACGGATAATATCAGCACCAAAAGCTTTGGCTATACACTGCTGACCTAGACAAATGCCTAAAATTTTCTTTTTATCCCCAAGAGCTTTTATAATATCCATACAAACTCCAGAATCATCAGGCGTGCCAAATCCAGGCGAGATGATAATTCTATCAAATTTTTTTGCGTATTTTATGGCTTTTCTAGCTTTGGCAAAATCATTTTTTACTACCTTAACCTTAACACCAAGCTCTTTTAAATAATAGACTATATTATAAGTAAATGAGTCATAATTATCTATCAAAAACACCCTCATAGCTCCACCTTTATAGCCCCACGAAGTGAGTTTATAGCATAAATTTCCTTAGCATTATATAGATCTTCTAAGCCCAAAATACTCTCTTGGATAATGCCTGAATCTAGCAATTTACCCCGTAAAGTCCCAGCTAACATACCACTTTGTAATCTTGGAGTTAAGAGTTTATTATTTAAATTTAGCACGATATTTGAGCGATTTCCTTCGCAAAGCTCATCTTTTTCATTTAGATAAAAAATATCAAAAAGCCCATCGCTTATAATTCGCTCATCTCTTAAGGTGGTTTTGTGATACAATAGATCATTTTGAGAGTTTAAACGCCTTTGGCTAATGGCAATTTTATTAGAATTGATGGGTTGGATTTGAGCTTGAGTAAGGCTTAATACTCCATTTTGGCTTAATTTTAATCTCACAAGACTACCGCCACTAGGGCTTAACCCAGCAAAAATCTCTTTAAAATCAGCAATACTCTCAAACCCATTTTTACCACTTACCACGCCGATAATATCGCTTAATTCAATCTTGCTATCATCTTTTTTAAACTCTATATCAAGCTCTTTTGGTATTTTAAAGCCTAGTAATTTAGCACTATTTAAAATTCTCCCCAAATGCCTTTGAAGTAAAAAAATCCCATCATCACGCAAAAGCATAGTCTCAAACAAGTCAAATTCCATCTTAGGGCGTAAAAAGCTACTTTTTAGCTCCAATTCAGCAAATTCATCATCACATTTTGAGTCCCACACCACGCCACTGCCAACGCCATATCTATAATACTTCTCCCCAGCTCTTCTCTCAAGCGTCCTAATTGGAACGCTAAATTCCGCCCTTTTATGGCTAATCACCCCCATCGCACCGCAATAAACCCCACGCTCCCTATCTTCTAAACGCTTTATAATACGCATTGTAGCTAGTTTTGGCGCACCAGTAATTGACCCACAAGGGAAAACCGCATCAAAAATTTCGCTTAAATTTCTTCTTTTAAGCTTAGCTTTGAGCGGAGAAATAGCTTGGAATAAGCTCTTTAATTTGATGATTTTCATCGGTTTTTTCACTCGTAAAGAGCCAATTTTGATAATTTTACTCATATCATTTCGCAACAAATCAACTATCATCAAATTTTCACTTCTATTTTTTGGATCATTTCTAAGCTTATTTTTTAAAGCCTTGTCTTCGGCTCTATTTCTGCCTCGCTTTATCGTGCCTTTCATAGGTGCGAAGGTGATTTTCTTGCCTTTTAATTTAAAAAATAGCTCTGGCGAAAATGATATTATCTCACAAAATTCACTCTTAAAATATCCTAAATATTTACTCTTTTGCCTACTTAAAAGACTAGAGATAATCTCCTTGCTACTTGATTTGCTAAATAGCTTTAATTGGCTTGTGAAATTTATCTGATAACTATTGCCACTAGCTAACTCATCTTTTATCTGTTTAAAACAAGAGCTATAATTATCATAGTCTAAACCTTCTAGAATTTGCGGATAAAAAAATGGCTTAAATACTGAAAATTCCTGCGTATCATCAAGCTTAAATTCGCTTTTATTTACATACCCTTTAAAGTGCGCTACTGGATAGCTTGAGCTATTATCATAAAGCTCATAAACCACATATCCTACAAAATATAGATTTTTTGCCTTTTGCATAGATTTTAAAGCAAGGTCAAACTCATCTTTATTAAAGCAGATAAATTCGCTTTTTAAATCATCATATATATATTTACCAAAAATACTAAAATCACTCATATATTTCTCTTTATAATTTAAAAAATTTTAGCCAAAAATTTATAATTTTTAGATAATATAGCTCAAATTTAAAAGGACTAAAAATGGATGAAAAAATTTTAGAAAAGCTACAAAGCGTAATCTACCCAGGCTTTAAAAAAAGCATTGTGGAATTTGGCTTTGTCAAAGCAACAAGCCCAAAAATCATAGTCGAAATCACCTCAGCCAAGCCTGAAGTCGCCACCACAATCAAAAGCGAGATTGAAAAGCTAAATTTAGGCAAAGAAATAGAGATAATCGCCCCAAAACCACAAACCCAAAAATCAAACTCACAAAGCGGTAAAAATATCGCTCCGCAAATTAAGAATTTTGTGATGGTAAGTAGCGGTAAAGGCGGCGTAGGCAAATCCACAACTACCTTAAATTTAGCCATTAGTCTAGCTAAACAAGGCAAGAAAGTGGGGCTTTTAGATGCTGATATTTATGGTCCAAATATCCCAAGAATGTTAGGAGTTCAAGGCAAACAACCAGAGGTCATCGGACAAAAATTAAAGCCACTTCAAACTCATGGAATTGAGATGATGAGTATGGGTCTTTTGATAGAAGATGGTCAAGGGCTTATGTGGCGTGGAGCTATGATTATGAAAGCCATAACTCAGCTTTTAAATGAGGTTGAGTGGGGAGAGCTAGATGTGCTGCTTCTTGATATGCCTCCAGGAACTGGCGATGCACAAATCACTCTAGCTCAAAGCGTCCCAGTTACAGCTGGAATTTGCGTTACTACCCCGCAAACAGTAGCACTAGATGATTCAGCTAGAAGTCTTGATATGTTTGAAAAGCTTCATATCCCAGTAGCTGGAGTGATAGAGAATATGAGTGGATTTATCTGCCCTGATAATGGCAAAGAGTATGATATATTTGGCAAGGGTGGAGCTGATGCGTTAGCTAGTGAGTATGATACTGCGATACTAGCTCAAATTCCTATAGAGCCATCAGTAAGGATAGGTGGAGATAGTGGAAGACCAGTTAGCTTTTATGAGCCAAATTCAATTAGTGCTAAAAGATATAAAGAGGCCGCTACAAAGCTATGGGAAATCATAGAAGATATAAACGCAAATGGTGGTGCTGATAACTCAGCCATTCAGCCTGATATGAGTAGATCAGCTTGTCATTAATCAAATTTGAAAGGATAAAAATGAAATATAAAGAGATCACAAGTAAGAGCATTGCTGAGCTTATGGAGAGCTTTTATGAAGCTATAAGAGAGGATAAAAGCGGTCTTGGCGATATTTTTAATAACAAAATTGGCACGAGTGAAGAGGAGTGGGACGCTCATAAGGCTAAGATTGGCGAATTTTGGAAGGGTATGCTAATTGGGGAGAGCAATTTTAGAGGCAATCCTATGCAAGCCCATATGAATCTTGATCCATTTCCGCCTGAATATTTTGATAATTGGCTAGGTCTATTTAAAGAGAGTTTAGATAGCATTTATGAGCCACAAATTGCCGATATGATACTAATGAGAGCGCAAATGATAGCAAATAGATTTAAATCCATCTTATACGCTTCATAATAAAGCCCACTTTCAAAAGTGGGTAATCCTGATAAATCCGCTAAATAATAAATTAAATTTATAAAAATTGATAGAATATAAATTAATTAAATTAAATTTATATATAATGCTTTTTAACTTAAATTTTAATAGGAAAATTTGGCGAAATTTATATTTCTTTAAGTAAAAAAATATATAATTTTGCAATTTAATTTTAGAAAGGACTAGACTTTATGCAAAATTTCGTCGCAAGTTTATTTGAACTGTGTCAAATGTGCGTGATGCGTAGCTCATAAGTCTAGTGGTGGCTCACGCTTCCTTAGGCTTAGGCAGATAAGGAAGCGAAGGTTAAGCCACAATTTCTTAACTTTTAACAGAATTTTAAATCTTCCTTATCTTTTCGTTTTGTTTTTGTCTTTGACATTTAGCCCATAGGCACTTAGCCTAGCATACGAAAAGGGAAATTATGACTTTTATAAATTTATTTCAAACCACGCTGAAAATTAGCACTCATATAACTCTTCAAGGAGTTAAAAATGGGTAAAAAACAAATTCATTTTAACGCTTTTGAGATGAACTGCATTACGCATTTAAGTCCTGGGCTTTGGAGGTATCCTGGAGATGAGGCGTTAAAATATAAAGATATAGAGTATTGGCAAAATATAGCCAAAATCGCAGAAAAAGGATTATTTGATGCTATTTTTATAGCTGATGTTTTGGGCGTGTATGATGTGTATAATTCAGATAACCAAGCCGCATTAAGAGGAGCGGTGCAAACGCCTGTAAATGACCCTATACAACTTGCAGCTATCGGTGCGGCCGTAACGCAAAATTTAGGCTTTGGTATCACAGCTGGAGTGCCATTTGAGCAGCCATTTCCATTTGCTAGAAGGCTTAGCACACTAGATCACCTAACAAAAGGGCGAGTAGGCTGGAATATCGTAACAGGCTATCTACCAAGCGCTAATGCCAATATCGGTCAAAAAGAGCTACCACACGATGAGAGATATACTCAAGCTGATGAGTATATGGAGGTTGTATATAAGCTTTTAGAAGGTAGCTGGGAAGATGATGCTGTAATTTTAGATAAGAAGACAGGAGCTTTTGCCGACCCTAATAAAATTCACCCCATCAATCACAAAGGACAATACTACGAAGTTCCAGGCATTCACATCTGTGAGCCTAGCATTCAAAGGACGCCTGTATTATTCCAAGCTGGAAATTCGCCTAGAGGATTAGAATTTGCAGCTAAACATGCTGAGGCTATATTTATCGCACCAATAGCTAAAGCTTATACTAAAGACGCTGTAAAACAAGTAAGACAAGCTCTAATCAAAGCCGGTAGAGATCCATATAGTGCGAAAATTTATGTTCTAGCGACCATTATCACAGACAAAACGCAAAAATTAGCCCAAGCAAAATATAATGATCTTTTAAGCTATGTAAGCGAAGAGGGCTCTTTGGTGCTTAACTCTGGTTGGCTAGGTGAGAATTTAGGCAAATACGCTCTTGATGATCTGCTTAGCAATATCAAATCAAATGCGATGTTAGGCAAGGTTGAGGAATATGCAAATAGCAAAACAGATAATGGTAAGCAGTGGAGCCTAAGAGAGCTTATCAAAGTTGCTGGGATTGGAGCCTTGGGTCAAAAGATAGTTGGCGGAGCAAAGGAGGTTTGCGATGAGCTTGAAAAATTGGTTGAGCATTCAGACGCTGATGGGTTTAATCTAGCTTATGCTACTACGCCTGGGACTTTTGAAGATGTCGTGGAGTTTATCGTGCCTGAACTACAAAAAAGAGGCTCATATCAGCTAGAGTATCAAAGTGGTAGCTTAAGAAATAAGCTTTTTGGCAAAGGCGATAGACTAAGTAGTGATCACATAGGCTCAAAATACCGCTTTAATGGCGAATTTTGGGGCAAATAATAGCTAAATTTGAAGGAGAAAAAAATGCTTTATAATGATTTAAATGATGAAATTTTCATAATACACGAAAATCCCGAATGGATACCACCTTTTAAGGAGGCTTTTGAAAAAGCTGGAGTTAAATTTAACGAAATTCTTTTGACAGATGGGAGCATTGATTTAACTAAAGCTCCACCAAAAGGGGTCTTTTGGAGTAGATTAAGCGCTTCATCGCATACAAGAAATAATCTATACTCAAAAGAGTATGGTAGGGCGATTTTAGCGTGGCTGGAAGCTTATGGTCGCCGCATTATCAATGGCTCTAGCGTGCTTGAGTTTGAAGTAAGCAAGATTAAACAATATCTAGCTTTAGAGAAATTTGGATTTCGTGTGCCAAAGACTATAGCTGTGTTTGGTAAAAATGATTTAATAAATAGGGCTAAGGATTTACAAACCCCTTTTATCACAAAGCACAATCAAGGTGGCAAGGGGCTTGGAGTGCGTCTTTTTGAGAGTTTAGAAGAGTTTGATAGCTATGTAAATTCAGATGAATTCGAGCAAGGTGCTGATGATATAACCTTGCTTCAAGAGTATATCCGCTCCAAAGAGCCATTTATTACTAGAGTTGAGTTTATTGGTGGCAAATTTCACTATGCGGTCAGAGTGGATACTAGCGGTGGGGCTTTTGAGCTTTGTCCGGCTGAGGCGTGTGAGATAGAAAACAGAGCAAAATTACCTCAAATTGCTGGTGGGGCTTGTGATGTTGGCTTTGCGAATAAATTTAGTCTAAGAGAGGATATAACGCATAATTTTCCACTCGTTCAAAAGCTAGAAGAGTTCTTAAAGCTTCATAAAATCGAAGTGGCTGGGGTTGAGTTTATCGAAAATAGCAAGAATGAATTTGTAATTTATGACATAAATACAAACACAAATTACAATAAAGCTGTAGAGCAAAGCAAACGAGCAAAAAATGAGCTTGGTGCTGCTGATAGGATAGTTGAGTTTTTAGAAAGTGAATTTAAAAAGGAGATAAGATGAAATTTGGATATTGGACGCCAGTTTTTGGCTCTTGGCTAAGAAATGTCGATGATGATACAACGGCTTGCTCGTGGGAATATATCAAAAATCTAACCCTAAATGCTGAGAATTTAGGCTACTCCCTTACGCTGGTGCCAGAGCTATATCTAAATGATATAAAAGGGCAAAAAGCCCCCGCTTTAGATGCTTGGGCTATTGCAAATGGCTTAGCGGCGATCACTTCAAAGATTGAAATTCTAGCCGCACTCCGCCCACAATATCATCAAGTGGCCCTTACAGCTAAGAAAATTGCCACTTTAGCCCAAATCTCAAATAATCGCTTTAGCATTAATATGGTATCAGCGTGGTGGGCTGAAGAGGCTAGACAATATGGCATAGACTTTGATAATCACGATGATAGATACGCCTTGACAGAGGAATATACTAATGTTTTGCGTGGATTTTGGAGCAATACGCCATTTAATTTTAAGGGGAAATATTTTGAATTCCAAGACTCATACAATGAGCCAAAGCCTAGCTCTTTGCCTTTGGTTTATGCTGGTGGTGAGAGCGAACAAGGTAGAGCTTCAATCACTCGCTTTGCAGATAAATACCTAATGCACGGCGGAACTCTTGAAGAGATTAGGGCTAAGATAAAGGATATGAATGAAAGAAGAGACAGAGCCAATTTAGAGCCATTTAAGGGCTTTGGAATGGCGGTTTATGTGATCTTAAGAGATAGTGAGACAGAGGCTAAAAAGGAGCTTGAGAGAATTATCAATATAAAAAATTGGAGCGATTATGAGAATTCATATAGCAATTTTACTGGTAATTCAAATTTAGATGTAGAGATCTCCAAAATGGAATATAGCGTATCAAACCGTGGTTTAAGAGCTAATTTGATAGGCACGGCTGAGCAAATCGCTGAAAAATTAAGAGCTTATGAAGAGGCTGGATTAAATCTAGTGATAATCCAATGCGCTAATATGAAAGAGGAGCTTGAGAAAATAGCTAAAGAGCTTATGCCGCTACTTCGCTAAAGCTTTAATCCTTTGCTATTAAGCAAAGGATTACTCATAATTAAACTCAAAATAATTCTTGCTTTGAAAAAACTCAAACATCTGAATAAATCGCTCAAATTCAACTTTTGAACTTGTATAAATGCTATATTTCATTCCAAGATATGAGATGGTATGAGTGCTATCACAAAATCCAGATTTTTGATAGAATTTACTTCGGCGAATTCTTTGATCGATATCATCAGCTTTTGGGTCTAAATACTCTATTTCTAAGACTATTTGATTGAAATTTGAGTTTAGAATATCTAAAATTTTACTACCATAGCTACAGCCTTGAAACTGCGGCCAAATCGCCAAAAATGCTAAATAGCAAAGCTCTTTATATAGATAAAGTGCTGCGTAACCTATGAATTTACCATCATCATAAAAAGCAAAAATTTTCAAATTCTCATCACTAGCCATAATTGGATCTTCTAAATTTATCGGGGCTAATAGCTCATTTTGTGGGAAAACCTCTAAATTTAGCTTTAAAATTTCCTTAAAATCATCACTATTTCTATTAATAATTTTATACTCCAAACTCACTTGCAAATCTCCTTAAAAAGCTCATTTATCGCACTCTGAAGCATATTATATACATTTTGAAAATCCTTAGCACCGCCATAATATGGATCTGGAATTTCAGCCCCATCAAGACCAAATTCCCCCATCAAAGCCAATTTACTGCCAAGATTAAGGCGTGAGATATTAGCATAATTTTGCCTATCCATAGCTATAATCAAATCAAATTTACAATCACTCCTATCAATTTGCCTACCTCTTAGCATAGATATATCTACTCCATTTTGTCTCCCAACCATTATAGAACGACTATCTGGCGGCTCTCCTATATGATAATTACTAGTTCCAGCTGAATCAATCAAAATATCCAAACCACGCTCTTTAGCCACCTTTCGCGCGATGCCTTCAGCCAAAGGTGACCTGCATATATTGCCAAGACATACAAATAAAATTGATTTAACCATATCTTGCCTTATTTTATTATTTACTAATTTTTAATGCCTAATTATTCATTATCTTTTTATTTATTAGATAATTATCTAATCTATCATTATCTAAAACCTCATCAAATTCGCTTTTGCTTCTATACTCTTTTTCTATATTAAACTCCTCTACGCTCTCAAGGAATTTTTTAAAATCAGCGTTTTTAGTGCTTAGCTCATTCATCACAGAATAATCTAAACCTTCTTTGAATTTAGCCCTAGCTAAAATCACACTTTCATCAACATTTTGCGAATTAAGGCTAATAACTCCTATACCAAATGAAAAACTAAGACGCTTGATTAAATCCATAAGCTCCTCATCACTCTCATCGATATCAAGTGCAACAAGATAGCCCTCATTTGCCCAGCTTGAATTACTCACAGCTTGAAAATAATACTCTCTAAAATTACCAACACTAAGATGCTTTTTCATCTCAAAAGCATAAATTTTGATTGGAAGAAAATTAAATTTACCTATAAATTTATTTAACTCTTTTTGGTAATCTCTATATTCAAAACTAACTCCAACTATATCTGGATATAGCCATTTATCTACGCCTTTTTTCGTCTTGATACTACTTTCGTGATAAATCGTCTTTGTATAGGCTTTGAAATTCTCATTAAAAGAGACAAATCTACTTAAAAGCGGATGCAAATCCCTTTCATTATAAAATGTTTTTGGCTCTTTTATTACACTATTTTTTTCTGCTTGAGCTTCTAAATTTATATTTTGATTTTTTAGCTTTATAAGCATAGGTTTAGTAGCTACTACTTCAAAAATACTATCTGAATTTTCTTTTATATCCACATAAATCCTAGCGACAAAACTAGCCCACGGCGTTTTGCCATTTAAATTTAGCTCTTTAGTAAGCCCCATTTCATTGGCTATATGATACATACGATTTGGATTTAATGCTTCTTTTTTTCTTTCTAAAACCTCTTTTGCTACATCTATAACAGTTCTTGCCATATTAATACCTAACCCCATTTTGCTTCAAAAAGTCTCTTAAATCATCATATTCGGAGTTTGTGAAGTATCGCCATTTGCCCTCGCCTAATTGATCTAGGCTAACCCTACCAAAGCTAACTCTCTTTAGATCCATAACCTCTAAATCAAAATAGCCAAAAAACCGCCTTAACTCTCTATTTTGCCCTTCGCTTATGATGACCTTTAGCCTTGTATATCCACCGCTAAAACTGATGATTTTATACGCTAAGAAGGGTTTAAACTCCATTGAAATTTGCTTTGTTTTAGCGTGAGCTCCCTTTGTGGCATCTTTAGCGAAAAAGCCTTCACGCATAGCATTTATGACTTGCTCTGTAATTTCGCCTTTGATTTTTAGGTAATATTCACGCTCTATATCGCTATCCATAAGAGCCTGGGCAATCGCAGGAGCATCAGTAAGGAGTAAAAGCCCCTCACTAGCAAAATCCAGCCTACCGATGCTAATAAATTTAGAAAATCCCCTTGGCAAACTATCATAGATAGTCCTTCTGCCCCTATCATCTCTTTTAGTGACTAGCTCACCTTTTTGTTTGTTATACACTATGACGCTAAATTCTTTTTTGAGTTTAACTAGCCTTGAGCCTATTTTTACTTTATCGCTATCTTTGACATCTGTTGATAAGTCGCTTACAACTGCGCCATTTATACTAACCTTATTAGCCTTGATAAGCTCATCAGCCTCACGCCTTGAGTAGTTTGTGTTGTGTGAAATAAATTTATTGATACGCATTATAATCCTAAACTAGTTAGATCATGGATATGTAAGGCTCCAATTGGTTTTTTCTCTTTGGTGATGATTAGAATTTGGATTTTATACTCTTCGATTAGCTTTAAAGCATCATAGGCTAAGGTATTTTCATCTTCTAGCACTTTTGGGTTTTTGGTGGCAAATTTAATAGCCTTATCATTTATATCGAAATTCTCGCTACTCAAAGCACGCCTCAAATCCCCATCACTCAAAATCGCCACCAATTCGCCTTTGGAATTCGTAAGCAGCACGCTCCCAAGCTTGCCATGAGTCATAGAATCTATAGCATATTTTAGGCTAACTTCATCGCTAACTATAGGTAAATTTGTTTTTCTCATCGCTTCGCTAACTTTGAGATATAGCCTTTTACCTAGACTTCCACCAGGATGAAACATAGCAAAATCCTCTTTTTGGAAATTCCTTAATCTCATCAAACAAACAGCCAAAGCATCGCCAAAAGCCAGAGTCAGCGTAGTAGATACAGTAGGCGCAGCATCAAAAGGACACGCCTCACGGATGATATCTAAGTTTAAATTTGCGTTGCTTAAATTTGCTAGGCTTGAGCCGCTTTTTGACATACCAATTATTGTGATATTACGCCTTTTGATATGTGGCAAAATCGCCAAAAGCTCGCTACTTTCGCCACTATAGCTGATAGCCAAAACAGCGTCTTTATCCCCTATCATACCTAAATCCCCGTGTAAGGCCTCAGTCGGATGGATAAAAAAGCTAGGCGTTCCAGTGCTTGCTAGGGTTGCGGCGATTTTAGCACCTATATGGCCGCTTTTACCCACGCCAGTTACGATGAGTTTGCCAGAGCAATTTTGTATCAAATTCACCGCCTTTTCAAACTCACTACCGATCAAATTCGCTTGTCGCTCCAGCTCTTTGGCTTCTAAGCTTAAAACTTCCCTTGCTATATCTATAATTTTCATAATCAAACTCCAAATTCTATTGCTAAAATCATAATTTCACCCCAAAAATTGGGGCTAATCTCACATTAAATACACAACCGGTACGATTGTTGGGTATTTTTTGAGTTTTCTAAATATATGCTTTCTGATAACTTGGCGAATTTGATTTTCTAGAGCTTTTTGGTCGTTTAGTAGCTCATCTTTTATATTTGTTAAAAATTGAAGTAGTATCTCTTCAAGCTCTTTGCTTAAATTTCTTGTCTGTTTTTCGCTCACTAAACCATAGCTGATAACTCTATTGTGTATTAGCCTTTTTGCGTTTTTGTCAATTTGTGAGATTATTGTTATAACTCCCGCTTCGGCAAGTTTTTGGCGATCGATTACGACATCATCGGCGATCTGTTTATTTATCTGATTATCGATGAATACTTTACCGGTTTTGACCGTTTTTACCCGTTTTATGTGTCGTTGGCAAACCTCAACTTGATCTCCATCGCTCATCAAATATATATTTCTCTCATCAATTCCACAGCTCATCGCTGTCTCTTTGTGCTTGACTATGTGATTATATTCGCCATGAACTGGAAGGAAAAATTTAGGTTTAATAAGCCTTAGCATAAGCTTTTGCTCCTCTTGGGCTGCGTGACCGCTTACATGAATTTCGCTAAAATCTTGATGGGCTACATTTGCTCCGCTTTTTAATAAGAAATTCAAAATCGTTGATACGCTAGTTTCATTGCCAGGAATTGCTTTGGAGCTGATGATTACTTGATCACTTGGCTTGATTTTGATATATTTATGCTCATCAGTTGCCATCCTATATAGAGCGCTCATTGTCTCACCTTGACTGCCTGTTGTGACTATTAAAACCTCATTATCTGGATATTTGACAACTTCATTTGCATCGATAAAAATCTTGCGATCTAAATTCACATATCCAAGCTCGATAGCCGTCCATAGATTTCTCTCCATACTTCTGCCTATCACGCAGACTTTACGGCCATATTTTATACCACGCTCGATAGCTTGATAAACTCTATGGATATTTGAGCTAAAGGTGCTCATTATCACCCTGCCCTTAGCGGTAGCAAATATAGAATCAAAGGTCTTTCCAACGCTACTTTCACTCTTTGTGATTCCATCTTTGTAGCTATTTGTAGAGTCGCTTAATAAGCACAAAACGCCCCTTTCGCCATAATATGCTAAGCGATTTAAATCCGTTGGATAGCCATCGATTGGGGTGTGATCGATCTTGAAATCGCCAGTGTGGATTATAGTTCCAGCCTTTGTAGTGATAGCTAACGCACTTGCGTCGATTATAGAGTGAGTGATATGTATAAGCTCAAATTCAAATTCCCCAAGCTCATAGACCTTGCGCTTTTCAATCGGGCGAAAATAGCTTCTATAAGATTTTAGTCCATGCTCTTCAAATTTATTGCTTATCATTCCTAATGGAAGTGGCGTAGCATAAATTGGGAATTGAAATTCTTTGAAAAAATATGGCACCGCACCGATATGATCTTCGTGTGCGTGAGTGATGATAATGCCTCTGATTTTGTCTTTGATCTTTCTAACATAATCAAAATCTGGCACCAAAATATCCACGCCATGCATACTCTCAGTAGGAAAACTCATACCGATATCAATGATGATCGCATCGTTATTTGTCTCAAAAATAGTCATATTTCCGCCGATCTCGCCAAGACCACCAAGCGGAGTTATAGTGATTTTGTGTTCGGCTGAATTTAGGTATTTGAGTGGTTCAAGACGCAACTCATGACTAGCCTTATTTGCTTCTATGGCGGCTTTCATATCTTTTTGCCACTCTTCGTTACCACTGATTTTTACTGTTGGATTGCTATTTTTGCGGCGCTTTTTAGCCTTTTTGGTTTGCTCTTTTGACTCATCAGTTTTGGTAGCTTCATCAATTTGCGAATTTTGATCCGCAACTGCGTGTTTCGCCTCTTTTTTTAGATTATCTTTGTGATTGCGATATCTTCTTTTTTTGCTAGGTTTTTCGCTTTGATTTTTCTCTTCGTTCATTTTTGGCCTCTTTAAATAGTTTTAAATACAAGGCGACACAAAGCTCATGTGGGCGAATCGTAAGTGGCAAGTTCTCTTTAGTCAAAAAGCCCTCTATAAGAGATTTTGGGATAGAGATTGATAAATTTTTTAATAAGGTTTTACGAGGAGATGAGAAGGCAGATTTGAGAAATCTCTCAAATTCTAAAGCCTCAAATCCTTGTAATAAATCCCTATTTTTAATAATCCTAATAACCGCTGAGATAACCTTTGGCTGGGGATCAAACGCAGTTTCTGGCACATCAAAAAGCAACTCCACATCGCCCTTTATCTGAGCTAGAATTGACAATGCGCTAAACTCGCTATCTCCAGCCTTAGCACTAAATTTCAAGGCTACCTCTTTTTGAATCATAACAACAAGCCCCTTGCATCTGCTATCACTAAGCGCCTTTAAAATTATATTTGTCGCTACATAATAGGGTAAATTCGCAACCAAAAAATAGTCTTGCCTAGCTATCTCATCCCATGATTTAAGAGCATCGGCGTTGATTATTTTTAGCTTTTGCTCTGAGATCTCACTAGCAAATTTATCTAGCAAAATCTCATAAAGCTCGCTGTCAATCTCAAAACACTCGATTTTCCCACTAAATTCTATAAGCTTTTGTGTTAAATCACCTAAGCCAGGCCCAATCTCTACAATCCTATCTAAATTATTGGGAATCGCTTTGATGATTTTAGCTTTTATACCATCATCAATTAAAAAATTTTGACCAAATTTCTTTTTTGCTTGTATCATAGTTGGCCATTTTAGCTAAATTTGACTGAATTTATAGTAAAATAAAAATAAAAAGTCGCAAAAATGAGAAATTTCGCAAAAAGAATTATACCTTGCTTAGATGTCAATAATGGAAGAGTTGTAAAAGGGGTTAATTTTGTAGGATTAAAAGACGCTGGAGATCCAATCGAAGTAGCCAAAAGATACAATGATGAAGGTGCTGATGAGTTATGCTTTTTGGATATTACTGCTAGTAGTGATGGTAGAGATACTATCGTTCATGTGGTAAAAGAGGTCGCAAAACAGCTATTTATCCCGCTTACTGTGGGTGGTGGAATTCGTAAAATAGATGATATATCCAAACTTTTAAATGTAGGTTGCGATAAAGTTAGCCTAAACTCATCAGCTGTAGATAATCCAAATTTAATCTATGAAGCTGCGAAAAAATTTGGCTCTCAATGCGTTGTAGTCGCAATCGATGTCAAAAAAAATAGTAATGGTAGCTACAATGTATTTGTCCATGGTGGTAGAAAGGATACTGGGCTAGATGCGATAGAGTGGGCGAAAAAAGTTTATGATCTAGGTGCTGGAGAGATACTTCTAACATCGATGGACACCGATGGGACAAAGACTGGATATGACCTAACTATAACATCAGCTATATCAAATTTAGTCCAAATACCAGTTATCGCAAGTGGCGGAGCTGGAACTATGGAGCATATCTTAAAAGCTTTTCAAGCTGGTGCTGACGCAGCTTTAGCAGCTAGTATATTTCACTATAAAGAGATTGAAATTTTAAAATTAAAAGAGTTTTTAAAAGCAAATCAAATTGGGGTTAGAATTTAAATATGGCTATAAATTCTAGCTTAAATAGCGATATTTTGATAGTTTGTGCTGGAGCGATGGAGAGCTTTGAATTTGCTAAATCAATTGGGATTGGCATGGTAGAACCAGCGATAAATTTAACCAAAATTTTGCTAAATTCAAATAGACTTCCTAAGAAAATTATATTTATAGGAAGTTGCGGATTATATGGAGATGAAAAACTGCTTGAAATTTATAAAAGCACTCAAGCTTGTAACTATGAAATAGCTGGTATAATGGGTCTTGGATACACTCCAATTGATATGAAAATAGCAAAAGTTTCACAAGAAACAAACATTATAAACTCATCAAATTTCATAACAAACTCAAAAGATATTGCTATTAAATTTAAGAATTTAGGATTTATGGCTGAGAATATGGAGGCTTATGCTATTTGGTGTGTGGCGATGAAATTTAATATTGATTTTGAGCTAATCTTATGTGCGACAAACTACTGTGATGAAAATGCCCACAATGACTTTATCAAAAACTATCCAAAAGCTAAAGTTAATATCACAAAATATCTAAAATCAGAAGGAATTATATGAAAAATTTGCTTGATTATACTCAAGATGAATTAGCAGAGTTTATCCAGCCTAAATTTAGAACAAAGCAAATTTATGAGTGGGTCTATAAGAAAAATGCAAAAACATTTGATGAGATGAGTAATCTACCAAAGGATATTAAAGAGCGTTTAAAGAGCGAATTTTATCTTGAACCGCTTGAGATGATTAAAAATGAAATTAGCCTAGATGGGAGTATCAAATATCTATTTAGACTTCGTGATGGCAAAACTATAGAAAGTGTGCTACTACCGATGAAAGAGGAGCTAATAGATCAAAATGGCAAGACTCAAAGACACGCTAGATACACAATCTGCGTTAGCTCACAAGTAGGGTGTAAGATGGGGTGTAGCTTTTGTCTAACGGCAAAAGGCGGCTTTATCCGTAATCTAACTCCAGGAGAGATAGTAGGGCAAATTCTATGGATAAAAAGGGAGAATAACATACCTTACGAACGCAGAGTAAATATCGTATATATGGGTATGGGCGAACCACTTGATAATCTAAATAATGTAGCAAAAGCCATAAATATTCTAAAAGATAATGATGGCTTATCCATAGGAGCTAGGCGTCAGACCATTAGCACAAGTGGGTTAGCTAGTCAGATTAAAAAGCTTGGAGAGATGGATTTGGGTGTGCTTTTGGCTATATCTTTACACGCTGTTACAGATGAATTAAGAGAGAAGTTAATGCCAGTTAATAAAGCCTATAATATCGCCAGCGTTATGGATGCTGTGCGTGAATTTCCAATTGATATGAGAAAAAGAGTAATGTTTGAATATCTCATAATGGATAAGGTCAATGACACTCTAAACGACGCTAAGGCTCTTGTCAAGCTACTTCATGGGATTAAGGCAAAGGTGAATTTAATATTATTTAATCCGCACGAAGGTAGCCCATATCAAAGACCAAGTATTGAAAATGTAGAGAAATTTAGAGATTATCTACAATCTCGCGGCGTTACATGCACCATTCGCCAAAGCAAGGGACTTGATATAAGTGCTGCGTGCGGACAACTAAAAGAAAGAAGCAAAGGAGAGAGTAGTGCCACTGCTTGATATAGCACAATTAGTCTTTATAACTATAGTTGTAGCCATCGGACTAATTGGAATGATATATGTGATAAAATCTGATAAATAGACTATAAACTGCCTTGATTTCTTAGCTGCATTTTTCGCAAATGCCTTTGATAACGGCACTTTTAACGCTCTTACCGGGCAAATTTGGTATCTCTATCTCCTCCATTTTATGGCATGTCTCACATACGAAATATGCCTTGGCATGGTCTGATAGCTCATAAAAACTCTTATGCTCTATCTCATTTTTGATAACCAAATTTTTGCTTAAAAGAATATCTAAATTTCTATAAATTGTCGTTTTATTTGCTTTGATTTTAGATAGAAATTCGTCATAGCTTATAGGTCTATTTGACTGTTGCAACATCTCTACTAGCTCCACTCTAAGCGGAGTTACGGCTATATCATGATTTTGTAAAAAAGTAGAAGCTAACATTAATTCCCCTTTCTTATCCAAAATAATATCATAAAAAGAATTAAAATAAGCAAAGCTAAATTTTAATTTTAAGATGCAACTAAGTTGCATATGATATAATTTCCGCATTTTAAATTCAAAAAAGGAATGAAAAATGAAAAAACTAATCTCCGTTTTATGTATAGGTGCGGCATTTTTGCACGCAAAGCCTGTTGTAACTACTAGCATATTGCCTACAAAATATTTCGTTGAGCAAATAGCAGGCGATAGCGTAAATATCAATCATATGGTAAATCCAGACTCTGACCCACACATATACGAGCCACGCCCAGAGCAGATGAAAAATTTAGAAAAAAGCGATATTTTCTTTGCTGTTGGTATGGAATATGAAAATAGTTGGCTACCAAAATTTGCAAAAAACTATCCAAATTTGGATATTGTAAAAACTCAAAAAGATGTCCCAATGCTATCTAGCGTAGATCACAAGCACCACGATCATCAGCATGATAATCACAAAGAGCATAAAAAGAGCTATGATGGAATTTTTGATGATA
Organism: Campylobacter porcelli; assembly: GCF_002139855.1. NCBI lineage: Bacteria > Pseudomonadati > Campylobacterota > Epsilonproteobacteria > Campylobacterales > Campylobacteraceae > Campylobacter > Campylobacter porcelli. The sequence continues at coordinate 1,628,116 of NZ_CP018789.1, forward strand.
AAGATATAAAAGATAGGGATATTAGTGATTGGAATGGAGAGTATAATAGCATATATCCATATTTGCTAGATGGTAGCTTTGATATTGTATTAAAGGCCAAAGCGAGTGCTCCAAATAGTAATAAAAATTTCAAAGAGTATAAAGAGTATTATAAAAAAGGCTATAAAAGCGATATAAACCGCATAGTTATAAACAATGAAAATATCAGTTTTCATACTAAAAATGGGGTAAATGAAGGAAAATATATCTATAAAGGCTATGATATACTAACATACAAAAGCGGTAAAAGGGGCGTTAGATACCAATTTGAAAATGTAGATCCAAATAGCAAAACTCCTAAATTTATTCAATTTAGCGATCACGAGATCACTCCTACTAAGGTGTCTCACTTCCATATCTATATGGGAGATGATAGCTTTAAAAAATTGAGTTTAGAGCTAGAAAATTGGCCTACTTTTTATAAAACTAGTATGACAAAAGCAGATATAGTAGAAGATATGCTAGAGCATATAGATAGCAATTTTGATTCTCACATATGGCTTGATCCTATACTTGTTAAAATCCAAGCAAAAAATATAGCCGATGCTCTAATATCCCACTATCCAAAAAATAGAGCTTTATATGAGGAAAATTTAGCTAAATTTTATAATGAGCTTGATATGCTAGATAGCTATATAAAAGAGCAGCTAAATGGTATAAAAAATAGAAATTTCATAGTTTATCACCCATCTTGGGCCTATTTTGCTAAGAGATACAATCTTAATCAAATAGCCATAGAGACTGAAGGCAAAGAGCCTAAACCAACTCAACTAGCAAATTTGATTAAAGAGGCCAAAGAAGAAAATGCTAAAGTTATATTTGTAGCGCCACAATTTTCAAAAAAAGCGGCCAAACTCATTGCCGATGAAGTAGGAGCAAATGTCGTAGAGATAGATCCATTGGCTAAAGATTGGATAAAAAATATGAAAAATACAGCAGATGCTTTTAAAAAAAGTTTATAAGATTAATTTTGTTATAAACTATATTAAATTTATCTAAACTACTATAATTCAAATTTCATCTTGGAGCTAATATCATACTTAGCTCCTTGAAATCTAAATTTCACCCTATTTGAGTGGAGCATAAGCCTACTTGCTCCAGTTAAATTTATACGCTCATTTAGGCTCATTTTACCATCTAAAATTCTCTCTATATCACATCGCTCAAGCCCATAAATAGGATCGCCTAAAATTCTATGTTTCACATAAAACATATGAAGTCTAATCTGGTGCTGACGCCCAGTTAATGGGGCGCACTCGACTAAGGTTGTATCTGTCTTACTATCAAATTTAACTACACGAAATAGCGTCACAGCACGCTTACCCTCATCGCAAATTCGCATTCTAATCTTAATATCATCATAATCATCTGTAATATCCATCGCCCTATCTATAACAAACCAATCTTGGCTATCCATCAAGTCAAATTTACCCATAAAATCCATATAATCTTCTGGAATAAACCTCTTAAATTCACTAGTTGATACCGCACCACTGACAATAGCTAAATAGCTTTTGAAAATCTCTCTATTTTCAAACATTCTCTTAAGCTCTCTTACTACTTCTACGCTCTTACCAACTACAATAACTCCGCTTGTCTCCCTATCTAATCTATGAGCCACGCTAGCATTTTTGCCCCATAAAGTCCAAATCTCATCACACAAACTATACTTACAATTTCTGCCATTTGGATGGGTTAAAACCCCGCTTGGTTTATCAAATACACCAAATTCATCACACTCAAAAATAGGCTTTAATCCTTTTGGCTCACAGGCATAATCTATTAAAAATATATCCCCATTTGCTACACTATTTTTTTTCAAAACCAAATCATTGTTATCTATGATTCTACCGCTATCGCATAGCTTTTGAGCCTCTTTCATACTATAGCCTTGGCTTAATAGAATTTGATACGCTTTTTTACCATAAAATTCACCGATTTTCATCTTTACATAAGCCATTTATTAACCTAAATTTTATAAGATTTTTTATATAATATCGAATTTAATATAAAAATCAGCAAATAAAAGGTTCTAAATATGGTACAAAGATATGCTAGAAAAATTATGAGTGATAAGTGGAGTATGCAAGCCAAATATGACGCTTGGCTAAAAGTAGAACTCGCCGCTGTAAAAGCGTGGAATAAGCTAGGCTTCATACCAGATGATGAGTGCCAAAAAATCTGCAAAAATGCTAAATTTGATATAGCTCATATAGATGAGATAGAAAAGACCACAAAACACGATGTAATCGCCTTTTTAACTAGCGTGAGCCAAAGCCTTGGTGATGAGAGCCGTTTTGTTCACTTTGGTATGACAAGTAGCGATTGTATCGATACAGCCGTAGCACTTCAGATAAAAGATAGTATGGAGCTAATCTTAGATGATGTAAAAACCTTAATGGAAACTATCAAAAATAGAGCCTACGAGCATAAAAATACCCTAATGGTCGGCAGAAGTCATGGAATTCATGGCGAACCAATAACATTTGGCTTAGTCCTTGCTATATGGTATGATGAGATCAAAAGATCTTATGAGCTTTTAGAGCACTCAAAAAGTGTTATTAGCACCGGTATGATAAGCGGTGCGATGGGAAATTTCGCCCACGCTCCACTTGAGCTAGAAGAGTTAGTATGTCAAAATTTAGGTCTAAATCCAGCCCCAGCAAGTAATCAAGTAATCCAAAGAGATCGCTACGCTCAAGTCATAAACGCACTTGCCTTACTAGCTAGTAGTTGCGAAAAGATAGCAGTAGCCATAAGGCACTACCAAAGAACCGAAGTTTATGAAGCTGAGGAGTATTTTAGCCCAGGGCAAAAGGGCTCAAGTGCTATGCCACATAAAAGAAATCCAGTCTTAAGCGAGAATGTAACCGGGCTTTGTAGAATGATCCGCAGCTACGCTATCCCAGCTATGGAAAATGTAGCCCTTTGGCACGAGCGAGACATAAGCCACTCAAGCGTAGAGAGATTTATCTTGCCTGATGCGTTTATCACTAGCGATTTTATGCTAAATAGATTAAATACCATTTTGGCAAATTTGGTTGTATATCCAGAAAATATGATGAAAAATTTAAATTTAACAGGCGGATTAGTCTTTTCTCAACGCGTCCTTTTAGAACTTCCAAAACAAGGAGTAAGCAGAGAAGACGCATACAAAATCGTCCAAAGGAACGCCATGAAAGTTTGGGCTGACTTACAAGAGGGTAAAAAAGCGATCAATGACAATGGAGAAAGTCTATTTTTACAAAATTTATTAAACGATAATGAGCTAAAAGAGAAATTAGATGAAAATGCGATAAAAGCGTGTTTTGACTATGATTATTATACAAAAAATGTAGATAGAATATTTCAAAGAGTATTTAAAATTTAAAAAAAGGTATTAACGATAATATGAAAGTTATAAAAAGAAATGGTAGAACCGAAGAGTTAGATATATCTAAGATCAAAAAATACACAAGCGAAGCTGTAGATGGATTAGATAATGTAAGCTTAAGTGAGCTTGAAGTTGATGCGAAAATTCAGTTTCGTGATAATATCACAACTGAAGAGATCCAGCAAACTCTTATAAAAACTGCAGTTGATAAGATCGACATTGACCGCCCAAACTGGACATTTGTCGCAGCTAGGCTATTTTTGTATGATTTATATCACAAAGCTACTGGATTTAGCGGATATAACACTCTTCAAGACTATCTAAATAGAGCCGAAAAAGAGGGAAGAATCCTACTAGGTTTAAAGGAAAAATATGATCTTGAAGATCTAAACGCATATATAAAACCAGAGCGAGATATGCAATTTACATATCTTGGGATAAAAACCCTTTATGATAGGTATCTTATAAAAGATAAAAATGGTAAACCAATCGAGCTACCTCAGCAGATGTTTATGGCTATTGCTATGTTTTTAGCTCAAAATGAGCTTGACTCTCAAAGCTGGGCGAAAAAATTCTATGATATAATCAGCAAATTTGAAGTAATGCTAGCAACTCCAACTCTAAGCAACGCTAGAACCACAAGACATCAGCTCTCAAGTTGCTATGTCGGAAGCACTCCTGATAATATAGAGGGGATTTTTGATAGTTATAAAGAGATGGCGTTGCTTTCTAAATTTGGTGGTGGTATCGGCTGGGACTGGTGTAAGGTGCGTGCGATGGGTGGAAGCATAGATGGGCATAAAAACGCTGCTGGTGGAATAATACCATTTTTAAAAGTTACAAATGATATCGCAGTCGCAGTCGATCAGCTAGGGACTAGAAAGGGCGCGATAGCGGTTTATATCGAGCCTTGGCATATGGATGTAAGCGACTTTTTAGACCTTCGTAAAAACTCTGGCGAAGAGCGTCGCAGAGCTCATGAGTTATTTCCAGCTTTGTGGATAAATGATCTTTTTATGCAAAGGGTAGAAAATAACGAGAGATGGACGCTATTTGACCCAGCAGATACTCCTGATCTTTGCGATTTATATGGAGATGAATTTCAAAAAAAATATCTAGAGTATGAAAATAATCAAGATATAGCTAAAAGTGTAGTCCAAGCCAAAGAGCTATGGAAGAAGATTCTCACAAGCTATTTTGAGAGTGGAATGCCATTTTTATGCTTTAAAGATAGTGCAAATAGAGTTAATCCAAACTCCCATAAAGGCATAATTAGAAGCTCAAATTTATGCACTGAAATTTTTCAAAATACCGAGCCAAACTACTACCAAACCAAAGTTACATACACAGATGGAAGCTACGATCTATTTGATGAAAATATAGATATAACAGTTGATGGTGGATATACTAAAAAGGCTAAAAAGATTACTGCGTTAGATAGATTAAATAATAAAGATATATTCATAGTAGAAAAAGGATTAAAAGATGGTAAAACAGCCGTTTGTAATCTAGCTAGTATAAATTTAAGCAAAATCAACACGCCAGAAGATATAGCAAGAGTAACTCCAATAGCCATTAGAATGCTTGATAATGTAATAGATCTAAATTTCTATCCACACGCTAAGGTTAAACATACAAATTTAGCCAGTCGCTCAATCGGGCTTGGGGTTATGGGCGAGGCTGAAATGCTAGCTACAAAGCAGATAAAATGGGGTAGCTACGAACACCTTGAAAAAATAGATGAAATAATGGAAAATATCAGCTACAACGCCATTTACGCTTCATCAAATTTAGCAGTAGAAAAGGGTATTTATCCAGATTTTATAGGCTCAAACTGGAGCAAAGGAATATTCCCAATAGACCTAGCAAATCCAAACGCAAAAGCCCTTGTCAATCGTGGCGGAAGTCTATTTGATGAGGGAAATTGCGACTGGGAAAAATTAAGAGAAAAGGTCAAAAAAGATGGAATAAGAAATGGCTATTTAATGGCTATAGCACCAACTTCAAGCATAAGTATATTAGTAGGGACAACTCAAACAATTGAGCCAGTATATAAACGAAAATGGTTTGAGCAAAACTTAAGCGGTATGACTCCTTGCGTTGTGCCAAATTTAAGCCCTGAAACTTGGCAATACTACACTCCAGCATATGAGCTAGACCAAAGGCTACTTGTTAAAGCTTGTGCGATCCGCCAAAAGTGGATAGATCAAGGTCAAAGCCTAAATATATTTATGAGCCTAGATAAAGCTAGTGGAAAATATCTAAGTGAAATTTACACTCTAGCGTGGAAATTAGGGGTAAAATCCACATACTATCTAAGAAGTGAAAGCCCAGACTCAAGCCATCTTGATAATAAGCCAATTGACCGAAGTATAGAGTGTGAAGGTTGTCAGTAGATTAAGATTTTACATTAAAACTATGAGTTAAAGCTATTGCTATAGCATCAGTTATATCAAGTGGCTTTATCTCTTTATTGATCCCTAGCATCCTCTTTACCATAAAGGCTACTTGCTCTTTTGCTGCTTTGGCTTTGCCAGTTACTGCTTTTTTAATTTGAAGTGGAGTATATTCACTAAATTCACCATGAATTTGAAGTATTTTAAGACTAAGGGCACCTCGAAACTGAGCAAGTTTTAAGACGGTTTTTGGATTATATGCAAAAAATATATCCTCAATCGCCACCGCATCAATCTTATGCGTTTTAAATATAAGATCTAGCCCTTCGCAAAGCTGGGTTATTTGGTATTGTAAGCTATCTTGCTCTATTTTTATAAGTCCAGCTTCAATTAATATCTTTTTATTGCCAATTTTCTCAATTATCGCATAGCCGCAATTGCGAGTTCCAGGGTCTATTCCTAAGATTTTCACATATATCCTTTTGAGTTATTCACATTATTCACATATAATCTAAATTCAAAATCACAATAATACCATAATAAGTCATTTTTAATTAAATTTTTAGTAAAATATTAGCCAATAAATTTAAAGGGAAAAGA